>JBMYUJ010000025.1:0-39320 GCA_049605255.1 Magnetospiraceae bacterium
TTCCTTCTTGATTGCCTTTACAATCAGTTCAGCATCGAGTTCAGGTATCCTGACAACCCAGTTGGTTGGGTAGCGTTGCCCGGTCGGACTGGCCCAGTATTCGCTCGCCGACACGGCAAGGGGTTCTATATTCGCAACGATATGCGAACCGTCCGGCCTGGCAGTGGTAACCCAACTGGATTGTTTTCCATAGAGGTATATGTCCCACAGGCCCAGCAGCTCTCCATTATCCAGGGTAAGGTTCATCCAAGACCAGTACATATCCTGTTCTTGGAAACTGCCCGTCATTGGTTTTTCTTTGTTTCCGTAGAAATCATGACGCCAGAACCATTGCCTGTCGAACCATGTCTTGCCGTGAATCTTGTGCGTTTCGCCCTCGAAGGTCAGGGTTCCGCTGCCAAGGCCGTTCACGACAGAGTATTGTCCCGTGGGCATGTTCCCTACAAAATCGAAGATGCCGAGGCCCGCATTGTAAATCACCTCGCCGGGAAACAGCATGTCAAGATCGACAGATCCCCAATCGAACTTCGCGGAAGCCTGGATGGCGTGCAGATCACCGCTAATCTTGCTGTTAGGCATTTCGACATACATCCGGTCGGTGCTGTACTTGACCTCATCTTCCGAATGGATGATCTCATCGCTTTTGAAGGTGCCGTTATCGATATCGAAAACATTAAAGATGCTCAGGAATTTCCGCGGTGCCTCGGCCGGTGCGGGCACTTCAAGCTGATGCACGAGAACGTTGAACTTCCTGCCTTCGTTCGTTTCGACATCGGCGATGGCAAAAAAGGAATTGGTGCCCACTTCCGGTTTAAAGGCCAGATCGCGTTCCGCGTCGATCAGGTGAGGTATACTTGGTTTTTTCGAGTTCGTTTTCATTCCTCGGATTCTTTATCTCGCCGTTTGAAATTTTTCCAGTACCCCCAGAATCAAACACCAGTACCCGGTCAACAAGCTCCCAAGGTAGCTATGCGCAACTAAAAATTGGCCGAAAATGACCCTACGCCTATTGAACGCGCACGGATACTTGTTTAAATCGTAGGGCATCCGGCGAGGTTTGGGAGCAAAATAGCTTGGAGAAAGCGCCTGCCGAGGCAACACATCAGCGAGGGAACGTGCAAGAAAGGACATTCGCCAACACGTCTGCGGAAGATGAGCTTGCGCGTCCCGTGCAATGGGACCGTAAGCTGCACCTCCCGACACATATCGCCCTGATGTACGATGAGCTGGTGGCAGCGGGCTCGGATCCGACGGCCGTGCTGTCCGCTGCCGGTCTGACTCTGACCGACATCAGATCAGAGAAGACACGCGTTTCGTTAGGTCAGGTTCTAGCTGCATATAAGGCCGCATCCCAAGCCGCGCTCGACCCGACATTCGCTTTTCAAAGCGGCGCCCGGCGGCGGATGCCGTATTTCGGGATGTATGGTTTTGCAATGATGAGCGCGCCGGACTTGCGGACCATGATGCACTTTGCAGTCGAGGCGCAGAGCCTCGCCGCCAATCTGGTTCATGTAAAAGTCCAGCAACACGGTAATCAGGTTGCGATCATTGTCGACCCATTCGCCCATCGAGACATTGATTCAGACCTATACCGCTTTCTGGTCGAGGAGCATTTCGGAATGGTCCATGGGGCCTTCCGGGACATGACAGGTGGAGATTTCAAGCCGTCCGCACTTCACGTCACCTATGCGCCGCGCACGTCATTGTCGGAGATTGGTCGACTGTTGGGAGTCGAGCCTTGCTTCCAGCATAGGGCGAACATCTTCTTCTTCGATGCAAGTTGGCTCGACGCGCGACCCCAGTTCGGCAATCTCATCGCGCATGGTTCTGTGCGCAAGGCTTGCAAGGAACTGCTCGGTGAATTGCAACAGCAGGAGGGAGTTGCCAGATTGGTAGGCGAGGCGTTGATCGCCAGTTATGGGCGCATCCCTGACGTCGAGGAGATTGCTGAACAGATGGGAATGTCAGCGAGGAGTCTGAGGCGCAGGTTAAGTGCGGAGAAAACCAGTTACCGCGAAATTTGCGCCAACGTTCTTAGCCAAATCGCCATGAGATACTTGCGGGATACCTCACTCGCGGTGGAACATATTGCATCTGTGATCGGCTTCGACAACGCGGCCAATTTTCGCCGAGCCTTTCGTCGCTGGACAGGCATGACTCCCTTGGAATTTCGACACTCGGCCGGCGCTCATTCAATTTGAAGAAGCCTCTACTTCGATCGAGAGTTTGTGTGAGCATTGCGCGTACCGTCCTGCTTCAAGATGAACGCCTTCTGCGCCTCACAAGGCGTCGATGCCTTCATCCCTTCAGCTCCTTCTCCCAGCCAGGAAATTACAGCGGAAAACTCCAACTATGAACGGTCCGGCTTTCGGGAATTTGAGCATTCCGCGACGCACCCCGATGCCTATTGTGCCAGTCGCAGAGTGTCGGTAAGATGATGCCGCGCCATGAGCGGTGAAGCGGGAAGGGGCATTGAAGGCATGACGAGGATGATGGCTTTGCGATGCGGCCAGTTTTGGCTTTCGCGCCGGCTAGCTGCGGAGCCGCGGCGCTCGCGACTGTCGCGCATGTGCGTGGGGCTGGTCGGCGTTCTCTCGGTGACGGGCTGCGCGTCGGATCCGGAGATCCTTCCGGTGATATCGGCGGGCACGCCTGGAGCGTCGGTCGAGCATGTGCTTGTCGCGACCTCACGCCGCCCGAACGACAATGAACTCGTGCTCTATGCCGGCGACCGCTCATCGACGCTGAATTTTGCCGAAATCGCCGTTTCCGTACCGCCGGACCGTGAGCCGGGCACAATTTCCTACCCGAACAGCAAGCCCGACCCGAAGCGACAATTTGCGCCGCTGCGCGCGCATACCGGCCTCAGCCGCGGACAATTCCTGTCGAAGGTGAATAGCCGTCTCGAAGCACTGCCGGAAAACGAACAGGTCGTCTTCATATTCGTGCACGGATATAATACGGATTTCCCTGAGAGCGTCTATCGGCATGCTCAGATTCTGCACGATTTCGACGTGCCCGGCGCGGCCATCACCTTCTCTTGGCCCTCCGCCGGGGATCCGGCGCTCTATCTGTACGACCATGACAGTGCGCAATTTTCCGCAAGCCGCCTCGCCGAAACTCTGTCGATCATTGCTTCCAGCAAGGCCCGTTCCATTATACTCATGGGGCATTCCATGGGGGCAGCGCTGACAATGGGTGCATTGCGCGAACTATCGCTGCGTGGCGACAAATCCGTCCTGCGGCGTGTAGATGCGCTCGTTCTGGCGGCACCGGATATCGATGTCGACGTATTCAGCGCGCAGGTTGCGGCAATAGACCCGCTACCGAAACATTTTCTAGTTCTGGTCTCGCGCAAGGACCGCGCGCTGGAGGCTTCCAGGCGCTTGCACGGCGGCCGACCTCGCGTCGGCGAAGGCGCGAATATTGACGATCTCCGCGGCAAGGGGATTTATGTTTTCGATTTGACCGGCGAAAGTGGGCAATCCGATCAGCTCAAACACAACACCTTTGCGACATCGCCCACCTTGATTGCAGTGGCGCAAAGCGGGCTGGTGGATCACGGCAATCTTGCCGACAAGAAGGAGTTCGGCAAAGCGCTCGGGGTCGTCAGCGATATTCTTGTAGGCGTCGTGTACCTGCCGGCAAAGGTTGCGGGCGTTCGCTGACGAACACCACCCGGTGTGGCGCAGAGTTGTGTATTGCCTTCGTGACGCCTGTAAGCCAATCGTTCTGGGAGTGGGGGCATGTCTGATGCTCTGATCGCCGAGCGTCCAGAGGGCCTCTATGGCTTGTAGCAGTGCCTTCTCACGGTCAAAGCCGCGCGGGCGCTCGCGGCGGGCTGGTGACGGTGCATTGTCGAAATTAACTCCTGTTATCGAAAAACCGCAGGTATTGGTGAGTGTCACCTGAACGACTGGCACCGCCTCGTGAAAACGGTGAACGTGAGGGCCACTTGCCGAATATTTGTTCTTGTCGAAGCGCACCAGGCATGTCTTGGAGACCGCGGCTGGAACGGCATGGAACCCGTCGAACGGGCCCACATAGGGGATCAGGCTAGCGCGTTCTTCCGCGAACACGTCCCAGATTGTTTTGTCCTTCATCTCCGGATGGGGGTGGGCTTTGGCCCAAGCCAGGCAGCGGTCCTGAAGCCAGACGTTTAACTCGGCATAGGATTTGAACTTCGGGCGCGGCACGAAGAAGCGCCGCCGGATCACCCCCACCTGGTTCTCGACCTGTCCTTTCTCCCAGCCAGATGCCGGCGTGCAGGCAACCGGATTGACCAGATAGTGCCCGCACATCTGCAGGAAGCGGCGGTTATAGGCACGCTCCTTGCCGATGAAGATCGCATCCACCGCGGTCTTGTTCGGCGTGGCCTCGAACCGATGGCGGCTCACGCCTCACTGTCGTAGATACCGCGCCCACAGGCCCCGCCGAAGAAGGCGAAAGCCTTGTCATGGGCGTCGAACACCATCTCCTGGGTCTCACGGGGGTAGGCCCGCACGAACGGCATCCGGCTATAACACAAGCGGACATGGGCAACCTTGACCGTCGTGGTTACGCCGTCGATTACAACGATCTCGTGGCTCCAGTCGAACTGATAAGCTTCGCCGGGATCAAAGCGCAGCGGCACATAGGCGTCAACCGACGCCTCGTGGCGCGCCTTCGACCAGGCGGACGCGTAGCGCCGCACGGCATCGTAACCGCCACCATAGCCCCGATTGCGCAGCTCTTCGTAGATCCGCACCAGCGTCAGACGCTCGCGCCTGGACCGCCGGGCATTCGCGGCTAGCATCTCATCCAGCGCAGGCCGCCAGGGATCGATCTTGGGCCGCGGCTGGGTCGTGCGGTCATAGTCGAACGCCGTCTTCCCGGACCGAACCACCTTGCGCACCGTATTACGCGAAACCTTCAGCGACCGCACGATCTCCTTGATCGGTTTCCCATCCACAAAATACGCCCGCCGAATACGCCCAACCGTCTCCACAACCAACATCCCCTGTCACCTCGTCCGTCCAAAACGAGGTGGAGTGCTACATCAATAAAAGGGGGTCAATTTTGGACGCCGATTACCCCGCTAAAGGGGTCAATATTCCACGCCGATCCACAAGCCGATCAGCGACCAGTTGGACACATGGTGCGAAGAAATGAACCGGGCCCGGGTTCTGCATCCGATCAGTCAAGCCGCGTTCGGTCTGTTCCTGTGGGGACCAGCTGGCCTGCTAGCACATGTGCAAGGTGCAGAGATGGAAGCGGCGGTACTGACAGCGAGGCTTGTCGTGGACGGGATGAACGGCGGGGCAGTATTCCTGCCGCTGGCGGGTGGCGGGTTGTCAAGGCTGCGTCGCGCCGGAAATCCGCAAGAGCGGCTTCGGCAATTTTTGGACGGGGCAGGGGCGGCGACATTGGCGGCGTTGCGTCATCTCGATCAGCTTGAGGCCTGGCAGGAGAGGGCGGCGCACGCGCTGAAAGGCCGGTCGGGGCGCACGCCGAAACGGCTGGTTGAGATTCTGTCGGAGTGGCCGCTGGTTTCCGCGCCGATGGCCGAAGAAATAACTGGGGCCAGTCGGGCGGCCGCTCAACGCAACCTCAACGACTTTACCGCATTGGGGTTGATCCGTGAGGTCACCGGGCAGGGGCGGTATCGGGTCTGGTGTGCGAGTATCTGACGTAAGAGATCCTGAGCACACGTTAAGCGAACCCGATATCAGAACCGCCTGATATGAAACTTTAACTGAACCGTCGATATAGAAAAAATTTTTGGTTTGAACTTTTTGGCTGTCAGATTGCCCTGGCAAGTCCCCGACGCACTTCCGGGATGACATGGGTTCCAAGGATCTCGATAGCTTTCAGCATCGTGCGATGGTCGATGACGCCCACGCCGAATTGCAACATGATCCTCTCGAACCGTAGCGCCTCATGGGCTGCGAGGATTTTCTCGGCCACCTCGGTCGGCCCGCCGACGAAATAGCCGCCGCGTGGGCCGCAGAATGCGCTAAAGGTCTCGCGGCTTTGCGCCGACATACCGCGCTCTCGCCCGAGATCGTCCATCCGGGCGGAATGGGCCGGATAGTAGATGTCGATCGCCTTCTCCATGCTCTCGTGGACGAAGGCGTCGGCGTTGAGCGAGGTCTTCAGGCGGGCCGGGTCCTGCCCGCTGGAGTGACCTGTCTGATGATAGAGTTGAAGCAGGGGTGCAAGCCGCGCCCACTCACCGCCGAGGATCAGGGCGAAGGCCGCGGGCAGGCCGAGGCTCGCCGCCCGCGCCGCCGATTGGCGCGTGCCGCCGACCGCCATCCAGATCGGAAGCTGGGCCTGAACGGGGCGGGGATACACCCCCAGCCCGTCGAGCGCCTGGGTATGCGCGGTGCCGGGCCAGGTCACATGTTCCTGCTTGTTGATCTCCAGCAGCATGTGCAGCTTTTCGATGAACAAGTTGTCGTAATCGTTGAGGTCGTAGCCGAAGAGCGGGAAGGACTCGATGAAGGCGCCGCGCCCGGCGATGATCTCGGCCCGGCCCGCGCTCAGCCCGTCTAGAGTGGCGAACTGCTGGAACAGCCGCACCGGGTCCTCCGAGCTCAGAACCGAAACCGTGCTGGTGAACCGGATGTGTTTGGTCTGTGTCGCCGCCGCCGCGAGCGCGACGGCCACCGACGATACCGCGTAGTCCAGCCGGTGATGCTCGCCCAATCCGTAGACATCAACCCCGACCTGATCGGCGAGTGTGATCTCTTCGACGATAATGCGCAGACGTTCGGGTGCGGTGACGGTCAGCCCGGTCTGCGGGTTGGTGCCGATATCGCCAAAGGTGAAGAGTCCGATTTCCATGGGGCCTCATCGCGTTGAGCTTGGTGGTTCGGGCGGCGTAGGCCGCCCGGATCTTGCAGGGCGATTTCAGTCCTTCGGCTCAGCTTACCGTGATGACGAGCTTGCCGGTGACATGCCCTTCGGCGCTCAGCGCATGGGCTTCGGCGATCCTCTCCATCGGGAATGTCTTCTCGATGTGCAGGTCCAGGGCGCCTTCGGAATAAAGCCGGACGGCCTCCTCCAGCGCCCGTTCCGGATGCTCTTGCGGCGTAGGAGTAAACACCGCGCCGTGTTCCGGGGCGGTGAAGTCGACGACCGAGACCACCCGCAAGGCATTGCCG
Organism: Magnetospiraceae bacterium; assembly: GCA_049605255.1. GTDB lineage: Bacteria > Pseudomonadota > Alphaproteobacteria > Rhodospirillales > JBMYUJ01 > JBMYUJ01. The sequence continues at coordinate 7,149 of JBMYUJ010000025.1, forward strand.
GTGAGTCCGACCAGTTCGGGAATGATGCCCGCACCGGCAAGGTCGAGCGCGGCGTCGATGCCCTGTGGCGCAAGGCTCGTCACACGATCCGCCAGACCCGGTTCGTAGGTTGTCGGGATCGCGCCTAACTCACGAAGATAGTCGTGCTTGGCCGCGCTCGCGGTTCCGATGACCTTGATGCCGCGAGCCCGCGCGATCTGAACGGCTGCGGTGCCGACCCCGCCGGCGGCACCGCAGATCAGAACCGTTTCGCCCGATTTCGCGCCGGCATAGTCGAGGGCGCGAATGGCCGTTTCCGATGCGACGGCAAGCCCACCGGCCACATCGAATGGCATGTCCTCCGGCTTGTGCGCCCAGTAGGTCAGCACGGTGTATTCCGCCAACGCGCCAGGGCCATGCCCGAATACGGCATCGCCGACCGCAACATCCGTCACTCCTTCGCCAACCTCATCGACGATCCCGGCGGCCTCGAACCCGACGCCGGCGGGAAACTCCACCGGCATGAACTCCTGGAAGTACCCGGCCCGGATCTTCCATTCGGCCGGGTTTACGCCCACGGTCCGGACCGCAACACGGATCTGACCCGGTCCGGCATGGGGGGCGTCGGTCTCGACAAGCTTCAGGACTTCGGGTCCACCGTATTCGCTGAACTGTACAGCTTTCATTTTGTTTTCCTTGTAACTTTGAAATTGGATCGGGCGACGTTCAGCCCGGACTAGCTGGAGGTCAGGTCCGCGACGGCGGCGCGCACGGTCTTGGTCCAGGGGGTTGTCGGGCGGCCGATCAGGCGTTGCAGCGTGTGGCTGTCGTCCTCAAGCGCGCCCTTCGCCGCGCTGGCGTCGCTGTCGGCGAGCATGGCCGCGATCGGACCCGGCAGGCCCGCGCCTTCCAGTGCCGCCGCAAACTCGGCTTCGCCCATGTCGGCGTAAGTGACCGGCTTTCCGGCCGCGCTGGCGATTTCGGCTGCAAATTCGTCCATCGTGTAGCTTTCGTCACCGGCCAGCTCGTAGACGGCGCCTGGCTCGACCGTGTCGGCACTTAAGACTGCGACGGCGGCTTCGGCATAATCCAGACGCGCGGCGCTGGAGAAGCGTCCGTCGCCTGCCGCGCCGATGTAAGCGCCATATTCGAGCGCGGGCGCGATGGAGGCCGTCTTGTTCTCGGTGTACCAGCCGTTGCGCAGGATGGCGTGGGGGAGGCCCGAGGCCGTGATCGCGTCTTCCGTCGCGCGATGCTCGGCAGCGAGACCGATCGGAGTGCTTTCGGCCCGGAGAATGGACGTATAGGCCATGAAACCGACGCCCGCCGCCTTCGCTGCGTCGATGGCATTCTGATGCTGGGCGATGCGCTTGCCCATTTCTGAGGCCGAAATCAGGAGCAGACGGTCAATGCCCTGAAAAGCGGCTTCAAGCGAGGCGGGATCGTCGTAGGTTCCAATTCGCACTTCGACGCCCAAGGCTTCGAGCGGGGCGGCTGAGTCCGGGCGCCGGACCAGCGCGACGACATTTTGCGCTGGCACCGTCTTAACCAGATCGGCAACGACAAGGTTTCCGAGCTGGCCTGAAGCGCCTGTGACGAGGTATTTGGCTGTCCGGTCTGACATGGGTGGGATCCTTCACGATTTGCACATGGTGCAGATATGGGGTATGGTCTCTTTCAGTTACCCACTCTCGTGAGGGATTGCAAGGAGGCAGTTTCAGATGACCAGGGAACACGATAGTAACCTCCCTGACGTCCCCGAAGGGATCATCCGGCATTTCGAGGCCTGGCAGACCGAAGGCGTCGACGCTTCGAACTGCCCGGTTCGTGACGTCCTTGACCGCACCGGCGACAAGTGGTCGGTACTGATCCTCATGCTGCTTGCACGTGAGCCAAAGCGGTTCAGCGCACTGAATAAGGCGGTCGGCGATATCTCCAAGAGGATGCTGACCCAGACGCTGAGATCGTTGCAGCGTGATGGCCTGGTGGAGCGCACCGTCTATCCGACGACGCCGCCAAAGGTTGACTATCGCCTGACGGATCTCGGTCGCTCGGTGCTGGAACCGCTGGCGGCACTGATTGTCTGGGCGGATGCGCGTCACCAGGATATCCACCGCGCGCGGGACATTTACGACCGGAAGGAAGCGGATATCCCCCTGGTCTCTTAGATTCTGGATCACCAGCTCTTCCTGAGCTGCGGTTGCGCCCCGACGTATGTTTAGGACGAGACTGCCCTCGCCAGAATTTTGCGGGTTGCCGGTTCAGGCCAACACATATGCATAGCCACGAAAGGTTCTTTGCGTGCGCAGTTTTTATCTTACGGCCCTGATCCTGGGGCTTTTAACGGCGGTTGGCCCGCTCGCAATTAACATGTACCTACCGGCGCTTCCGGCCATCGAGGAGGAGTTTGACACCGACACGGCAACCGTTCAGCTCAGCCTTCTGTCGTTTTTCGTCTCCATGTCGCTGGCGCAGCTTGTCTATGGACCGCTCTCGGACATGTATGGCCGCAAGCGCCCGCTATTCGTGGGGCTGAGCCTCTATCTGCTGGGCGCGGTCGGATCGGCTTTGGCGCAGGATATAGGTTGGCTGATCGCCGCGCGCGCGGTGCAGGGACTGGGCGCGGCGGCTGGGATGGTCATCGCCCGGGCCGTGATCCGGGATCTCTATACCGGGCCAGAAGCGGCGCAGCTCATGGCGACGCTGATGCTGGTCATCAGCATCGCTCCGGTCCTGGCGCCTCTCGCGGGTAGCGCGGCCCTGACCATGGGCGGGTGGCAAACGATATTTTGGAGCATGGCGGCAGCGGCCGTCGCGGCACTAGTTCTTCTCAGCACGGCCCTGAAAGAAACCCGCCCGCCCGAACAGCGCGGCGAAAGCAACATCGCCAGATCATTGCGCGATTACGGCTTGCTGTTACGCATGCCGCGTTTTCTGGGGATTGTTCTGGTCGGCGGCTTCGGGCTGGCGAGCTTCATGATCTATGTGGCGAATTCATCCTTTATCCTGATCGACCACTACGAGCTAAGCCCGACGCAATACAGTCTGGCATTCTCGATCAACGCGGCGGGCTTTATCGGCGTTGCCCAACTCAACGGATATCTCAGCCGCCGCTTCGGTCTGGGCCCGATAATCCGGTTCGCGACGGCGGCGAACGTGATGATCATGTTGGTCCTGTTGGGCGCTGAACTTGCCGGGGCGGCGCCCCTGCCGCTGATGATAGTTCTGCTATTGCTGGGATATGCCTGTCTGGGGCTTGTCGTGCCTGGAACGGCGGTACTTGCGCTTGAGGACCACGGCGAACGGGCGGGCACCGCTTCGGCGTTAATGGGCGCGCTGCAATTCACAACCGCAACGCTGATGATCGGGATCGCGGGAATTTTTTTCAACGGGACGCCCGTGCCGATGATCGTGGCAATCGTGACCTGCTCGGCCATCGCCTTTGTGCTGGCAATGGCTGCGGTGCCTCGACGCGACGCGACCGCCACGGCAGGGTGATGCCCTTTGACTATCGAAGCACCGTTTCGGTCTCGCGGATGAGATACGTGCAGCGCCGCCCGCCATTGACGATGTGTTCTGTGCGCTCAACACGCGCGTGCGGGCCGAGCACGCGCTCGAACACCGCTTTCTCCGAGCGGCAGAACCCCTGACAGAAACGCGCGGCGGCGCAGATCGGACAATGGTTTTCGATGAAGAGGAAGGCGCCACCGTCGGTTTCTTCCATCGTCGCCATGTACCCCTCTCCGGAGCGCAGTTCCGCCAGCTTTGCGATGCGCTCTTTCAGGCTGTCGCAGTCGGACATGGCGGCTTCATACTGTGTTTGCGTATGAGTCTCTCTTGCCGCAATGATCCGGTCGAGCGCGTCCGCGCCCAGTTCAGTCTGGATGCTCTTCAGGATATCTATCGTCAATGCCCCATGGGTATCGGGAAATCGAGTCTGACCTTCATCCGTCAGGTGCCAGTAGGTTGAAGGGCGGCCGCGCCCCGCGCTGCGGCGCTCTTCGGAAACCGAACCCTCGGCAGAAAGCTTCACAAGCTGCTGCCGCACAGCTTCGCCGGTAATGCCGAGCATGTCGCCGACTTGCACCGACGTCAGCGCGCCATGCATCTTCAATGCCATGAGAATCCGTTCGGACGGTGAACGAGATCCTCGGCCATAATTTTCCAAGTTGCTGCTTGACATATTCCCGTGGATGTTTTTCAAAGCTATCACTTGTTTTAATAGCCGCCCGCGCTTCATGACGCAAGCCCCCGGCGCACAATGGAGAGACATCATGGCCTTCGAACTGCCTGCCCTGACCTACGACCACGCTGCCCTTGCCGCGCGCGGGATGAGCCAGGAGACGCTGGAGCTGCACCACGACAAGCATCATCAGGCCTACGTCACGGCGCTAAACGGCTTCGTGGACGCGAATGCCGATCTGCAAGGCAAGTCGCTGGAAGAGATCATTGCGCTCACCTATGGCGATGCCGATCGTGCGCCTGTGTTCAACAACGCGGGCCAACACTGGAACCACATTCATTTCTGGAACGCACTTTCGCCTACGGGTGGCGGCATCCCGGGCAAACTCGAAGGCAAGATTGTCGACGCCTTCGGTTCGGTCGAGCAATTCAAGGCAGATTTCAAGGCCGCAGCCATCGGTCAGTTCGGCTCCGGCTGGGCGTGGCTGATCCAGAAATCCGATGGTACTTTGGCAGTCACCAAGACACCGAACGGCGTGAACCCGCTGGCCACCGGCGAGGGCACGGCGTTGCTCGGTCTCGATGTGTGGGAGCACAGCTACTACGTCGATTTCCGCAACCGCCGCCCCGACTACGTGACCAACTTCTTCGACAAGCTGGCGAATTACGAATTCGCCGAAGCCAACCTCGCTTGAACGCGGCCCTCTGGCCCCGCCGCAGCCCTGGGTTGTGGCGGGACCACCCTGTCCACTGAGACCTTTTCATGACCTACATCGTCACCGAAAACTGCATTGCCTGTAAATATATGGACTGCGTCGAAGTCTGCCCCGTGGATTGCTTCTATGAGGGTGAGAACACGCTCGTGATCCATCCAGACGAATGCATCGATTGCGGCGTTTGCGAGCCCGAATGTCCCGCTGATGCGATCCGGCCGGATACCGAGCCGGAAATGGAGAAATGGGTCGCGTTCAATCTGAAATATGCCGAGCTCTGGCCCGTCATCACTGAACGGGGCGAGCCGCCAGCCAATGCCGAAGCGATGGACGGCGTTCCAAACAAACTAAAGACGTTGCTTTCGCCCGAACCGAGGAGCGGGTCATGACTATTGGCAATGCTCAGAGCGGACCCGTCCAATTGCGGCTCGACACGACCTGCGGCGACGACGTTCCGCAAAAGGATTTCCGGGATGCGATGGCGTCACTCGCGGCCAGCGTCTGTGTCGTCACGGCCCGAAGCGGGAGCGAACGCCTGGGCCGGACGGTGACGGCCGCCATGTCCCTTGGCATCGATCCACCCGCAATCCTCGTGTCCATCAACGCGGGGTCGGACCTTGCGACGATGATCCGGGCCAGCGGAGGATTTTCCATCGCGATCCTCTCGGAGTTTCAGCAAGACGTGGCGGATGCCTTTGCGGGCAAGCAAGGTGTCGAGCATCGCTTTGGGTACGGCGACTGGAAAGATTGGCCTTCGGGGCATCCGCGCCTCGATGGCGCTGTCGCGGCCCTGGATTGCGCGGTCATCGGCGAGATGGATGTGGCGGACCATATCCTCTTTGCAGGCGGGCCACGCGAAATCGACCTCGACGACACTCAAACCCCACTCGTCTGGCATCATCGGCGATATAATTCGGTCTGCACGTTGTGAGGGGGTAGCAATCCGCCCCAATTTCGGACTGGTTTGCGCTTGTTCAAGGCCCCGATCATGACCGGGGAAGGAGTGGTTGATAGAATGAGAGACACAACATGAGAATCCCTTCCTGGCGCAATTTCTTCGCCTGGCTTCTGGCCGCCTTCTTTGTTCTTGGCGGGACGCTTAACATCTTTGCCTCAGAAGACCTTGTCGCGGATTATCGGGCCTGGGGATATCCGGGCTGGTTTCACTACGTGACCGGTCTGCTGGAATGGACATCGGCTTTTTTGATTGCCCTTCCAGCAACACGACTTTTAGGCAGCGCGCTTGCCGCCGGGACTATGGCCGCCGCCGCCGGAACCGTTCTTCTGAACGGGGAGTATGCACATGCCATATCGCCCCTAGTGGTTTTCACCCTGGTCTGCCTGAACGGCTGGCTGACGTGGCATCGGGCCGGCTCTTGATCCGCAGATCAGACCTTGGGCGGCGAAAGTACCAAGGTGACGTCGATACTGTTGCGTACCGCGTTCGAGTAAGGGCAGACCTGATGCGCCTTGTTCACCAGCTCTCGGGCAACGGCCGTATCGACGCCCGGTAGATCAATGGTCAATTCGACTTCCAGCCCGAAGCCGCCGATCTCGACCGAGCCTATCCCGACTTGTGCCGTGACCGATGCGTCGTCCCCTACCGCGACATGTTTCTCCTTATGGGCAACAAACTTGATCGCGCTGAGAAAGCAGGCGGCATAGCCTGTGGCAAACAGCTGTTCAGGGTTCACGCCATCGCCGCCCGGGCCACCGAGTTCCTTCGGCGTGGTCAGACTGACCTGGAAGCTACCGTCGAGCGTGCCGGCCTTCCCGTCGCGACCACCGGTCGCTTTCGATGCGGTTACATATAAAACGTTCATGGACACAAGATTTCCTTTCTGATTGCCAGGATAGAAAGTTGCCGGAACGGTTTGCTCACGCCGGGTAGGCCCCCAGCTTTCTCAGATTTTCCAACATTTGCGCCTTGTTGTAGGAAACATAGTCTTCATTCGTCGCTGCTGGGGCTGCGGCAATGCCGGCAGAAATCAGTCCCACCTGCTCGTTCGTGACCCAATCGGGATCGACGCGTGTGCGCGCACGGGTGATGACCGGGCCAAGAATTTGTGCGGTGATGCGGGTCTTGTTGCCGACCTCTTCTGACAAGACATGCCGCATCATCAGTAGCGCGGCTTGCTGCATGCTGATGATCGAGGCACCGGGAACCGGCATCTGGGCACTGCCGCCCAAGATCATGTGATAGCTGCCGGTTTCTGGCAGGCGTGGTACCCAAGCGCGGGCCGTGGCGACATGGGCTGTGCTTACGTCGATATAGTACCGCTGCCACTCGGCCTCGCTGATCTCCCAGGTTGGCTTGCCCTGCCACCAGCCGCCGATCGAGGCGACCACATCTGTGACAGGACCAAATGTGTCACTGATCCGGTCGGCGGCGGATGTTGCAGCGTCGAAACCGGTATAGTCGCCAACATCGAAACTCAGACGATCAGTATCGCCCAAGTCCGACAGGACCTGCCGGAACTGTTCGACCCGGCTTTCGGTGCGTGACGGCACGATGACATGGGCGCCGGTCTTCAGCCAGGAGCGCACCAGACCTTCGCCCACATCGCCGGTGCCGCCGAAAATAACGACGCGGCGATCGGGCAGGTCGGGGTAGAGTGCTTTGCTAAGATCAATGGACTCGGTCATTCTTAGATTTCCTTTCTCAGGCTATAGGCCTTCGCCGCGGACATACTCGGCGACGGTCATCGGTGTGATATGCGGGTAGCGGTCGTTCGCAATGGAGCGCAACTTTACCTTTCCCGACAGCAGAGCGCGCCAGTACATTGGCGGCAGCCAAGCGAACATGTTGTCGGGCTCTGTCTGCATGCGCGTCTCGATTTCGCGTTCGAGGTCTGCCAGCGTGCCCAGATTTTTCACGGTGACGGACTTGCCGGAGCCCTCTTCATAAGCCTTCACCAGTTCGGGGAAGGTCAGGCTCTCGCCTGCGAACTGGACTATAGCTGGCACGGGCGCGTCATCGACGGCGACCTCCGCGGTGAACCGCGCGGTATCGAGATAGGTGGTGAAGTCCATCTTCGCGCTGCCGTCGCCCCAAAGAAACGCCTCACTCTTCGCGACGTCGAACGCACCAAGGAACCCGAACAGGATCGCCCGGTCGGCGAAGGCACCGATCTGGATCTGGACGAGCTCGACATCGCCGCGGACCTCCTCGGCGGCGCGCTCAAAGGCGTGCAACATGTCGGTATTGGTGTTTTCACCTGCACTCAGGCCCGAGATATCATAGGAAAAGTAAGAGGGGATAAAGCGCCGAATGCCCGCGCGCGCGGCGGCTCCGAGCAGCCGGAGCTGCCCGTCGAGCATGGCGTCTTGACCGACGACTGCAGAGACGACGGCATAAGCGCCGTCCACGGCTTTAGTCAGCTGTGCTTCCGCCTTGGCATCTTCGAGGTCGGCCTCGATGATTTCGACGCCTCGATCACGCAGCGCGGCTACTTTCTCGATGCTTTGCGGACGCACGAGCATCCGCAGGGTGACTTCCGGCTTGCCCAGCAGGGCCTCGGCGATCAGAGAGCCCAGATGCCCAGTTCCCCCCGCCAATACGATAATTTTATTTTGAACGGACATTTTAGTTGTGCTCCCGATTGTCTGTTAGGATCTGCCGGGCGCGCCATCGCGCGTGCAGGGTTCGCCCGGCAGTGGCCCTATTTTGTGAAAAAGTCGGTCAGTGCGGCGAGCAGGACTTCGGGTTTTTCCTCGGCAGGAAAGTGTCCGCAGCCGGGGATGATGACCGATTCCACATCGCTCGCCAGGGCTTTCTGTTCCATCTCCACCATCGGCCCGCAGGCCAACTCGCCGGAGAAGGCGAGAACCGGGACCGACACCTTCGATTTCATGTGGCGGTGCACCTGTGGGATCGTTTTGTCGACAGCGCGGTAGTAGTCGAAGCCGGCTTTCAGAGCGCCTGGGACCCGGCGGATCTGTTCGATATAGAAGTCCCGTGCATATTTCGGCACGGCGTCCTCCGACGCTGCCTTGGTTGCGAACTGGTAGCTAAAATAGATATTCTCCCGCCCTTCGACGAGCCGCTCGTTCACCTCGAGCGCGCGGTTGAAGGCGAAGTGCCAGAGGAAATCGCTCATCCGGCGATCGTCGGGGATCATTTCCGGTGAGGGTGACGCGCCGGGGATCGTGCCCTCGCCAAGCGCCATGCGGCGAATGCGGTCCGGATTCAGTGACGCCATCGCATAACCGACCATAACGCCGATATCGTGGCCGGCCATGATGAATCTGTCGTGGCCGAGCGCGTCCATGAGACCGAACATGTCTTGCGCGAGCGTATCGACGTCATAACCATCGGCAGGCTTGTCCGACAGACCGAGGCCACGAGGGTCGACCGCGATAACGGTAAAGCGTTCGGCCAGCGGCAGCATCAGGTAGCGCCATGCGAACCAGTTCTGCGGCCATCCGCAATGTAGCAGGAGCGGCTCGCCCTGGCCGCTGATGACCGCATGAAGCCGGATTCTTCCTGTATCGACGTGGTAGCTCGTGAACGTATCCGCGAACCCGCCGGGCAGCCGCGGAACATCTGCGACTGATCCGAACCCGAAGAGGGGAGTGACTTTGTTGGAAACGCGAACCATGGTGGCGGTCCTTACCGATATTTCTATGATGGACAGCATATAATTAGGCATAAAGCCAGATTCAAGGATCTTTTGTGTCAAGCAACACATAAATATCTATCTAAAGAATCGCTCGCAGAATAGCTGGGCAGTGCGGCGCTGAACGTTCCTTTCCGTCCCGTCCACAGACTCGATCGCAAGCCCGCCAAAAAATGCCAAAACGCATTCGGCCAGCGTCTCGGGGTCGTTGTCCGGGGCCAGAGTTCCGTCCCGGGTTGATCTTTCGAACCGTGCTGCCAGACGCGCCTTGAAACCCTGACGTTGCTGGCGGAGGAATGTCCGGGCACCCTCCGCCGTTTGGCCGAGATGACTGGTGCCGAGCATGACCAGACAACCGTGTTTCTCACCCGCCTCGGAGAACATGTCGATAAAGGCAAACAGCATGGTTTGAACCGCCAGTTCTACATCGGTGATCTCGTCAAGCTTGACCCAGATTGGTTCGACCATCGTCGAACTGTACATTTCGACGGCTTCCCGAAATAGATCTTCCTTCGACCCGAACGCTGCGTAGATGCTGGGAGAGACGATGCCCATGGCATCGACCAGCTGGGCCATGGACGTGCCTTCATATCCGTTTTTCTGGAATACGCTCAGCGCCCGGAACAGCGCCTCGTCGCGGTCGAAACTGCGTGGGCGCCCACGGCGCGCGGAAGACTGAAGTCTGTTCGAACCATTTGTTGCCATACAAGAAGATCCATCCCTTGCGGGTTCTGCGGTGTAACTGACATACCCTCTCGGATTGACCTCGCCACTCGACTGTCGAAGCCACACTTAAACCCGTTCCATGAATAAATAGTCCTACCGGGCCAATACTTCCATCCAGGAAAGGATCGCTCCCGACAACAACGTTGATCCCGATTTGTTTCCCGTATTGCGTATTTACAATGGGATTCACCGCTTGGATCGAGAAAGATGTAGTCTGAGCTACTCACGAATGTTTGGACAGTTCCCGGCGTGATTTAAGCTACTTTTTGCACAATGGGGGTCACTGCATAAAAGTGACATTATTGTCCGGTTCGCGCGAACGAACGGGGAACTTATGCGGCATCGCGAAGATCACTTTTCCGAAGCGGCCTGAGGCGATCCGGGCTGAATGGCGGGTTCATGTTCCACAGGTAGTCCCCGGTCAATCCTACATGGGCCCAGCCAAGCGGCGCGATATGTTTGATGATATCATTCGGGATGGCCACGCCGTTTTTCCTCAGATCAGTGATGGAGGCTTCCAGATACTTGGTGTTCCACAGGATGATGGCGGCGACCAGGAAGTTGAGACCGGATGCTTTGTGGATCTGATGCTCGTAACTGCGATCGCGCATTTCACCGAGTTGGTTGAAGAAGACCCCGCGTGCCAGGGCGTTTCGGGCTTCGCCTCTGGCCAGGCTTGCACTGGTTCTTTTTCGCAATTTCAGGCTGCGCATCCATTCCAGGGCAAAGAGGGTTCGCTCAAATCGCCCCAGCTCGCGCAAGGCTATTGCGAGTCCGTTTTGCCTGGGATAGGCGGACAAGCTTTTTAGGATCGCCGATGCAGTGGTGGTCCCCGCCTTGATGGACGTCGCCAGCCTGAGGATTTCGGGCCAGTTGTCGATAATATGACCTGCTTTGATGGTGCCGCCGATGAATGGTGCCATGATGGCCGGGGGTTTCATACCGGGCAGGAGATACAATTTGCGATCCTTGAAGTTTCGCAAGCGCGGCGCGAAGCGGAACCCCAAGAGATAACACAGCGCAAAGACATGATCCGTCGCGCCGCCAGTATCAACATGATGCTCTTCGATTGCGACACCAGATTGGTGACGGAGAAGCCCGTCCAAAACGAAGGGCGCTTCGCTTTCAGTGGCTGTGATGACCGTCGAGTGGAACGGGCTGAACTGATCGGAGATGTGGGTGTAGAACTTGAGACCCGGGGTGCGCCCGTACTTTGCGTTGATGTCTGCCGATGCTTCACCGCGGCCACCGGCCCGGAAGAACTGCCCATCTGAGGATGACGTCACGCCATCCCCCCAGAGCTTGGCCAGCGGGAGTTCTCGCTGCATGTCGATCAAACAAGCCAAGGCGGTTGAATAGGTCTCTTCTCGCAAATGCCAATCATGCGCCCACGCGATTTGCCGGGCAGACAGATTGTGGGTTGCCGCGGCCATGCGGGATACGCTCAGATTGACACCGTCGGCCAGGACGGCGGCAAACAGCGCTGTCAATCGGCATTGGTCGGTTCCACCGTCGCTCGCTGACTTGTCTGCGCGCGCGCCTGTACTCTGTACAGCAGAATGGCATATCCATTGCCTTGTTTTGACAGAGTTTCAGGTTAACCCCAAAAGGGGTTGCCATTGATCGGCTTTCTGTATTAACCATTATCCAGGTTAATAACTGGGTTGATATTCGATGGAATCCTTCAAACGACGTCATATGGAGCAGGCTGTCTGGCGTCACTTTGACCGGATTGGCAATGGTGGCAATAAGTCGCCGGCGCGGTTTCTGACACGGATCAAGCGGCTTTTGGAGGTCGACCGGGACTTGGGGTGTTCGGCCGGAATTCCAGGGGTGCCGGATGGATTCGCATTTTTTAACGAAGGGGGACGGGGTAGGGGCGCGGATATCGCCTTTTCGGCGTTTAACGTTTTTTGCATCGCGGTTGCGGTGGATTTGTTGGATGCCGGGCTCAAGCAGTTGGAGGTCGTCAAGCTGATCCGGCACATGCGGCGGGACCTGGAAAGTCATTACGGGATGATCTTGAAATCGCCGCCTGGTCCGTCGTTTGTCCTGATTGATGATGAGCCGGGCCTGCCGTCATTTGAGCAAAACAATCTACGCTTCGCAGACCCTCGGGTTTTTGTTGTGATGGAGCGGGCCGTCATTCGAGAGGCTCGGGTCGCCGACACCGGCACTGAGGCCATGCTGTTTACCCCGAAGTTTGTCCGCGGTATCGAAGCTCTACGGAAAGTGCTGCATAAGATGGATATCGAATATCGCACGGCTCTAGTGATCGAACTGGCCCACACGGCAGATGCGATCACCAATTACCTGAAGGCCCCCGCCCAGCGATAAACCGGGCAAAAAAATTTGGATTTATGTAACCCTATTATTGGTTAATTAGGAGAATGGAATGGCTGGTGTAGCCCATAGATCAAACCAGGTTCCGTTTGTGGATGGACCCATTCTGCAGATCCCCGTGGTGGATATCAAACCCTATGCCGGGAACCCGCGGGTGCATCCCGATGCGCAGATCAGGAAGATCGCCCGATCTATCGAGCAATTTGGTTTTGTGCTGCCCATTTTGGTGGATGCCGATAACGTTGTCGTCGCGGGCCACGCCCGTCTTTTGGCCGCTGAGTGGTTAGAACTGAAGACCGTGCCGACGCTTTGTGTATCGCACCTGACGGAAGCACAAATTCGGGCTTACCGGATTGCCGACAATAAACTGGCGGAGGAGGCGGATTGGGATCGGGCCAAGCTGGCCATCGAATTCGACTATCTGGTCGAACTGGATAGTGATTTGGATTTGACCCTGACAGGCTTCTCCTTGCCGGAAATTGATCTGGTTATTCAGAACGAATCTGAACCAGACGAGGTCGGGGAGGAACCGCCGGTCGAGGTGCCCGATGATGCCAGTCCATCCATCACCAAGCGCGGGGATCTGTGGATGTTGGGGCAACACCGCCTGTTATGTGGCGATGCCTTGTGCCTGACCGATTATCATCGCCTGTTGGGTAAGCGTCGGGCGCAGATGGTGTTCACAGACCCGCCGTACAATGTGCGGATCGCCGGCAACGTGGGCGGTTTGGGCGCCACCCAGCATGACGAATTTGTCATGGCGAGCGGGGAGATGACCCCGGAAGAATATACCGGGTTCCTGGCAACCGTGTTCGAGAACCTTGTGGCCCACTCCACCGATGGCAGCCTGCATTTTGTTTGCATGGATTGGCGCCATCTGCAGGAGATTTTGGCTGCGGGCAAGGATGCGTATTCTGAACTCAAGAACTTCATCGTATGGGCAAAGACCAATGCCGGCATGGGCTCGCTGTATCGGTCCCAGCATGAACTGGTCCTGCTGTTCAAGTACGGCAACGCCAAGCATATCAACAATGTAGAATTGGGATGCCATGGCCGACACCGGTCCAACGTCTGGACCTATCCCGGCGTGAATACGTTCCGCGCGGGCCGGGACGAAGACATTGCGGTGCATCCGACCGTAAAACCATTGGCCATGGTTGCCGATGCCATCCTGGATTGTTCGCGCCGAGGCGGTTTGATCCTGGATCCCTTCGTCGGTAGCGGCACGACCATCTTGGCCGCGCAGCAGACTGGACGGATCGCCTATGGGATGGACATGGATGCCAAATACGTGGATGTCGCCATTCGTCGGTGGCAGACGGCCACGGGTGAGGATGCCGTTTTAGATGGCACGGACCAGACGTTTACGGCGGTGGCCGCGCAGCGCAGCGCCGCGGCGTGATGGGAACACATTACTAAACTTCAACAAGAGAGGTTCCGATGCCTGGAGATTATGAAGTCGGCAAAGGCAAGCCCCCGAAACATTCCCAATTCAAACCCGGGCAATCCGGAAACCTAAAAGGTCGCCCGAGGGGCACGAAGAACTTCGCAACCGATTTGATGGAAGAACTGTCGGAACAGATTAACATCAAGGAAGGCGGCAAGAAAATCGCGGTTACCAAACAACGGGCCTTGCTGAAGAGTATTGTGGCCAAAGCCATTAGTGGCGATCCGAAAGCCGTCCAGGTGGTAATGGCGATGCTCGCGGAAACATTAGGAATGCGATCAGACTCCGATGCCAGTTCCATCAGCCCAGCCGATGCCGAAATCCTGGCAGACTATTTGGCCCGTCGGCAGGCGGGAGATAGAACCCCATGAATGCGTCAGTCCTTGATGCGGTGCTCCGAACGGACTTCCTTGCCTTTGTGAACAAGGTGTTCATCACCCTGAACGGCAGTCAGAAACTTCATTTGAACTGGCACCTGGAATTGATGGCCGAAGAGTTGACCGCAGCGGGTAGGGGAGAGACCAAGCGTCTGATCGTCAATATTCCACCACGGAACCTCAAATCCATCTCCGCGTCGGTGGCGCTGCCGGCCTGGATCCTTGGCCACGATCCAACCGCACGGATTGTCTGCGTCTCGTATAGCCAAGATCTTGCCAACAAACACGCCCGCGATTGCCGGGCCGTGATGGAAACCGCCTGGTATCAGCGCGCGTTTCGCAACACCCGGATCAAACGAACCAAGCGGGCCGAGGCGGACTTTGATACGACCCAAGGGGGCGGCAGGCTGAGCACATCGGTTGGCGGAACACTGACCGGCCAAGGTGGGAACATCATTATCATCGACGATCCCATCCGAGCCACGGACGCGATGTCCCGGACCGCGCGCCGAAACTGCGCGGACTGGTATGACAATACGCTCTATAGCCGACTGGATAGCAAACAAGATGGCGTAATCATCCTGATCCAGCAACGCTTTCATGTGGATGACCGGGTAAGCCACGTATATACCAAGGAAACTTGGAAACACCTGGTCTTGCCGGCGATCGCCGAACAGGATGAAACCTGGAAATTACCGAACGGAAAGGTTATCCATCGTGCGGCCGGTGAACCGCTAAACCCTGCGTTTGAGCCGTTACCCATTTTGGAGACGTTGAAAAGCACCGTCGGGTCAGCGGTATTTGCGGCTCAGTATCAGCAATGCCCTGTACCGCCGGATGGCACAATGATCAAACGCGCCTGGATCCAGCGATACGACACTCTGCCGCCAAGGAGTTCAGGAACGCTGATCGTCCAATCGTGGGATACAGCGTCCAAGGGCACGGAACTCTCCGACTATTCAGTCTGCACCACGTGGCAGATAACCGATGGTATCTATTACCTCGTGGATGTTTACCGTGCGCGGTTAGAATATCCGGAACTGAAGCGCCAAGCTGTCACGATGCGGAACTTGCACCGTCCGACTTCCATTCTGATCGAGGACAAAGGGTCGGGGATATCGCTTGCACAGGAACTTTGGACGAAGGAGATTCGCTCGATCCGGATCAACCCGAGAGATGACAAAGAGACTCGTCTCTATGTGGTCAGCCATCTGTTTGAATCCGGGCAGGTACAGTTCCCCAAGCAGGCCCCGTGGATGGGAGAGCTGGAAGCGGAGTTGTTCGCGTTTCCGCATGGGCGCCATGATGACCAGGTTGACAGTATCACGCAGTTTCTGGCGTGGAAGGAAAAGCGCAAACGAAAGCGGATTTATATCGCGGGCATGTAGATCGTGCTTCTTGTGCTGGACTTCCCGCGCCAACAGAGCGTCACTGGGGTTGTGCGGTATCGAGTCGGTTCTTCCCTCCATCACCGCCCGCCCGGACCAGGCAGCAAGCCTGGCCGGGCTGTGGGCGGTGGAAGCGCCTGCGACGGTCGCGGGCGCGTGAAGTGAGGAAACCGCCATGACCGCACAAATCGTCACAGCAGAACCTATTCAATCCCAGCCACCTGCCAAGAAACGCGCCGCCAATCCCCGGACCAAAACACAGAAAGTGCTTGGTCTCCTAAAGCGGCCCAACGGCGCCAGTATCCCCGAACTCCAGAAATCCACGGGCTGGCAATCCCATACAGTCCGTGCCGCCTTGTCCGGCTTACGAAAGAAAGGGTGCGCGATCGACCGCGGGACAGATGACAAGGGCAAAACCCGCTACCGCCTTCTACAGCGGGAGGGGTGAGCGATGTTAGATCAGGACATACTCGACCCAGAAAATCGAGAGACCTCAGCGGTTCAACTGGGTAAACAGGAACGGCTCAAACGGGGACCTGACACCGCCGCGAGGTTCGAGACCCTTTCGGACCTCGACCATTCCGCCGTGCGGGCCGAATGGCACCGGCTGTATCGGACGCATCCACCAAAGCGGGTCGGGCGGGAGGTGCTGATCCTGGGAATCGCCTGGAAGATCCAGGAGAAGGCCTATGGCGGCTACAGCGCGGCCCACAAACGTCAGATCGCCAGCTTATCCACGAGCATGGCGCAGGACGGTGACCTGGCCAAGATCCGCGCCGTCCATCTTAAACCCGGCGCCAAGCTGATCCGGGAATGGAATGGGGAGACCCATGATGTGCTGGTGGTGGAAGAGGGGTTCCTTTGGAAAGGCAAAACCTGGCGCAGCTTATCCAAGATCGCCCGGGAGATCACAGGCACACGCTGGTCCGGTCCCCGGTTCTTCGGATTGGTGAATACTGGGACGAAGAAGGCTGCGAGCCCTGATAATCAGGAGAAGACCGATGCCGCGGAACTCTGAAAAACAGAAAAACATCCCGTCCAGGTCCAAGCGCTGCGCCATCTATACCCGCAAATCCTCGGAGGAGGGGTTGGAACAGGACTTCAACAGCCTCGATGCCCAACGGGAAGCCTGCGAAGCCTATATCACCAGCCAGAAGCAAGAGGGATGGGAGGTAATACCCACATTCTATGACGATGGCGGTATCTCCGGCGGTACCCTGGAACGGCCCGCCCTGAAACGGTTGTTGGCGGATATCCAGGAAGGCCTGGTGGATACCATTGTCATCTACAAGATCGATCGCCTGACCCGCTCCTTGGCCGACTTCGCGAAGTTGGTAGACATCTTCGATGCCCATGGAGTCTCGTTTGTGTCTGTGACCCAGCTGTTCAATACCTCCACCTCCATGGGGCGGCTAACCCTGAGCATGCTGCTCTCCTTCGCCCAGTTCGAACGAGAGGTCACGGGAGAGAGAATCCGGGACAAGATCGCGGCCTCCAAGAAGAAGGGTCGGTGGATGGGCGGTCAACCGCCCTTGGGTTGTGACGTGCAGGACAAGAAGCTAATCATAGACGATGCAGAAGCAGATACGGTCCGCCACATCTACCAAAGATACGCAGACCTCAAATCAGTCCGCGCGCTTCAGGAGGACCTGAACCAAGACGGTGTCGTCAGCAAGATCAGGGTTGACAAACATGGCAATAAGAAAGGCGGCAAGCACCTGGCCCGAGGGGCTCTCTATCTCATGCTGCAAAACCGCCTCTACCTGGGTGAGATTGTGCATAAGGATACCAGTTATCCCGGGCAGCATGATGCCATCATCGATGAGGATCTATGGGACACCGTTCAAAAACTATTGGAACAAAATCGGGTGGATCGAGACACGGGTGTCCAATGCAAAAGTCCGTCCCTGCTGGCCGGGCTCATTTATGATGATGCCGGCAATAAAATGGTTCCGACCCATGCCAACAAAAAAGGCAGAAGATACCGGTATTACATCTCCAAGCCGCTGCTCACCGGTAGCAGGGCCGCCACCCCCCATGGCCGGCGAGTCCCCGCCGGAGACTTGGAGCAGATCGTCGATGAGCGGATATTCGAGTTCCTCTGCGATCCTGCGCAGATCCATGATGCCATCACCCCGTGGATCCAAGATGTCGCGGAACGGCACGCTTTAATGCGGCGGTCCCATGACCTGTCACAACAATGGAACGCTTCCGCGCCTCCGGAAAAGCGCAGTATCCTCCAACGTCTCGTTCATCGGATCGAGCTTGGTCGAGAAACCCTGGAGATTCACATCCGATCAAAGGACCTAATCAGTATCCCTGGCTCAAAAAGCCATTGGCGAAGTGACAACAGTCCGCCAATCACGCAAGATCGACCGATCGTCCTAAACGTGCCCGCGCGATTGAAACGCGTTGGCATGGAAACCCGACTTCTTATCGAGGGCGCCGGAAGCGGCCCGCGCGGCACCCCGGACCGGAGCCTGCTAAGGCTGATCGGACAAGCGCACCTCTACCACGCCATGGTCATGAACAACCAGGGCGCGTCTATTTCAGACCTCGCCAAGGATGTCGGGGTCGGCAGTTCCTACTTTACCCGGGTGTGGCGACTCCGGTTCCTGGATCCGGCTATCGTCAAAACGATCCTACGTGGGCAGCAGCCCATCGAACTCAATGCCAAGCACATGGCATCGGACTCTCGGCTCCCCATCGACTGGGCGGATCAACGCACGAAGTTCAAGATCGCAACCTAACGACATCGCGGCGAACAGCGTCACACTAATTCCCGACAGATATAGTAAGAAATCTTGGCAATCAGCAGGCATGCTTTGCCATCGGTCCATCCAATAGCGAATAAGTTCATCGAATCCCCTGGTTCCCGTACCACCAAAAACCCGGCAAGAGACGTTCGCCCGCGTGATCGGGTTATTGCTGGACCACAGCGGTCTCTGTGAGAGATCGTCGATGGGCGTGTTCGCACAACCCCCGGAAAAATCGGCAGAAGTTCGAATCCTGCCCGGGGAACACAGAAAAACCAATAAAATCAACAAGATAATGTGGCGGAGAGAGAGGGATTCGAACCCTCGGTACCCGTAAGAGTACAACGGTTTTCGAGACCGCCCCGTTCGACCACTCCGGCATCTCTCCCCGTGGCCCGGCAAAGCGGCGGGAACCTATCACTCCCGGGGCCGGTGCCGCAAGCCCTCAAACAACACTCAAACAACATATGCGATGCCCTGTTTTGCCGTTGACATCGGGAACGGCCTCAGTATAGTGCGCGTTCTTCACCGGGGCCGCGCGTTGGCGCCCGCGTGTGGAGTATGCACAAGATGCCCAAAAAGCCTTTATATAAAGTGTGCGGGGTGCCTGTGTGTGGTTTGAGAGTTTGTGAAATTTCAGGAGGGTCCTGCGCGGCCCATCGCGTTTAGGATCGGAAGTCGGCCATGTATGCTGTGATCAAAACAGGCGGTAAGCAATATAAGGTGTCGCCGGAGCAAGTTCTGAAGGTCGAGAAGATCGAAGGAGAAGCGGGCACCGCGATTTCTTTCGATCAGGTTCTCATGGTCGGTGAGGAAGGCGCCGCGCCCACGGTTGGCGCGCCCCTCGTGTCCGGCATGGCCGTGCAGGGCGAAATCGTCAAGCAAACCCGGGGCGATAAGATTATCGTCTTCAAAAAGCAGCGTCGGCAAAACCATCGTCGGAAAAAAGGGCACAAGCAGGATTTGACCCTGGTGCGCATTACCGGCATCGGCGCGGCCCAGGAATAGGAGAGATCGACAATGGCTCACAAGAAAGCAGGTGGTAGCTCCCGTAACGGTCGCGATTCTGCGGGCCGCCGACTGGGCGTGAAGAAGTTTGGCGGCGAAGCCGTGATCCCCGGCAATATCATCATTCGCCAGCGGGGCACCAAATACCATCCGGGCAACAATGTTGGGATCGGCAAGGATCACACCATTTTCGCCCTGGTGCCGGGGAACGTAAAGTTCCGCCGCCGCGCCGAAAACAAGGTTTTTGTGGACGTGGAGCCGGCCCAAGCGTAGCGTTCGCGGCCATTTCACGTGTGTTTTGATCGGGGAGTGGTCCAGCCATTCCCCGATTTTCGTTTGAGACGCCCCCATCATGAAGTTCCTCGATCAGGCTAAGGTATTTATCCGCAGTGGCGATGGCGGCGCTGGCTGTATCAGCTTTCGGCGTGAAAAATTCATCGAATTCGGCGGGCCCGATGGCGGTGACGGCGGGCGCGGCGGCGATGTGATCGTGGAATGCGTGGATGGGCTGAATACGCTGATCGATTTCCGCTATCGCCAGCATTTCAAGGCAGACCGGGGCATGCACGGCATGGGCCGCAACCGCACCGGAGCCGATGGCAAGGATTCCATTCTGCGGGTGCCCGTGGGAACCCAGATTCTCGATGAAGAGCGGGAGACGGTCCTGGCGGACCTGACCGAGGTGGGCCAACGCGTGGTATTGCTCGAAGGCGGGCAGGGGGGGCGCGGCAACCTGCGCTTCAAAACCTCCACCAACCAGGCCCCCCGCCGGGCCGATTCGGGCCGGGAAGGGGCGGAACAATGGATCTGGTTGCGGTTGAAGTTGATCGCCGATGCCGGGCTGGTGGGCCTGCCCAATGCGGGCAAATCCACGCTCTTGGCGGCGGTGTCTCGGGCGAGGCCAAAAGTGGCGGATTATCCGTTTACCACCTTGCATCCGGGCCTCGGCGTGGTGCGGGTGGATAACCGGGCTTTCGTGCTGGCGGATATCCCCGGCTTGATCGAAGGCGCCCATGAAGGGCAGGGGCTGGGCGATCGGTTTCTCGGCCATGTGGAACGCTGCCGGGTGCTGATCCATCTGGTGGATGGCACCCAGGAAGACCCGGTGGATGCCTATAAGACCATCCGCACGGAACTGGCGGCCTATGGCGCGGGACTGGACCAGAAGCCGGAGCTGCTGGCGCTGAACAAATGCGATGCCCTGAGCGAGGAGGCGGTTCAGGAGGTCGCCGCCGCGTTGGAAGCGGCGTCGGGTAAGCCCGTGCGCCTGCTATCCGGGGTTTCCGGCCAGGGTGTGCGGGCCTTGATGGCAGAAGCGATCACGGTGATCGGGGATGCGGCAAAAGCCGAGTCGGATGCGGTGGCGGACACGGAAGAATGGACGCCATGATGGCGGAGCGTACCAGCACGGACCTTTTCGCCGGGAAACGGATCGTGGTCAAGGTGGGGTCCGCGCTGCTGGTGGATGAAGCGCGGGGCACCGTGCATCGGCAGTGGTTGGAAACCCTGGCGCAGGATGTGGCGGCCTTGCGGGCCTCGGGCAAAGAGGTCGTTTTGGTGTCGTCGGGCGCCATCGCGGTGGGGCGGCGCCATCTCGCCTTGCCAAAAACCGGGCTCACCTTGCCGCAGAAACAGGCGGCGGCGGCCACCGGCATGGTGCGCCTGGTGCATGCCTATCAGGAGATTTTGGGCCCCTATGATCTGGCAGTAGGGCAGGTGTTGCTCACCCTGGATGATACGGAGAACCGCCGCCGTTATATTAATGCGCGCGATACCTTGCAGACCTTGCTGGAGGGCGGCGCGGTGCCCTTAATCAATGAGAATGATACGGTGGCCACCGACGAAATCCGGGTCGGCGACAATGACCGGTTGGCGGCCCGTGTGGCCGCAATGATCAGTGCCGATACCCTGGTTTTGCTGTCCGATATCGATGGCCTCTATACGGCGGACCCAAAGCAAGACCCGGCGGCCGCGTTCATCCCCGTGGTGCGCGAACTCACCCCGGAGATCGAGGCCATGGCCGGGGCGGCGGGCAGCGCCCATGGCTCTGGCGGCATGGTCACCAAGCTGGCGGCGGCGCGTATCTGCATGGCGGCGGGGTGCCGCATGGTGATCGCCCGGGGCGGGGTGGAGAACCCCCTCGCGGCGATTGACTCTGAACGGCCCCGCACTTGGTTTTTGCCGTCGGCCACGCCGAATACGGCGCGCAAGCTCTGGATTGGCGGCAGCCTTAAAACCGTTGGCACCTTGCAGGTGGATGATGGAGCGTTGCGGGCCCTCAATCGGGGCAAAAGCCTTCTGCCCGCCGGGGTTTGCGCGGTGGCGGGAACGTTCCAGAAAGGCGCCGCCGTGCTGATCGAAGGCCGCGCGGGAACCCTGATTGGGCGCGGCTTGGTGGGCTATTCCGCCGATGAAGTGCGCCAGCTCATGGGCCATAAAACCGATGAAATCGAAACCATCCTCGGCTACCGTGGACGGGATGAGATCATCCACAGAGACGATATGGTGATCACCTCCAACGGGAGAGACATAAAATGACTGCGGTGACAAAGGACGATATTGCGGCCGTCATGGCCGATCTGGGCAAACGGGCCAAGGCCGCAGGGGCTATGCTGGCGACCGCATCGACGGATAGCAAAAATGCGGCCCTGCGCGCCGCCGCAAGCGCCTTGCGTGACAGCGCGGATGCCATCAAAACGGCCAACGCCATGGATATGGCCGCCGGGGAGCAAAAGGGCCTGACCAAGGCCATGCTGGATCGGTTGTTGCTCACCGATGATCGGATCGAGGGCATGGCCGCCGGGTTGGAGGCAATCGCCAAATTGTCCGATCCGGTGGGGTCGGAAATCGCCCGTTGGACCATGCCCAATGGGTTGGATATTGCCCGTGTGCGGGTGCCCCTGGGGGTAATTGGCGTAATCTATGAATCCCGTCCCAATGTGACCGCCGATGCGGGCGCGCTCTGCCTGAAAGCGGGCAATGCGACGATCTTGCGCGGCGGGTCGGAGAGTTTTCATTCCTCCAGCGCCATTTTGGCGGCGCTGCATGCGGGGTTGCGCGCGGCGGGGTTGCCGGAAGATGCCATTCAAATGATCCCCACCACCGATCGGGCCGCCGTGGGCATCATGCTCACCATGGCGGACGATATCGATGTGATCGTGCCGCGGGGCGGTAAGGGGCTGATCCAGCGGGTGACGGATGAAAGCAAAATCCCCCTGTTCAAGCATTTGGATGGGCTTTGCCACACCTATATCCATCGGGCGGCTGATTTGGAGAAAGCACGGGCGGTTGCCCTGAACGCAAAGATGCGGCGTACCGGCATTTGCGGCGCGACGGAAACCATCCTGGTGGACCGGGAGATTGCGGAAAAGACGCTGCCTGGCTTGGTTGAGGATCTGACCCAGGCGGGATGCGAGGTGCGCGGCGATGAGGCGGTGCGGGCATTGGTTCCCGGCGTGACGGCGGCATCTGCCGAAGACTGGGATACGGAATATCTGGATGCGGTGGTCTCCATCGCTGTGGTCGAAGATGTGCAGGGCGCCATGGATCACATTGCCGCCCATGGCTCCAACCATACGGATGCCATCCTGACCGAAGACGCCGAAACGGCGGAAACCTTCCTCAATGGGGTGGATTCCGCCATCGTGGTTTGGAACGCCTCCACCCAGTTCGCCGATGGGGGCGAGTTTGGCATGGGCGCGGAAATCGGCATCTCCACCGGTAAAATGCATGCACGCGGCCCCGTGGGCGTGGAGCAACTCACCAGCTTCAAATATAAGGTGCGCGGCACCGGGCAGGTCCGGCCCTGAGGCTCAAGACGTGGCGCGGTGCGCGTATTGGTTTGCTTGGGGGGTCATTCAACCCCGCCCATGACGGGCATCGTCATATCAGCCTGGAGGCGTTGGCGCGGCTAGACCTGGATGCGGTCTGGTGGCTGGTGTCGCCGGGTAATCCTTTGAAGCCACTGGACGGCATGGCGCCCCTGGATGACAGGTTGGCATTTGCGAACACGGTCGCCCATCACCGAAAGATTCAGGTCACCGATATCGAATGGGACCTTGGCACCGTCTATACCGCCGATACATTGGCGGCATTGACGGCGCGCTACCCCGGGGTGCGGTTTGTTTGGCTGATGGGCGCGGATAATCTGAGCCAGATTGATCGCTGGGCCCGATGGCTACAAATCTTTCATACGGTTCGCATTGCGGTTTTTGACCGACCGGGCTATTCTCTAAGGGCCTTGGCGGGCAAGGCGGCGCGGCGTTTTGCCGACGCCCGGATCGCTGAAAATCGGGCACGGGCACTCGCCGACTTCGGTCCTCCGGCATGGGTATATCTCCATGTGCGGCGGCACTCCGCTTCGTCCACCAGGCTTCGCGCCGGAGGGCGATCCCCGTTCGGCATCCACACTTTGAAAGACAAAGGAGGACCTCCATAGCGGTCACACGGAAGACGATACCGGTGGTTTCAGATATTCTGACCCTGGTGGAAACGTCGCTCGATGACGACAAAGCCGAAGATATCGCCGTCATCGACCTCATAGGCAAGTCGGCTGTAGCCGACTACATGGTTATTGCCTCTGGTAAAACCCAACGGCATGTTGGAGCCATGGCAGACCACTTACTCCGAAAATTCAAGGAAGCCGGTTTGGGTGCTGTTCCCTCGGAGGGAACGGGCACCTGTGATTGGGTTCTGATCGATGCGGGGGATGTGGTCGTGCATCTGTTCCGTCCGGAAGTCAGAGACTTCTACGGGCTGGAGAAGATGTGGGTCTCCGATGAGGTGCGCCAAGGTGTGCATGCTGCCGGGGCACCTGTGTAAGCGACCCTGAACGGTGCGTTTTACCTTGGTTGCGGTGGGCCGATCGCGCGATGGCCCGGAAAGAGACCTTTTCGCGCATTTCAACCGGCGGCTTCAGCCCTCCATAGACCTGCGCGAGGTTGACGAGAAACGGCCCTTGCCACCCGCGCAGTTGATCGAGCGGGAAGGCGCCTTGCTCTTGGGCGCGGTGCCAGAGGGCGCCTATGTGATCGTTCTGGATGAGAAGGGAAAGACGCTGACCAGCCAAGCCTTCGCGACTCGCTTGGAGGCTTGGCAGATGGACGGTATCCGTGATGTGGCCTTTTTGATTGGCGGGGCCAACGGGCACGGCGCGGCGGTGAAATCCCGGGCCAACCTGTTGCTTTCCCTGGGGGGCATGACCTGGCCGCATATGTTGGTGCGGGGATTGGTTGCGGAACAGGTGTATCGCGCCCATTGTATATTGACAGGTCATCCGTATCATCGAGACTAACGCGTTCTCGATTTTGCCGTTTTTGATATTTATAGTCGTTTACCGTAATCGCTGAGGTTCCATCATGTCAGATCAAACCATCGCGCAACGCCCTGTTGTCCTGTGCATCCTCGATGGTTGGGGCGTTCGGGAAGAAAGCACCAACAACGCCATTGCCTTGGCGCCAACGCCCACCTGGGATCGGCTCTGGGCGACCTGCCCCACGGCGCGTTTGGAGGCCTCGGCCCAGGATGTGGGTCTGCCCGCAGGGCAGATGGGCAATTCCGAAGTGGGGCATATGAATTTGGGCGCGGGCCGGGTGGTGATGCAGGATCTACCGCGCATCGATACGGACATTGAAACCGGCGCCATTAATACAAATCCGGCGTTGCTCAAGTTCCGTGATGATCTTTTAAAAAGCGGTGGTGCCTGCCACATGGTGGGGCTGCTCTCCCCCGGCGGGGTGCATTCCATGCAGGACCATATGGTCGCCCTGGCGCGGGTGTTGGATGATGCGGGCGTGCCGGTGCGTATCCATGCACTGTTGGACGGGCGGGATACGCCGCCCTCCAGCGCCAAGGGGTTCATGGAAACTTTCCTCGCCGATATTGCGGGTTTGAAGGATACCCAGGTTGCCACCGTTGGCGGGCGGTATTGGGGCATGGACCGGGACAAGCGCTGGGAGCGTGTCACCAAAGCCTATGCCTGCATGGTGGATAGCACGGGAGAGGCGGCGCCCGACCCGCTCACCGCGATCCAGAACAGCTATGATGCCGGAAAGACCGATGAATTCATGGAGCCCACTGCCATTGATGGTTTCGCGGGCATGGCCGATGGTGATGGGCTGCTGATGGCCAATTTCCGGGCCGATCGGGCGCGGGAGATTCTCACCGCTCTCGTTGATCCGGCGTTTGATGGATTTGCGCGGGCCCGAACCATCGATTTCGCCGGGCGCGCCGGCATGGTGGAGTATTCCTCGGCGCTGAACCCGTTTTTCGACACGCTTTTCGGCGCGGAAAAACTGCAAGATATCCTGGGCGAGTTGGTGTCCAACGCGGGCAAAACCCAGCTTCGCATCGCCGAAACCGAGAAATATGCCCATGTCACCTTCTTCCTGAATGGCGGGGAAGAAACGGTCTACCCTGGGGAAGAACGCATCCTGGTATCCTCTCCCAAGGTGGCGACCTACGATTTGCAACCGGAGATGTCGGCGCCGGAAGTGACCGATAAACTTGTTGCCGCCATCGAGGGCGGAACCTTCGATCTGATCGTGGTGAATTTCGCCAATGGCGACATGGTCGGGCATACGGGAATTCTTGCCGCGGCGATGACGGCGGCGCAAACTATCGATGCGTCGTTGGCGCGACTGGAAGCAGCGGTAAAAGCGGCGGGCGGTGCCCTGCTGGTCACAGCGGATCACGGCAATTGCGAGATGATGGAGGACCCCGAGACCCATGGTCCGCATACCGCCCATACCACCAACAAGGTGCCACTGATTCTGGTGAATGGCCCAGCGGATGCGGTCGCCCTGAAAGACGGTATCCTCGCGGATGTGGCACCGACAGTGCTGGAGCTGATGGGCCTTGCGCAGCCAGCGGCAATGACCGGGCAGCCCTTGATCGTTCATGAAACCCGCCGTGAAAGCGCGTAGCGCCCTTTTTCTTATCGGTTTGATGCCGGTGCTGGCAGGGGCGCCCGCCGGGGCTATTGAAGATGCGGAAACCGCGCAAGAGCGGTTACGCGGGCTTGAGAATTCTCGCAAAGCGGATGCAGACCGGGCGGCAGCATTGGCGGCGGCGGCACGGGAACAGCGCGCCGCATTGGATGATCTTGCGCTGAAGATGATCACCGTCGCCAAGGCGGTGCGCGAGGCGGATTCCCGTACCCTCGCCCTGGAAGACGAGTTGACGGCCTTGGAGGCGGACGCCGCAGCACAGGAAAATCGGTTGCGGACCCTGGCCGGCCAGCAATATTGGGTCTTGGCCGCGTTGCAACGTATGGCGCGTCGCCCCCCTGAATCCCTGCTGGTGCAGCCGTTAAGCTCGGAACAGATGGTGCGGGGCGGCATTTTGTTGCGCGCCTCCCTTCCGGCCATCGACGAACGGGTAACGCGGTTTCGTGATGAACTGGCCGCTTTAAGCGCGGCGCGGGCGGCGATCACGCGTCAAAAGAAAGTGCTCTCCCGCATGGCGCAGGACCGGCAGCGGGAAAAAGACCGTCTCAACGCTCTGATTGCTGAGAAGGAATCTCTGTATTCCCAAACCCTTGCAGAGCGGCAAGCGGCACAGGCCCGGGCGGATCGACTGGCCAAAGACGCCACCGATCTTCGCGCCTTGATCGATGCCCTGGAACGGGATGCGGCCCTTGAGCAGGAGCGCCTGGCCCGTGAAGCCGCCGAGCTGGAACGGCGCCAGAAAGTCCGCGCGGCAGAAGAAGCCCGTCAGGAAGCGGCGGAGAAACAGCGCCGGGCGGATCAGATTGCAAAGGCAGAGGCACGCACCCAAAAATCTTCCGGTATAATAGAAGGCGCAACCCTGTTGCCGGTTTCCGGCAAAGTGCTGCAAAGCTTCGGCACCGGGTCGAAAACGGCCCTGACCCATAAGGGTATTGTCTTGGAAAGCGTTCCGGCGGCGGCGGTGGTCGCGCCCCATGACGGCAAGGTGGTTTTCGCCGGTCCGTTCCGCGCCTACGGGCAACTCTTGATCATCGAACACGGGCACGGATATCATACGCTCGTCGCCGGTCTTGGCCGGATCGATGTCGCCGTTGGGCAGTGGGTGCTCGCTGGCGAACCGGTGGGCGAAATGGAGAACCCGGAAATCGGGCGCCCGACCATTTACGTAGAATTACGGCGGGACGGAAAACCCATCGATCCGCTTCCGAACTTGGCGAAACGAAAGACAAAGGCCCCAGGATGAAAAGGCTCGTATGCGCGTTTGCGGCGACCGCCGCTTTGCTGACCCTGTCCCCCAACGGATGGGCGCAAGAACAGGATTCCTCACAAGAAGAAAAAACAACCAAAAGCTCCCCCGCCGATACCTATCGGCTGTTGAACCTGTTCGGCGACGTGTTCGAACGGGTCCGCACCGATTATGTGGAGGAGGTTGACGATAAGGAACTGATCGAGGCGGCCATCGCGGGCATGCTGACGTCGCTGGACCCGCACTCGTCCTACATGAATGCGGATTCCTTTCAAGACATGCAGGTGCAAACCCGGGGCCAATTTGGCGGTTTGGGCATTCAGGTCACCATGGAAAACGGGGTGGTGAAGGTGGTCTCTCCCATCGACGATACCCCGGCGGCCAAGGCGGGTATCCAAGCCGGGGATTTGATCACTCATTTGGATGACGAGCCTGTTATCGGCCTCGCGCTGGATGAGGCGGTGGACAAAATGCGCGGCCCGGTGGGGACGGAGATTAAACTGCTGATCCGTCGAGAAGGGGAGGAAGAACCCCTCGAAGTCACCCTTGTACGCGCCATTATCAAGATCACCTCTGTCCGATCCCGGTTGATTGAGGACATCGGCTATGTGCGCATCACCCAATTTAATGAACAGGCACAGCCCGGCATGCAGAAAGCCTTGGAAGAGATGAAGGCGGAACTGGGTGAGCGGAAGATGAAGGGGGTGGTTCTGGACTTGCGGAACAACCCCGGTGGCTTGCTCGACCAGGCCGTCTCTATTTCTGATTCCTTCCTGGAACGGGGCGAGATCGTATCTACCGGATCGCGCTTGCCCAGCGAAGCGCAGCGATATAATGCCCGCCCGGGGGATTTGGTCGAGGGGCTTCCCATCGTGGTGCTGATCAATACGGGCTCTGCCTCTGCCTCGGAGATCGTTGCCGGGGCCCTGCAGGATCATCGCCGCGCGGTGATCATGGGCACCAAATCCTTCGGCAAGGGATCGGTGCAAACCATCCTACCCCTGGGTAGCAATGGCGCCATGCGCCTGACCACGGCGCGTTATTACACGCCGTCGGGTCGGTCTATCCAGGCCGTGGGGATCGAACCGGATATTAAGGTCGAACAAGCCAAGATTGAAAAGATTACCGTCGGTCGTATGCGCCGGGAGGCGGATTTGCGTGGCGCCCTGGAAAACGATAACGGGAATGGTACCGAGACCGAGGCGACAGACGAAGACAATATGGAGACGGGAGAGAGCGGGACTGCGGCGGAATCCGTGGAGGATTATCAGTTGTCCCGGGCGGTCGACCTGTTGCGGGGCCTGGCAGTGTTTAGGGCGGCTGCCGAGTAGGCGTCACCGTGGCTTTCGAAGACACAGCACCGGGCAAGGAAACGGAGGAGCCGCCCTCCGGCCCCGATAATTCGGCAAAGGACATCGGCGCGGAGATGGCGGGTTCTGATAAGGACGAACCCGACGGAGAAACCGTTGCCGCGCCCGATGAAGCTCCCGCAGAGGATGCTGCGCCCGAGACGATGGGAGACGGCGCAGGAAACGCCAAGGGTAAGAAAAAAAAGAAGGATAAGAAGGCGAAGAAGCCTAAGGACCCCGATGCGCCTTCTCGCCTGCTTTTGTATGTCGCCAGTGCCGGGATCGTGATTTTACTGGGCGGCGCTGGGGCTTTTTTCCTGTTGAGTGGAACCCAGGATCAAATGGCGGCCACCGGTACGGCAGCCGTCGATATTCTGCCGCCCGGCCAGAAAATGGCGGCGGGTGAGGGCGCTGTGGCGAACAACAGTGGGGCTTTGCAGCCGTCCGCGACCCCATCCTCTGCGATGGGGGGCGGCCCGCCACCAGACGGCACTATGACCCCGATGGCGGCGGCAAACGGCGGCGATCCGATATCGCCTGACGCGCAACGTCCTGCGCCGGTCCCGATCAGTGCGCCCAACGCCCCCGTGATGGTGGCCGCCTTTGATCCCGCCGCCATTACCAGTTTGCCGGAACCTGGGGAGACCGAGCCCTTGGACGCCACGCCGAAAACCGAGCTACTGGAACCCAGCGCGGACGGTCCCTTGCCTCGGATCGCCTCCAATGGCACCCGACCCTTTGAGGCCTATTCCCGGCCCTTCGATGAACGGGATGACCGGCCCCGTATCGCGCTGATCGTTTCCGGTTTGGGGTTGAGCGCCACCGCAACGGAAGCGGCGATCAAGTACCTGCCACCGGCGGTGACCCTGGCGTTCGACCCCTACGCACAGGATCTGGACCGTTGGGTCGCGGCGGCGCGGGCGCGGGGGCATGAAGTGCTGTTGGGCCTGCCCATGGAACCGTTCGATTTTCCCCGGTCAGACCCCGGTCCCTTGGGGCTGATGAAGACTCTGAACGACGACGAGAACCTTAATCGACTGCACAAAGTCATGGGCAAGACGACATCTTATGTGGGGTTCCTGGGCCTGATGGGCTCGGAATTTACCTCGTCGGAGACGGCGGTGCGGGCCGTCGCCGATGAGATGGCGAAGCGCGGTGTGATGTGGGTGGATGCCCTGGGGCCGGGCAAAAGCCGGGTCATTCCCATTGCGGATCAGGCGGGAACACCGCGCGCGCGGGTGGATCTGATATTAGATCGGGATCCGTCCAAAGCGGGACTTGGCAAGGCGTTGGAAACGCTAGAAGCCACCGCCTTAAAGAATGCCGTCGCCGTGGCTACCGCCCGCCCGTTGCCATCCACAATTTTAGAAATTGCCGCCTGGGCAAAAGACCTGGAAGAGCGGAACCTGGTGCTGGCGCCAGTTTCCGCCGTGGCGAATAAACAGTTTTTATAATGGGCCAAGACACCAAGTTGCCGTTTGCAGACCTGCCGTACCGAAAATGTGTGGGGGTGATGCTGCTGAATCAGGACAATCGGGTTTTCGTAGGCAGACGGGCGGATGTGCAGCCCGATGCCTGGCAGATGCCGCAAGGGGGATTGGGAAAGAAAGAAGACCCGATTAAAGGCGCCTTCAGGGAGTTGGCGGAGGAAACCGGGATCCGCAACGCACATCTTCTGGCGGAGGTGGAGGAATGGTTGACCTATGATTTGCCTCCCCATCTCTTGGGCAAAGCCTTTCGCGGTAAATACCGGGGGCAAAAACAGAAATGGATAGTCTTACGCTTTACCGGGCAGGATCAGGAAGTGGATTTATATCGGCATAAAAAGGCCGAATTTAACGCCTGGCGTTGGGTGCCCATGCAGGCGCTTCCCCAATTGATTGTTCCGTTCAAGCGGCCTATCTACGAACAGTTGGTGGCGCTGTTTGCCTCGCGTTTTCCTGCAATACCGGAAAACGGAGGCTTGTCAGCTATCCCGGCTCATGGCAAACAATAGGCGTCCTGCCCGATCCCTATCCCATGACAAATGAGATCATCCCATGATGTATGTACAGGCCATCATTGGCTTCGCGCTGTTGTTGGGCGCTGCGGAAATTCTCGTGCGCGGGGCCGTTTCTCTAGCGCGCATCCTGGGCATATCACCGCTTGTGATTGGCATGACGGTGGTCGCTTTTGGCACGTCAGCGCCGGAATTCGTGGTCAGCGGTCAGGCGGCGCTGGATGGCGTGGCGGGAATTGCGCTGGGCAATGTCATCGGCAGCAACATCGCCAATATCATGCTGATCCTGGGGGTGGCCGGGTTGATCATGCCGATCAAGGTGAACCCCAAGATGCTGCGGTCTGATGCGCTCATCCTGATCGCCGTAACCGCCTTGTTTGTCGTTTTGTGCTTGGCGCAGGCGCTGGGGCTGATCGGCGGTGTGATCCTCCTGGTCGCTTTTATTGCATTCCTGGTAACCTCTTATGTGCGGGAAACTCGCAGCCGCAACCCGGAAGCCCAAATGCATGCCCAGGAAGCGGAAGAGGTAGAGGCCTTGAAGGGTGGTCCCTGGGTGGCCGCCGCCGCTACGGTGGGAGGCCTTGCAGGGATCATCTTCGGCGCTGATTTGTTGGTGACCGGGGGAACGGAGATTGCCCGGACATTTGGGGTTTCAGAAGAAGTTATCGGCCTCACCATGATCGCCATAGGCACGTCTCTCCCCGAGTTGGCGGCGTCCGCCGTGGCGGCCCGCCGGGGGCATGCGGATGTGGCGGTGGGCAATGTGGTCGGCAGTAACCTCTTCAATATTCTGGGTGTCATGGGGGTGGCTGCCGTTTTGGCCCCGGCCCCCATCGCCATTGCCGATCAGATCTTCCAATTCGATCTCTGGGTCTTGGCCGGTGCAACGGTAATCCTTCTCCCGTTCCTGACCACAAACCTGCGGCTGGATCGGTGGGAGGCAGGTCTGCTGTTGGGGGGGTACGTCCTTTATATCGCGGTTCAGGCCATTGGCGTGGATCGGCTGTTCGGCGCTTGACCGGCCCTGTTGATCCAACCATCTTTTGCCCATGACAAGAGAACACCAAAATGCGGCCCCTGGAGTGGCCTTGGT
>JBMYUJ010000026.1:0-37328 GCA_049605255.1 Magnetospiraceae bacterium
GAACACCCGCCGACACGGCCAACCGGCTGGCGATTGCGCCCCAAGGGATAAAGTCCTTTGGGGCGTTTTTTGTTGCCCTTTTTTAGCGCATTTTCACCGGCGCTTCCCGCCGTCTAAAATCAACAGAAAAATCGATGACAATTCCCTTGTTGGGGGGCGAGCCCAACCATTCTATTCTCTCGCGCGCGTGGGCAGATCCTGGGGAAGCGGGCCGATTTCTGTCGGGAAAAACAACCATCTCCCTCCCCGAAATACAGGATGCCCAGGGGGGGCATGGCCCCCGGGGAGCATACAACATGAGTTGGAAATGTTTTACGGGCCTCACCCGGTTTTTGTCGTCGGCCCTGTTGGGTTTTGTGGCCTGGGCGTTTATGTCCGGGGGCGCCGCTGCGCAAGTCGTGCCGGAATTGCGTATTTCCACTGAAAATAGCCCTTCCCATGTACAAACCCAGGTGGTGCGTCGGTTCGCCGAGCGGCTGCAGGAGAAGCTTTCCGGGCGGTTGAAGGTCACCCATTTCGATAGCGCGACCCTGTATCGCGATCGCAACGTGGTGCAAGCGCTTACCGATGGTAAGGTAGAAATGGCGGTGCCGGGAACCTGGCAATTAGACCGGTTCGAACCCAATGTCGGCATCTTCTTGTTACCCATGTTCTACGGCCGGGACGCCGAGATCAATTATCGCATTCGGGATGAGGAGATTGGCCAGGAGATCAACCGGCGGCTGGGGGATGCCGTGGGTGCCGTTGTCATCGGGCGTTGGATCGATCTTGGGTGCGCCAATCTCTACAGCATGAATAAACCCGTTGAATCGCATCAAGACCTGGTCGGCATGCGTATTCGAATTCCTGGGGGCGAGGCAAATGCACGGCGGCTCAAGGCCTTGGAGTTAGTGCCAGAGGTGATCGCCTGGCCCGATTTGCCGCAAGCCATGGAGCGCGGCAAGGTGGACGGGGTGCTGACCACCCATGCAACCATCGTCAGCGCCGCCTTGTGGGAAAAAGGCATTCATTACGCCTTTGAAGACCACCAATATTTTCCGCAATACATTCCTATTCTATCCGTGCGGTTCTGGAACCGCCTGCCCGCCGATATGCAGGTAATCATTCGGGAGACCTGGGAAGAGGGGGTGGACGAGGCGCGCGCGCAGGCCGCCGCGGCGCAGGAGGATGCCGCACGGCAAATCCGCGCCCATGGCATTGCCATCGCCACACCAGCGGCGGCCGAATTGGCGCGGGTTCGGGAACGAATGGTTGGCAGCCAACCTGATCTGATCACCAGTCTGGGGATAGACCCGGCCTTGGTGGAAAGAGTGGAACAAGCCCTTGTCGCGCGTCCCTAATAATCCCGGGTCCCACAACCGCCTTCGGGGCAAGACGTCGCTTTTCGACAGCGTGACGAATATTCGTGACCTGCTGGCCGTATTGGCGGGAGCGCTGCTGATCGCCGTGATTTGGTTGTTGATCTGGGGCGTGCTGCAAACCCGCAGCGCCGATATTCGAAACGCGTCGTTGATCCTGCATCACCAGGCCCGTACCGCCGGCGAAATCATGGGCGGCGCGCTGGCGCGGGCGGAATCAGACCTGGATCGGATTACCCATATTCCGCTTTTGGAAGTGGTGTTGTCCGACTTTGTCCCGCCGCTTGCGTCCGATAAATCGCTGATTCCCACAAAGGACATCCTGGGGCGCCGATATTTTCGATTTATCGATGTCGAAGGACGGGTGTTAAATCCAGATGGCTTCCAGCCTTCCAGCGCGACGACTGTTGCCGAAGCGGCCTTCTTCCGCCAGCATAAATTCAGCTATAAGGATTTTGTCCTGCAATCCACGCCGGTCCTTGGTGAGGATAGGGTTCGTTATATCAGCCTTAGCCGCAGCGTCTATGGGTCTCAAGATCAGTTCCTCGGTGTCGTGCAACATCTGATTCCCGTCGCCGCCTATCAGCAGATTTTGGCGGAACATGAACTGGGCGGTTTTGATCAGGCAGTCCTGTTTGATGAAGAAAAGATTGTGCTGACCGCCTGGCCGCCGGTTCCCGAAACGGTGCCGACGACGCGCGAAACCCGTCTGTCCGCGGCGAAGAATCTTGCCCCTTTTGCTGCCCTGGCCGCGCCGCGTAACAACCAGACCAAAATCAACGCGGCCGGGGATGTGGTGACGACCTATAAATTACAGAACTATCCTCTGTATATCGGCCTGATGCGCAGCCAGCATTCCATTCTCGTGGGATGGAAAGAGCAGTTCAACGCCACCATGTTCGCCATCTCTGTCCTGGTGATCGCTACTGTGGTGGTGATTATTTTTCTGCGCCGCTGGCAGCTTCGGGAGCGGGAGAACCTGGCCTTGATCCGCCGGTTGCACCGGGCCGTGGAGCAAAGCCCCACGAGCATTATCATTACAGACCTGGAAGGCACCATCGAATATGTGAACCCCGCTTTCAGCCGGGCAACCGGCTACGCGGAAACAGAGGTAATAGGGCAAAACCCGCGCCTGTTGAAATCAGGCTTTACCTCCCAGGATATCTATGCGGAACTGTGGAACACCGTTACCCATGGCGGCGAATGGCAGGGGGAATTCCTGAATCAGCGCAAGGATGGGTCCCTCTACTGGGAATCCGCCGCTATTTCGCCCATCCGGGACGAGTTTAATCAGATCACAAATTTCCTGGCGGTAAAGGAAAATATCACCGAGCAAAAACGCATTACGGAAGACCTGCGCAAAGCAAAATTCGAAGCGGAAAAGGCGAATAAGGCAAAATCCGAATTCCTGGCGGCCATGAGCCATGACCTGCGAACGCCCTTAAACGCCATCCTCGGCTTTAGTGACATGATTCGCTGTGAGGCATTCGGCCCTATCGAAAATCCCCATTACGAAGATTACATCAACGATATTCACAAGAGCGGCGCACTACTGCTGAACCTGATCAACGATGTGTTGGATTTGTCGAAGATCGA
Organism: Magnetospiraceae bacterium; assembly: GCA_049605255.1. Lineage (GTDB taxonomy): Bacteria > Pseudomonadota > Alphaproteobacteria > Rhodospirillales > JBMYUJ01 > JBMYUJ01. Next base: position 2,955 of record JBMYUJ010000026.1, read on the forward strand.
GGCTGACCGCTATAACCTGGTCGAAGAAGAGGTGAATATCCCAGAATTGATCCGGGAAAGCGCCCAACAGGTTTCTTTGATCGCCCGCAATCGCAATATTGATATCGTGATCGAGGTCATGTCCGCCATGCCGTTGATGACCGGTGACCAGCGCGCCATGATCCAGATTCTGAACAATTTGCTCTCAAATGCAGCGAAATTTACGAGACCCGGGGGCAAAATCTTCGTCGGCAGCCACTTACTAGACGACGGCTGCATCCGCATCACCGTGCGCGATACGGGGATTGGCATGACCCCGGAAGGCGTTGAGAAAGCCCTTCGGCCCTTCGAGCAGGCGGATGGTCAGCATTCCCGGCAGCATGAAGGTACGGGGCTGGGCCTGCATCTCTGCGCCAATCTCATGAAGCTGTTCGATGGCACGATGGATATTCAGAGTGCGCCGGATGTGGGAACAACCGTTGTCCTCACCTTCCCGGCTCGGCGAACGATTTTAACAGAGATGGCTTCCGCCGTCTCCTGAAGCAGATCAGGGGCTTAAAACATCACCGCACGGGCTTTCTGCCGCAGCACATCGATGGGCAACAGCTTGCCATCGTCGGTTTCCTTGAACCAGAACTGCCAGCCATTGCAGGCCGGGGCCTTTTGCACATGGGCGCCCGCCTGATGGATCGAACCCTTGAATTCCGAGGTGATCAAGGACCCATCCGCGCGCACTTTGGCCCGATGCCGGCGGCGTTGGTCGGTCAGCACATCGCCGGGGGCGAGATAGCCCAGCTCCAACAGCGCACCGAAAGGCACCCGGGGTTCCTTCGCCTTGGTGGGGCTTTTCAGAAGATCCATGTCAGCGGGGATTTGGATTTGATCGATCCGCTCGCGCGCCACCGCGATATAGTCCGCGTCCCGTTCCAGGCCAATAAACCGGCGGCCCAGTTTCTTGGCCACGGCGCCGGTGGTGCCCGACCCGAAGAACGGATCGAGGATGGTATCGCCCACCTCGCTCGCCGCTAAAATCACCCGATAGAGCAGGCTTTCCGGTTTCTGGGTGGGATGCGCCTTGCGTCCGTCATCCCGCTTCAGCCGCTCGTTGCCGGTGCAGAGCGGCAAGGTCCAGTCCGACCGCATTTGCAGGCCTTCGTTTAACTCCTTCATGGCCTCGTAATTGAAGCGGTATTTGCTGTCCTTGTCCTTGGCACACCAGATCAGGGTTTCATGGGCATTGGTAAACCGCTTGCCGCGAAAATTGGGCATGGGGTTGGACTTGCGCCAGACAATGTCATTCAGCATCCAATAGCCCAGATCCTGCAGCACGGCGCCGACACGGAAAATATTGTGATAGCTGCCGATGACCCATAACGAGCCATCGTCCTTCAAAACCCGGCGGGCGGCGGCCAGCCAATCGCGGCTGAACCGGTCATAGGTTTCGAAGCTGGAAAACTTGTCCCAATCATCGTTCACCGCGTCCACCACGGAGTTATCCGGGCGCACCAATTCCTGGTTGAGTTGCAGATTGTAGGGGGGGTCCGCGAAGATCATATCCACGGATTTTTCCGGCATGTCGTTCATCAGGGCGATGCAATCGCCGCTCATGATGCGACTGCCATTTTCCAGAAGATGTACCAGTTCCGCCATGTTTCGCCCCTTCCCGCGTTGTGGGCCTCAGCATCGGTGATCCCGGACTCGCGGTCAAGAACGAATAAGAATCAATAAGTTAGGAAAGACTCATCACGCTATATGTTGAGTCTTGCCGCTAACCGGGACTCAATATTTTGGCGATGGGCTTAAAACTTTTTCGGTGATGTGGCGTAATTCCCACCCGCGCAAGGGCATCTTGATGCGCTTTCGTGCCATACCCCGCGTTGCGCTCCCACCCGTAGGCGGGGAAGTCCTGGGCCAGATCGGCCATGATCCGGTCGCGGGTGACCTTGGCGATCACCGAGGCCGCCGCGATGGACAGCGACCGCCCATCCCCCTTCACCACCGCCTGCGCGGGGCAGGGAAGATCGGGCAGGCGATTGCCATCCACCAACGCCGCGTCCACCGGCTGCGCCAGCGCATCCAATGCCCGGCGCATGGCCAGCAGGGTGGCGGCCAGGATGTTCATCTGGTCAATTTCCGCAACGCAGGCCTGCCCCACGCCAACCTCGGCGGAGGTTTGGATCGCCTCGAACAAACGTTCCCGGGCAGCCGCGGTCATTTTTTTCGAATCATCCAAGCCGGGGAGGGCCGCGTCGGCGGACAGGACCACCGCCGCCGCCACCACCGGCCCGGCCCAGGGGCCGCGTCCCGCTTCGTCGATCCCGGCGATGCGGGCCGCCCCGGCGTTCCAAATGGCGTGTTCGAGACTAAAATCAGGCATGGGTCCGCCGGGGTTTTTTGCGACGGGAATCTCTGTATCATGGCGGCGCGGCGAGACAAAGGAAACCCGGTGTCCACCCTCAGCCTGATCATTCCCACCCTGAATGCGGCGGCGGTCTTATCGGATCTGCTGGCAGCGCTGCGCGCGGACGGTTTCGCGGGAGAAATCATCGTTGCTGACGGCGGTTCCACGGACGAGACGGCGACCCTCGCGACCCGTCACGGCGCGCGGGTGATCGCGAGCCCGCCGGGGCGGGGGACCCAGCTCTGTGCCGGGGCGGCGGCGGCGCAAGGGGCTTGGTTGCTGTTCTTACATGCGGATTGCCGCTTGCAAGCGGGGTGGAGGACGGCAGTGGCAGCATTCACGGCAGACCCCATGAACCAGATGCGAGCGGGGTATTTCGCCCTGCGCTTCGATGATGAGTCCCCCGCCGCCACGCGGATCGCGCGCCTGGCCAATTGGCGGAGCCGCACCCTCGGTCTACCCTATGGGGATCAGGGATTGCTGATCACGCGGGATTTTTACCAGGCCCTTGGCGGGTATGCGGACATCCCGCTTATGGAGGACGTGGATTTGGTGCGGCGCATCGGTAAGGCGCGGCTCGCCCCCCTGCCGGGGGAGATCGTGACCTCGGCGGCAAAATACCGGCGCGATGGGTATCTGTTGCGCCCGGTTCGGAATCTCGCCTGTTTGGGGCTGTATTTTGCCGGGGTATCCCCCCATCACCTGCAAGGGCTGTATCGGTAGGTGGGGATGCGGAATCATCTGGTGGTGATGGTACGGGCGCCCGTGCTGGGGCGGGTCAAAAGCCGTTTGGCGCGCCAGATCGGCCGGGTCGGGGCGGTGCAGTTCTATCGGCGCACCACCGGGCGGCTGTTGCGACGGCTGGGGGCCGATCCCCGCTGGAACTGCTGGTTGGCCGTCACGCCGGACCATGGTGCCGCCCTTCCCCCCGCGTGGCGGCAAGGTTGGCGGATTTTACCGCAAGGAGGGGGCGGTTTGGGCGCGCGTATGCTGCGCCCGGCGCGGGTCTTGTCCCCCGGCCCCGTGGTGGTGGTGGGCAGCGATATTCCGGGCATCACTGCCACCCATATCGCGCGCGCGTTTACGGCCCTGGGGGCCCATGATCTGGTGTTCGGCCCGGCCCTGGATGGCGGGTTCTGGTTGGTGGGGCTGCGCCGCCGCCCCCGTCTCCTCAATCCGTTCGGCGGCGTCACCTGGTCCCAGGCCGATACCCTGGAGCAGGTCTTGGCGCGGGTACCGACTGATCGTGGGGTCAAACTGATCGACCGCCTTGCCGATGTGGATCACGCCGCCGACCTGCCTTCAGGCCAAGCTGCTGCCTTTATGTGACGGTTGGGTGAGGGCGGGGGCGCCAACGGGCCACGCAGAGCGCCGCGAGGCTCAGCACCCCGCTGGCGGTCAGGATGATCGCCGTGGTGGATGGGCCGCCGTCATGCAGGGTGGCGGCCAGGAGCCCGCCAAGGGCCGCCAATGCCATCTCCAGACTGCCGAACAGGGCCGAGGCCAGCCCTTTGCCCTCCCGCGTCGCCCCCATGGCCAGCAGTGGGCTGGTGGCGAAGGCTTGCCCCATGCCGAAGGTGAACAGCATGAGAGGCAGGGTGTAGGTTGCCGGTGTGGTGACATCCGACACAACGACGCCGCCCAGCACGGATCCGGCAACCAGCATCTGGATAACGCCAATCCAGGTGACCGTGATCAGCCCCCAGCGGCCCACCGCGCCATGGGCAAACCAGGCCCCCGCCGCATAGGCCGCGACAATGGCCGCATAGTAATAACCGTAAATTTCCGTCGGCACGTTGTACCGCTCGATCAGGATGAAGGGTGCCTCGGCGATGAAGCCGAATACGGCCCCCATCATGGCGCCGCACAGCACGGAATAGGCGAGGAAAACCCGATTGCGGAACAGCCTGCCGAAGCTGCCCGCAAGGCGCGCGGGGACCAATGCCAACGGATCGGGCGTAGTGGATTCCGGCAAGGCGCGATACAGCGCCCAAAACCCCAGCAGGGAGAGGCCCGCCATGAGCCAGAAATTGGCCTGCCACCCCAGCCAGACATGAATATAGCCCCCCAGAATGGGCGCAGCGGCGGGGGCGGCGGCGATGGTCATGCCGTAAAAGGCCATGATCCGGGCGCCCGCCGTGTCGTCCCACAGATCCCGGATGACCGCCAGGACGATGACCGCCTCGGCGGAAATCACCAAGCCTTGCAGGACCCGGAACAATAGCAGGCTTTGAATGCTGGTGGAGAGCGCGCAGCCGATGCTCGCCAAGGTGAACCCGACCAGGGACCAGAGGATGATGGGCCGTCGCCCATACCGATCCGACAACGGGCCGTAAATCAATTGGCCGACGGCAAAGGCGGCGAGATTGACCACCAGGGTCAACTGCACCGACCGGGTATCCGTTTGAAAGAAGACCGTCAGGTCTGGCAAGCTCGGGGCATAAAGGTCGGTGGAGAGGATGGACAGGGCAGACACCAGCACCAGCAATATCGGCACCAGGCGGGAAACCGGTGCCGTCGTCATCTCGGCTTGGGCTGGGCGCCGTAGGTTTTGAACTTTTCCAAGACCCGGTCCATTTCCGCATCGGCCAGAATCACCGGATCGCCCAGCGTCAGGGCGCGCCAATACATGCCGCTCAGGGTTTCCACTTCCACCGCCAGGGCAAGCGCCTTTTCCAGGGTCGCGCCGCAGGCGATCAGGCCATGATTGGCGATCAGGCAGGCGGTGTAGGTCGCGCCCAATGCCGCCAAAATGGAATCCGAAAGCGCTTGTTCTCCAAAGGTGGCATAGGCCGCCAACGGGATGCGCTTGCCGCCCGCCGCCGCCACCATGTAATGGAAAGCGGGGATCTCTTTTTGCAGGCATGCCAGCGTGGTGGCATAAGGGGAATGGGTATGGACGATGGCGCCAATCTCGGCCCGGGCCACATAGATATCCTTATGAAACCGCCATTCGCTGGAGGGGTTTCGGCGCCCCGAGGCGTCTCCCGCCAGGGTGACCGGCACGATATCCTCAACCGTCAGATCATCGTAATCCATGCCGGATGGCGTGATCAGGAAGCCCTTTGCCTCCCGCGCCGACACATTGCCCGACGTGCCATGGTTAATGCCCAGCCCGTTCATGCGCCGGGCCGTTTCGATGATTGTCTGTCTCAGCGTCTCGGGTGTCACGCGCCCCTGTCCGGGTAAAGGGCGGCGAGGCCCGCTTCGCTGGCTTCCGTCACGCCCCGTTCGGTGATCAGCCCGGTGACCAGACGGGCCGGGGTGACATCGAAGGCCGGGTTGGCGGCGGGGCTGGTTTCGGGCGTAATGCGGATGGTGGTCAGCGTGCCGTCCTCGGCGGCGCCGGTCAGATGGGTGACCTCCCGCGCGGCGCGTTCCTCGATGGGGATTTCCGCGATGCCGTCCCGTGCGCGCCAATCGATGGTGGTGCCGGGCAGGGCCACGTAGAACGGCACGTCGTTATCCCGTGCGGCCAGGGCCTTCAGATAGGTCCCGATCTTGTTGCACACATCGCCAGTGGATGTGGTGCGGTCGGTGCCGGTGATGCAAAGGTCCACCTGCCCATGCTGCATCAGATGACCGCCCGCGTTATCGACGATCACCGTATGCGGTACCCCATGTTGGCCCAGCTCGAAGGCGGTCAACCCGGCGCCCTGGTTGCGGGGCCGGGTTTCATCCACCCAGACATGCACGGGGATGCCCGCATCGAAGGCCTTATAGACCGGCGCCGTGGCGGTGCCCCAGTCCACCGTGGCGAGCCAGCCCGCATTGCAATGGGTGAGCAGGTTGACGGTTTCGCCCTTGGCTTCGTAAAGGGCCCGGATCATATCCAAGCCGTGATCGCCGATGGCGGAACAGATGGCCACATCCTCATCGCAGATGGCATCCGCGCGCTGATAGGCGGCCTCGGCCCGGGCCGCTGGCGGCAGGGGCGCCAGGGTGCGGCGCATGTCATCCAGCGCCCAGCGTAGATTCACCGCCGTAGGGCGCGCCGCAAACAGGGTTTCGTAGGCGTCTTGCAGGGCGGCATCGGAAGGGTCGCTCATCATGGCGAAACACATGCCATAGGCGGCGGTGGCGCCGATCAGTGGCGCGCCACGCACCAGCATGTCAGCGATGGCTCGCACCGCATCGTCAACACCTTCCAGGCGGGTGAAGATCAGGTCATGGGGCAGCCGGGTTTGGTCAATGATCTCCACCGCCCAACCGTCCGAGGCGCGCCAAATGGTGCGATAGGCGGTACCGTCGATTTTCATGGGCGGGGCCTCAGAGGGCCCGGCCCGCGACCGCATCCAGTTTCTTCACCAAGTCTGGATCGCGGGCGTCGGGGGCGGTGATGATGGCGTGATCGAGGGCGGTATGGCAGCCGCGCGGGCAGGATTCGCCCCGTTGCGCCAGCTTGGGCACCACGGCGGCAACCAGGGCCTGTGCCTTTTCCGCATTGCCCAGCAATACGGAAATGACCTGATCCACGGTGACCGCATCATGATGGGGATGCCAGCAATCGTAATCGGTGACCATGGCCACCGAGCAATAGCAAAGCTCTGCCTCGCGCGCCAATTTGGCTTCGGGCATGTTGGTCATGCCGATGACATCGCAGCCCCATTGGCGATACAAGTTGGATTCCGCGCGGCTGGAAAATTGCGGGCCTTCCATGGCGAGGTAAATCCCATTGCGCTGGTGCATGAAGTCCAGCTCTTCCAGGGTCCAGACCACGTCATCCATCAGGCGGTGGCAGGTGGGGTCGGCGACCGACACATGGGCAACGCAGCCCGTATCGAAGAAGGATTTTTCCCGCTGGAAAGTGCGGTCGATGAACTGATCCACCACCACGAAGCATCCCGGCGGCAGTTCCTGCTTCAAAGACCCACAGGCAGACAGCGAGAGGATTTCGGTCACCCCGGCCCGCTTCAGCACATCGATATTGGCGCGGTAATTGATCCGGTTGGGGGGAATGCGATGGCCCTTGCCATGGCGCGGCAGGAACACCACTTTCTGGCCCCCGATTTCTCCGAACAGGAGATCGCTGGACGGCGCGCCGAAGGGCGAGTCGATCTGGCGCCATTCGGTGTTGGTAAGGCCCTTCATGTTGTAAAGGCCGCTGCCACCGATGATCCCGATGACCGGGGGCGTTCCGGGTGCTGTCACCGCATCCTCCCTGAAAATAGATGACGTCGTTGCGGGAGTATGTTGGTTTCAGGGGCCCGTTTCAACCTCTCACCACAAACGAAAATGGCCGGGCAAGAAAGCCCGGCCAGCATGTCTGGATCTGATCGACAGCGGTTAGTGAACGTCGGACCAGATTTGCCGTTTTAGGGCATAGAGCAGCGCGGTCAGCACGATCAGGAACAACAGCACCTTGATGCCCATGCTCTTGCGGGTTTCCAGTTGCGGCTCCGCCGCCCACATCAGGAACACGGAAACGTCTTCCGACAGTTGCTCCAGGGTTGCGGGGGTGCCGTCTTCATATTCCACTGCTTCTTCGAACAGCGGCGGGCCCATGGAGATCGCATGGCCGGGGAAGAAATGGTTGTAATATTTGTCTTCCGGGATGGGAGAGTCTTCCGGCGCTTCGTCCTCATACCCGGTCATCAGGGCGTAGATGTAGTTGGGTCCGCCGATGCGCGCCTTCGCCATCAGCGACAGATCCGGCGGCACGGCACCCCCATTGGAGGCGGCCGCGGCTTTGCTGTTGGGGAAGGGCGCATAGTAACGGTCGGTCGGCAGACCGGGCCGCATGCGTAATTCCCCATCCACCAGGATTTCGCCTTCATCATCCGGGCCCGCGAAATGATCGTATTCCGCCGCGATCTCCTTCACCTCATCTTCGGTGAAGCCGATTTCCTGAAGATTGCGATAGGCGATCAGATCGAGGGAATGGCAGCCGTTGCACACTTCCCGGAAGACCTGATACCCGCGCTTCAGTTGCGGCCGTTCAAAGCTGCCGAAGATGCCGTCGAAGGTCCAATCCCGCTTGGGAATTTCCACCCCTTCGGCGGCCATGGCCTGGCTGGTGCCCACGGCAAACAGCAGGGCGAGAATCGTTATCTTGAAACGTTTCATGAGTTCTCTCTCCCCTAAGCCTTGGTCACCGCGGCGGCGATGCTCTCGGGCAATTTCCGCGTTGGCTCGATCCGGCTTACCACCGGCATGATCACAAGGAAGTGCAGGAAATAATAGGCTGTGGCGAGCTGACCAATGGTCACATAGGGCTCTTCCGCCGCCTTTGCACCGATATACCCCAAGACCAGGGCATCGACGATGAACAGAATGAAGAACACCGCCGACAGGGGTCGGTAGGTCATGCTCCGCACCTTCGATCCATCCAGCCAGGGCAGCAGCGCCAGCATGACGATGGCGGCGAACATGCCCACCACGCCTTGCAACTTCGCGGTGATCACGAAGACCCCCAGATTGATGTCGAAGGTAAAGGCCCGCAGGATCGCGTAGAACGGCAGGAAGTACCATTCGGGCACGATATGCGGCGGCGTTACCAGCGGATCAGCAGGGATATAGTTGTCAGGCTCGCCGAAGAAATCGGGATAGAAGAACACGAAGAACAGATAGATGATCAGGAACACACCCACACCGAACAGATCCTTGATGGTGTAGTAGGGGTGGAACGGAATTTCATCCGCCGGGCCCTTCATTTCCACACCGGTAGGGTTGTTGGATTTGGTGGTGTGCAGCGCCCACAGGTGTAGGAATGCCAGGGCGAAGATCACGAACGGCAGCAGGTAGTGCAGCGAGAAGAACCGGTTCAGGGTGGGGTTATCCACCGAAAATCCGCCCCAGAGCCATGTCACGATATATTCCCCAACCAAGGGTATGGCGGAGAATAGGTTGGTGATCACCGTGGCGCCCCAGAAGCTCATCTGCCCCCACGGCAACACATAACCCATGAAGGCAGTGGCCATCATCGCCAGCAGAATGAAAATACCGAGGATCCACAAAACCTCACGCGGGTTTTGGTAGGAGCCGTAGTACATGCCCCGGAAAATATGGATATACACCACGATGAAGAAGAAGGACGCACCGTTCATATGCAAATCGCGGATCAGAAACCCGTAATTCACGTCGCGGTCGATCCGCTCCACGGAGGCGAAGGCCATGGAGGCATCCGCCGTGTAATGCATGGCCAGCACGATGCCGGTGATAATCATGGTCACCAGCGCGAACAGCGCCAGAGACCCGAAGTTCCACATGTAATTGAGGTTCCGCGGCGATGGATATCCCGTCGTGGAATGGGCCATGACGGAGAAAATGGGCAGGCGGTCGTCAATCCAGCGGATCAGCGGGTTTTTGAAGGTCGTATCACTCATGGTTCAGGGCCCCTTAACCGATCCGTATGGTGGTGTCATCAAGGAAGACATATTCCGGCACAGGCAAATTCGCCGGTGCGGGCCCTTTGCGGATGCGGCCAGAGGTATCGTAGTGCGACCCGTGGCAGGGGCAGAACCAGCCGTTGAAGTCCCCTTTCACTTCCCCGGGCTTTTGCCCCTTGGGAATGCAGCCCAAATGGGTGCAGATGCCGACAAGAACCAGCCATTCCGGCTTCTGGACACGGTCCGCATCCGTTTGTTTATCGCGCAAATCCGCCGAATCGTCCTTTTCCGCCTCGGCGATCTCTTCCGCCGTGCGGTGCCGGATAAACACGGGCTTGCCGCGCCACATGACGGTGATCGCCATGCCTTCCTCGATCGACGAAATGTCGACCTCGGTGGAGGCGAGGGCCAGCGTATCCTTCGCCGGGTTCATCTGGGCGATGAACGGCCAGACGGCAAGCGCCGTGCCCACGGCGCCCACTGCCGTTGTGGTCAATAACAGGAAATCGCGCCGCATCTTGTCGTCGGCGAGTTGGTTTCCATCACTCGGTGCTGCATCTGCCATGGATGGCCTCTCTGTGGTCGTCGAAAACCCTGGGTGCGGGACCGAAAAACGCCGCCATTATTTCCCCCAACGGCGCCTGTCCCAAGACAGGCGAACCAGTTTCCCAACGCGCCCGTTAAAACGGGCGAACGATATAATGGATAATTGCCGGGTTGCAAACGAAAACGTCATATTCCATTGAACTGTTAAACCTGTTTACACTGCTCTATTTCCACAGATATTGGCTGGAAACTCCATGCGAATCGCGTTGTATCAACCGGATATCCCACAGAATGCGGGGGCGCTCTTGCGTTTGGGCGCCTGCATGGGGGTTCCCGTCGACATCATCGAACCCTGCGGCTTCGTTCTGGATGACCGACGCCTGCGGCGCGCCGGGATGGATTATATCGATCAGGTGTCCCTGACCCGGCATCAGTCTTGGGAGGCCTTTATGCAGGGCCCGGCGCCGCAAGTGGGGCGGGTCATCCTCCTGAGCGCACGGGGCACCCATCCGCATTTGCTGTTTCCCTTCTCCGGTGATGACGTGCTGTTGGTCGGGCGGGAGAGTGCGGGCGTTCCCGATCACGTGCGGGCCATGGTGGATGACTCGGTACGGATTCCCATGATGCCGGGCACCCGGTCGCTGAATGTGGCCCTCAGCGCCGCCATGGTCTTAGCGGAAGCCTTGCGTCAGACGGGTCAGTTCCCGGGCGATCTCAGCGACACCGCCTAAATATAATCGCGCAAACGGGTCAGGCAGGCTTGCCGGTCGGCCCGGCAGCCACCCGCCACCCACCAGTCTTCCAGCATTTGGTATAGCTCCCCGATCCGGGGGCCGTCGGGGATTCCAGCTTGCTGAATATCCTTGCCGCGCAAGGGGAAGGTCACGGGCGCCCATGCTTGAGTGGCTTCCAGCATTTCGGTCCAGCCCGCGGTCATCTTCGGTGGCACCCGGGCTTGCACGGCCGCATATTCCGCCCAGCTCAGCAAAACCCAATCCCGGACCCGCGCCGCGCCATGGCGATACAGGAGGCCCCGCAGGTCATTTTCGCGAAGGTTCGCCCCAATCGGTGGGGCCATTCCCACCAGTGCTGCGAGTCGCTTGGTCTCCGCCCGCGACATCCGCAATCGCCCCGCCACTTGCGCGCCGCCGCCGTGCCCGTCTCGCAGGAGGATGGCCAGGCGGCGCAATGGGTCCACCGATACGCCGGTCTCTCGTATCGCCCGGGTTTCCAACCAGATCAGCAGGCGCAGCGGGCCGACACCGCCGATTTCCGGCAGTATCGGATCGAGAACGGTAAGCCCGCGCATGGTGGCGACCACATCGGCGGCGGTTTCCGCCTCCAGCAGACGCAACATTTCTTGCCGGATGCGTTCACCCGACAACGTGGCGAGATCCGCCGCCCGTAGGCGGCAGGCATCCAGGGCAATCCGGTCCGCCGGGGGGCGCCCGTAGAACGCCTGAAACCGAAAAAAGCGGAGGATACGCAGCGCGTCCTCTGCGATTCGGTCCACCGCCTGTCCGACGAATCTGACCCGCCCATGGGCCAGATCGTCCAACCCCCCAAACGGATCGTAGATATCGCCGTCAGGAGAGCAGGAGAGGGCATTGATGGTGAAATCCCGGCGCGCCGCGTCGGCGATCCAGTCTTCGGTAAAGGCGACCGTGGCATGTCGCCCATCGGTTTCCACATCCACCCGCAACGTGGTGATTTCATAAGGATCGCCGTCGCAGACGGCGGTCACGGTGCCATGTTTGAGCCCCGTGGGCACCACCTTGATCCCGCAGGCCTCCAACAGGGCGGCCACTTTGTCCGGATGGGCGGGGGTTGCCAGATCCACATCCTTGATCGGGCGCTTCAGGACCGCGTCGCGCACGCACCCGCCCACAAAACGCACCGGTGCCCCGTTGGCGGTAAGCGCGCCAACCACCGCGCGGCAGGAGGGACGAAGCATCCAATCTTGCGGTGGGAGCTTGCCAGTGGGAGTCGCGGGCGGCGCACCGACCGTCATGACTATTGCGCAGGCGGCGCGGAAGGCGGGTCAAAATGGCCGGGCTGAATCTGTCCATCCTTGAATACGGGTGCCGTATACACCGCATCCGGGTCAGCGCCAGAGGTCAGGGCGAAGGCGACGAAAGACCCGATACACAGCACGGCACCTGCCACGAATAGCCAAAAATAGGGGCCGTCCTCCCAATGGGGGAGTTTCTTATCCGCGCCCCGGTTTGCATACAGCGCCCAGGCCACGTAAACGGCAAACGGGGCAACGAGCGGAATCAGTATCTGGAGAAAGAGTCTCATGATTTGAGGAACTCGTAGAGGCTGACGATCATCCCGGCGGTGGCGCCCCACACACGGTAATCGCCATAGGGCATAACATAAAAATACCGCGTCGCCCCCTGGAATTCCATGGATTCTCGCTGATGATTGATGGGGTCCATGAGAAAAGTCAGGGGAATTTCAAATACTTCCGCCACTTCGAAGCTATCCAGAGCCAAATCAAATGGCGGGGTGATCAGGCCCACCACCGGGACAACCGAAAACCCTGTACGCGTCACATAAGTTTCTAGCCGCCCGATCACATCGATACGCGTGTGGGACAGGCCAATTTCTTCCTCGGTCTCCCGCAGCGCCGCCTCGATGGGGGATTCGCCTTCTTCCAAATGGCCACCTGGAAAGCTGATTTGCCCGGGATGGTGGGTCAAATGGTCCGTGCGCCGGGTCAACAGCACGGATAGCCCTTCCGGTCGGTCGACCAGCGGTACAAGAACGGCGGCGGGTACGAGCCTGCGTTCGTAATCCCACCCGGGATTCAACGTATGATCGCCACGCCGCTGGCCCGGGGGCAGGTCCCGCGGGTGTGTGTGGTCGGCGAAACGGGCGCGTATGCGGTCTGGGGTCATTCCGCCTCCACGGCGCCGAGGCTGAACCAGCGGCCCGCGCTACGAACCTGCAATTCGGTACCGCTGTCACTTTCCCGCATCTCGGCAAGGTCTACCAGATGATAAAACGTTGCGCGATTGATACGGGCTTCCAGGCGCCGCCGGATCACCACATAGGGGCGTGGGGTTTCTGCCGAATCCACCTCGACCCGCAAGGGGTGGGTGTCATCCAACGGCACCACGTCATCCAGGTTGGTCCGTAATTGCACCACCTGATTGGGTCCAGGGTCCTTGACCGTGGCCGCCACCACCAGGAACGGCGCGTCTTCCACCGCGATGCGCCCCATTTCTGCCGGAGTTGCCAACCAATAAAGACCGTCGGCGGCACGGTGTAAAACCGTGGCAAAAAGGCGAACCATCTCTTTGCGACCAATGGGGGTTCCGCCATAATACCAGGTGCCGTCGGCGTCGATGCGCATGTCCAGATCGCCGCAAAGAACGCGGCGCGGTGCGTGGGGTAGGTCCAGGATGCCAGGCAAGCCATCAGGCCGGAACACCGGCGCGGCGCCCGTATCGGGCCGGGGAATGAGAGAAGATGGTTCCTTTTCGTTCATGGGATACCCAAGTTCCTTCTAAAGGAGTTATTGCTTTGAATGACATGACCCAGAAAGCCGTCGAGGAACTCGAAGCCCTCGGAACCCGCGTCAGCCAAGCGCGTGATGCCATCGCCCATACCATATTTGGCCAGGAAGCGGTTGTGGAGCAAGCCCTCGTATCGGTTCTTGCGGGCGGTCATGTGTTGTTGAGCGGCGTCCCCGGCCTCGGCAAGACCCGATTGGTGGAAACCATGGGCACCGTTTTGGGCCTGGATGAGCGCCGTGTGCAGTTTACACCAGACCTGATGCCGTCGGATATCCTGGGCAGTGAGGTGTTGGAGGAATCCGACTCCGGCGCCCGCTCCTTCCGCTTCATTCGAGGCCCGGTTTTCTGCCAATTGCTGATGGCGGACGAAATCAACCGGGCGAGCCCCCGCACGCAATCCGCGTTGCTGCAATCCATGCAGGAATATCAGGTTTCGGTCGCGGGGGAGCGCCATGCCCTGCCGCGCCCGTTCCATGTTCTGGCCACCCAAAACCCGTTGGAGCATGAAGGCACCTATCCGCTGCCCGAGGCGCAGTTGGATCGGTTTTTCATGCAGATCGAGATCACCTACCCGGACCGGGAAGCGGAACGGCGAATCGTGCTTGCCACCACCGGCGGGGCGGAACAGCCGCCGCCCCGGGTGTTGAACGGCGAGGAATTGATCCGGGCGCAACAGATGATCCGCCATGTGCCGGTGGGCGAGAGCGTGCTGGAGGCGATTCTCACCCTGGTGGAGAATGGTCGCCCGGAAAAAACCGCACTCGATCTGGTGCGCAACTATGTGGCCTGGGGGCCGAGCCCACGCGCCAGTCAGGCCTTGATGCTGGGCGCCCGCGCCCGCGCCGTGATGGATGGCCGTTTGGCGCCCTCCCTGGATGATGTGCTGGCGCTGGCGCATCCTATCTTGCGCCATCGCATGGCCCTGCATTTCGCGGCCCGTGCCGATGGGGTGACCCTGGAGTCCGTCATCGACGCTTTATGTGAGTCCGTCGCGTGACGTCGCCGGTGGCCGATCCACTCGAAGCTGCCTATGGCGTCGCCAGCGCCTTTCCCGCCCTGCAGGTGGCGGCGGAACGGGTGGCGGCCACCGTGGCCTTGGGTGTCCATGGCCGCCGACGAATCGGGCGGGGCGAAACCTTCTGGCAATTCCGGCGCTATCAATATGGCGATCCGGCACAACTCATCGATTGGCGGCGCTCGGCCCGTTCCCATCGGTACTATGTGCGGCAAACCGAATGGGAAGCCTCGCAGACCGTTTCCCTCTGGGTCGATGGTTCGCCGTCCATGGCCTGGGCTTCCCTGCCGTCTGTGCCGGAAAAGCGCCATCGCGGCGCACTCTTGATGCTCGCCCTGGCGATTCTCTTGCGCCGTGCCGGAGAACGCACGGCGGCGCTCGGCCTCCCCCTGTCCACCGACGGGCCGGAAGGTCTGGCGCGACTCGGCCAGGCGCTCTATGAGGGGCCCGCCGAGACAGACGGATTGCCGCCGGTGCTGCCGCCGCCCCCGGCGTATAGCCGGGTGGTTTTGGCGGGTGATTTTCTTGCCCCCGTCGCGGCGTTGGAGCCCGCGTTGCGGACTCTGGCCGCGCGGCCCGTCACCGGCCATCTGGTGCAAATTATCGATCCGGCAGAAGAGGATTTCCCGTACGACGGGCGGGTGGATTTCCATGGCCTGGAGGGGGAAACGCCGCGCCTGTTCGACCGCACCCGGGCGATTCGCGACACCTACCGAGAAGCCTTCGCCGCCCATCAACGGGAGATCGCCGGACTGGCGGCCCGCATGGGCTGGCGCTTCACCACCCACCGCACCGACCACAGCCCGGAAACCGTGCTGCTAACCCTCTATCAACAACTCGCCGCAGATGGCAGCGGGGTGCAGGTACGATGCTGACGGTCGCGGGCCTCACCTTCAACGCCCCTTGGGCCCTCGCCTTGCTGGCGGCCTTGCCCGCCATCATCTGGTTGCTGCGGGCGGTGCCGCCGGCACCGCGCAAGGTACAATTCCCAGCCATGATGATCCTGCGGGCCATTGTCTCCCGGGATGATACGGCGGCGCGGACTCCCTGGTGGCTGATCCTATTGCGGACGGTCGTCGCGGCGGCGGTCATCCTTGCCGTGGCCCGGCCCGTGGTGAATCAAACGCCGACCGCCGCTGGCCCGGGGTCGCTGGTGGTCTTGGTGGATAATGGCTGGGCGGCGGGCAATGCCTGGGATCAGCGGCGCACGATTCTGGAAGCGCTGTCCAGCACCGCGGAGCGGGAAGGGCGTCAAGTAGCCCTGGTGCCGACGGCGGCGCCCCTTTCTCCCCGGTTCATGGCCCCCCAGGAAGCGCTGATTGCCGCCCGTGCCCTGACCCCCAAACCCTGGCCCACCGACATGGCGGCGGTGCTCTCCGGTTTGGAAACATTGCCTGCGGGCGAAGGGCAGGCCATTTGGCTCACCGATGGGCATGAGAATGGCCGCTCGGCGGATATTTTGGCCGCACTGGCGCGGCTCGGTTCGGTGCGGGTGCTCGCGCCCGAAGCCAACCGACCCGCAGCGATCCTGGAAAATCCGGTCAACGACGCTGCCGGGTTGGTAACGCCGGTGCGGTTGCCCAATGCGGCGCCAGATCGCCCCCTGTTCGTGCGGGCGTTGGATGTGGAGGGCCGCGTGGTTGCGCGGGCCCCCGTATTGCCGCAAGCCGAGGGCGCCCCCGCCGCGCGCCTGACCCTGCCGAGCGAGCAGCGCAAGCGGATCGCCTGGTTGGATGTGGAAGGGGATACCACCGCCGCCGCCGTCGCCTTGTTGGATTCCCGTTGGCGCCGTCGTGCCACAGGCCTTGCCGTGGTTGCCGGGGCGCCGGACGAACGCCCGCTGTTGGATGCGCTTTACTACCTGCGCCGGGCCCTGTCGCCGGGGTTCGATCTGCGCCGGGGGACGATCGCGGAACTGCTGGCCAGGGATCTCGGCATGATGCTGCTCACCGATTCGGTTCCCCTGGAAGGGCAGGACCGGCGCCGCCTGACCGACTGGGTAACGGCGGGCGGCGTGTTGGTCCGTTTCGCCGGTCCCCGGCTGGAGGCCCATCCGGGCGATCCATTGGTGCCGGTGCCGCTGACCGGCACGGCGCGTCAGTTGGGGGGCGGCATGTCTTGGACCGAGCCCCAGGGCATCGGCAGCTTCGCTGCGGAAAGCCCGTTTAACGACATTTCGGTGCCGAAAGACGTGCAGGTCGCCCGGCAAATGCTGGCGCGCCCGTCGCAGGAACAGGAAAGCCGCACCTGGGCGCGGCTGACCGACGGAACCCCGCTGGTGACCGCCGAAGCCCGGGGCGATGGTTGGGTGGTCCTGTTCCATGTGACGGCGGGCCCAGAATGGTCAACCCTGCCCCTGTCTGGGGTTTTCGTGGAGATGTTGCAACGGCTGACCGAACTAGGCCCCGGCGGCGATGGGGTGGCGGAGACCGCCGTGCCGCTGACCCCGTTGCGGTCGCTGGACGGCCAAGGGCGGCTCGGCGCTCCGCCGCGCGCGGCACGCGCCATTCCAGCGGGGGGCCTGGTGAATGCCAAGGTGGGGCCAGACCTGCCGCCGGGCTATTATGGCGATGGCGAGAACCGCCGCGCCCTCAATTTGGGGCCGTCTTTGCCAGAGGTCACGCTCTTGCCGGCGTCGATCCCCGTGGAAACTTTTACGCCGCAGCGGGAGTTTCGCCTGGCGCCCTGGTTGCTTGCCGCCGCGTTGATCCTGTTTGCCGTGGATGGACTGGCGATCTTGATGATCAGGGGCTTTGCCACCCGGCGCGGGGCCATTGTCGCCCTGGCGCTGATGCTGCCCCTGGTGGCGCATACGGAAAGCGTGGCCCGGGCGGATCCGGTGGACGCCACCCGAGAGACTCGTTTCGCCTTTGTACGGACCGGCGATAGCGTGATCGATGAAACCACCCAGGCCGGATTGGCAGGGTTGGCCTTGATCCTGCAACGCCGATCGGCGGTTGAATTGGGGTTGCCCCAAGGCGTCGATCCTGCCCGGGATGAATTGGCCTTCTATCCGTTGCTGTATTGGCCGGTGACTCAAACGACCCCGCCTCTTTCCCCCACCGCCATCGAGAGGATCAATCGGTTCATGGCTGGGGGTGGCATGCTGGTGATCGATACCATGGGCACGGGGATGAGCCTGCGCGCGGCTGCGGAAGGGTTGGATATTCCCGCCTTGCGGCCGATGCCCGAGGACCATGTGCTCACCCGGTCTTTCTACCTTGCCAATCAGTTTCCGGGTCGGTTCGACGGCGGCACCGTTTGGGTGGCCCGGTCGGAATCCCGGACCCTCGATGGGGTATCCCCCGTGGTGATCGGCGATGCCAATTGGGTCGGGGCCTGGGCTCTCGATTCCCTCAACCAGCCGCTTTATCCGGTGGTGCCCGGCGGCGAAACACAGCGAGAGTTCGCCTGGCGGTTCGGGGTCAATCTGACCATGTACGTGCTGACTGGCAACTACAAGGGCGATCAGGTGCATCTGCCCGCAATCATGGAGCGGTTGACCCAATGAGCGGGGAAAGCATCTGGACCGAGATCGTCCTCGACCCGATCTTCCCGGTCTGGGTTTTGGCGCTGTTGCTGGTGGCGGCGTTATTGCCGACGGGGGTGATTATCCTGCGCGGCGGGCGCGGTGGATGGCTACGGTTGTTGGCGGTGGTCGCGGTATTTCTCGCCCTGTGCGACCCCGCGTTGGTGCGCGAACGCCGGGTGCCGCAGCAGGATATCGCGGTGGTCATTGTGGACGAGTCCGCGAGCCAGAAAATTGGCTCGCGCCCCGCCCAATCGGCTGCGCTGCTGACACGCCTGGAAAAAGGCCTCGCCCGTTTCGCCCATCTGGAAACCCGGGTTTTCAAGACTGATGGTGGCGCGGGTGGGGGCACGGCACTGATGTCCGCCCTGCGCGAAACGCTCGCCAGCGTGCCGCCGGAACGGCTCGCCGGGATATTCGCCATCACCGATGGCGCGGTGCATGACCTGGACCAAGCACCCGCTTTCAATCGCCCGTTCCATGCGCTGCTGACCGGCGACCGGGGTGAGGTGGATCGGCGCCTGGTGGTGGAGGACGCGGCGGCTTTCGCCCTGGTGGGCGAGCAGAGCCCGATTACCCTGCGGGTCGAAGACCCCGGCAGCGCCCCGGTCTTGGTGCGGGCCCGCGCGGCCGACGGCACCGAGGTGACCCAGCGGGTGGCCCCTAATCGACCCGTGGTGGTCGACCTGCCCATCGACCGCCCGGGCGAACGGGTGTTCGAATTCTCTGTTGCGCCCCTGGCGGGGGAAATCACCACGCGCAATAATCGCGCCGTGTTGTCGGTACGCGGGGTGCATGACCGGCTCCGGGTCTTGCTGGTGTCCGGCAAGCCCCACCCCGGCGAACGGGCCTGGCGCAATTTGTTGAAATCCGATCCCTCGGTGGACCTGATCCATTTCACCATTTTGCGCCCGCCCGGCAAGGGCATGTTTATTCCCACCCGGGAACTTTCGTTGATCCGCTTTCCGGTGGTGGAATTGTTCGATGAAAAGCTCGATGAATTCGACCTGATCATTTTTGATCGCTATATCGTTCGGCATCTGCTGCCGCCCCGCTATTTCGCCAATGTGGTGGATTATGTGGAAAATGGCGGCGCCTTGTTGGTGACCATCGGTGATGAGATCAACCGGATCGATAGTCTGGCGGCAACCCCCTTGGCCAGCGTCCTGCTGGCGGAAACGTTTGGCACTATCCAAGAGGGGCCGTTCCGACCGACGGTAACGGATATGGGGCGGCGCCATCCGGTAACGGCAGCCTTCCAGGATGCGGCGGGCTGGGGCCGGTTGTATCGGATCGTTGCCATGGCGCCGCGTTTCGGCAACACCCTGATCGAAGGGCCCAACGGTATGCCGCTGATCCAGGTGGCGCGCCGAGGCGAAGGCCGGGTCGCGCAGATCAATACGGATCAACTCTGGCTCTGGGCCCGGGGCCATGATGGCGGTGGCCCCTTCAATGAGTTGAACCGTCGGGTGGCCCATTGGTTGATGCGCGAACCCGCCCTGGAAGAAGAAGCCCTGACTGCAGAAGCGGCGGCGGGGGCCTTGCAGGTCACGCGCCGGACCATGGGGGAAACATTCTCTCCGGTCACCATCACCGATCCGGCGGGGAACAAAACCACGCTTACTTTGGCCGTGACGGGGGCGGGGGTGGCCAGCGCCAACCTGCCAGTGACCGAGCAGGGTTTGTATCAGATTGCCGATGGCACCCAGGAGATCACCTTTGCCATGGGTGAGGCGCAGCCTCAGGAGTTCGCCGATCCCTTGGCCACCGAGGATCGGCTGGCGCCTCTTGCGGAGGCCAGCGGGGGGCGGGCGGCTTGGCTGGGGGCCGAGGAAGCGACAACGCCGATCCGATTGCGCCGCGTGCGGCCCAATGCGCCCGCTGCCGGGGGCGGCTCTGGCGCGCCCTGGTTCGGGTTGGTCGAAAACGGCGGTTACACGGTGGCCGGCATCTCCCGCCAGCCGATGTTCTTCGGTCTATTGGCAGCGGCTGCGCTGTTGCTCATCGTCACCGCAGCTTGGGTGCGGGAAGGCCGATAACCGATTCCGTCAAGGTGGGGATGTTTTCGGCAAGGCGATACTGACCGCGGTGCCCCTGCCGGGCTGACTGGTGATGGTCAGGCTGCCCCCTTGCAGTTCCATCAAACGTTTGGAGAGGGGCAGGCCAAGCCCCACCCCTTGATACTGCCGGTAAAAGGCATTGGTCATCGCCTGCCCGAAGGGTTGCAGGGCGATATTGATATCCTCTGCCGAAAGGCCGATGCCTTCATCCATGACGGTTACGCAAGCCATGGTCGGGGTTGCGTCGATCGACACCCGAATGGGCCGATCCTGGCCGAATTTCATCGCATTGGATAGGAGGTTCAACATCACCTGCTTCAGCCGTAACCGGTCGGCTTGAAGGGCAATGCCACGGACTTTGTTGTCGATGATAATGCCGGGTTCGTAGTTATGCGCGGTGGCCAGGGTCACCGTTTCTCGCACCAAGCCTTCCAGGTCGAACGGCTCTGGCGTGATCAACATATCGCCGGATTCGATCTTGGACATATCGAGTATATCGGCGATCACCTCCAGCAAATGGTGTCCGCTTTGGGTAATCAATTCTCCGTATTCCCGGTAGCGGTCGGATACCGCGCCCATATGGGCGCCAGAGATGACTTCGGAAAATCCGATGATCGCGTTCAGGGGGGTGCGTAGTTCATGGCTCATATTGGCAAGGAAAATGGTTTTTGCCTGATTCGCGGCGGCGGTTTTTTCGATTGCGGCGGTGAGTTCCAGTTGCGTGCGTTCGTGACGAGCGATTGCCGTTTTAAGCTGTTCATTGGCGATTCTTTGCCGTTGAACGACCCAAAGGGCGATGATCAGGGACAGGCCTAGAAGAATGGCGGAGATGAAAATAACGATCCGCTGCAGTTGGCTCTTTTCAACCAACAGGATCGTTCTTTTATCCCATTCATTGATGATGGAATCGAAGGTGCCGTTCTGTTTGATGGCCGCCAAAGCGCCATCGATTTGCGCCAGTAGAGCGGCATCGCCTTTGCGGATAGCGATGGCCTGCTCCGTCCGCCCCAGGGGGGCGGCAATGGTTTCGATATTGGAAATGCCCGCGTCGCGCAGCACCGTTAGCCCCAGTCGGCGCTCGGAAATGAACAGATCGATGCTGCCCGCATTTAGGGCCTTCATGCCAGCGGCTGTTGTCGGCTGAATGACAAGCTGTGCCGTGGGAAAATGCCGCTTTCCCAATCGGTAGGTGAAGTCTTTTTCCTGAAAGACGCCAATCCGCAATTCGGGTTTATCGATGATGGTCTGGGATGGGTAACCGCCCGCGCGGACAAATAGGCTCCATACGCCATGGATCGTGGTTGCGGAAAAATCGTAATTTTCACGGCGGGCGTCGGTCACCGTCATGTTGATGATGGCATCGCCCTCGCCGCGCAATAAGCGCTCCTGCGCTTCCCGCCAGGAAGAGAGGCGAAATTCCACCGGTCGACCGAGTTCAACGCCAATGGCTTTGCCGATATCGACGGCGAGGCCCATGGCTTTCCGGTCAACTTCGTAGACATAGGGCACCATCGCGTTGCCGCCCAAAAAGACCAGCGGTTCGGCGGCGGGGGCAGCCCCTGGCAAGGCGCCCAACCCCAGCATCGCGCATAGGGGGATAAAGGCGGAGATTCGGAGCCAGTTGGCAAATTTGCGGAAACGGCACAGAAATCCCATTAGTGCGAGCCTACCCGAAAAGGTTTTTTCAGGACTGTAAGCAAGCTAGGGAGTAATACGATATTTTTTTTATGTCTAAAATCAGCGAATTGCCCGCAATGACCTTGGGCTGGTGCGCCTCAACGGGGTGGGTTTGCGTCTTTGACCTTTACAGATCCCGGGTGCCGCCGCGCCGGATCATGGTGCCCGCACCGTGCTTGGTGAAGATTTCCAGCAAAATGGCATGGGGCACCCGGCCATCGACGATGATCGCGGCCTCGACCCCGGCCTCCACCGCTTTCAGGCAGGTTTCCACCTTGGGAATCATGCCGCCATGGATGGTGCCATTGGCGATCATCTTGCGGGCTTCCGAGGCGGTGATCTCGGGAATCACTGCGCCATCCGGTCCGCGCACGCCGTCCACATCGGTGAGCATCAGCAGCCGACGCGCCGCCATGGCGCCCGCGATGGCTCCGGCGGCAGTATCCGCGTTGATGTTATAGGTCTCCCCCCGGTCGCCCACCCCAATGGGGGCGATGACCGGAATGATGTCGGTCTCTTCGAAGAAGTCCAGCACATGGGGGCGGATTTCCCGAGGCTCGCCCACAAAGCCCAGGTCCAACAGCCGCTCGATATTGGAATTGGGGTCTTTCTTGGTGCGGTGCAGCTTGTCGGCGATGATCAGTTGCCCATCCTTGCCCGACAGGCCCACGGCAAAACCGCCCGCATTATTGATGGCGGTGACGATCTGCTTGTTGATGGACCCGGCGAGCACCATTTCCACCACATCCACCGTGGCGGCGTCGGTCACCCGCAGCCCATCCACGAAGGAGCTTTGAATGCGCAGCCGTTCCAGCATCT
The DNA here is from genome assembly GCA_049605255.1 of Magnetospiraceae bacterium. Classification (GTDB taxonomy): domain Bacteria; phylum Pseudomonadota; class Alphaproteobacteria; order Rhodospirillales; family JBMYUJ01; genus JBMYUJ01. The sequence continues at coordinate 25,833 of JBMYUJ010000026.1, forward strand.
TGGCGATCTGCGGGCCGCCGCCATGAACCACGACGGGGTTGATTCCCACTTGCTTCAGCAGCACGATATCGCGGGCGAACAAGGCGGCGAGGGAATCATCGCCCATGGCATGGCCGCCATATTTGACCACGATGGTATCACCGGAATACTGGCGCATGAAGGGCAGCGCCTGGGAGAGGGTTTTCGCCTGCGCGAGCCAGCGGTCTTGTGAAGTATCTTGATCGTCGGTGTCGGCCATGGCAGCCTCTCTCCCCCAGCGAGAATAATTTTTTAGACCTATACCCTGTCAGGCGGGTTCCGCCAAGGCCGCCAATGCGGCGCGCAATTCGGCCACCCCGTCGCCTTTCTGGGAACTGGTGCAGATGATCTCCGGATGGGCCGCCACATGGGTGGCCAGGGCCGCTATGGTGGCCGTTTTCAGGGTTTCCAGTTCCGCCGCTTTGATCTTGTCGATCTTGGTTAAAATCACTTGATAGGAAACGGCTGCCGTATCCAGCATCGCCATTACCTCTTCATCGGTTTTCTTGATGCCATGGCGGGAATCGATCAGCAGGCAAACCCGGCGTAAGGGCGCGCGGCCTTTCAAATAGCTATCCACCAGCTTTTGCCAGGCGCGCACGGTGCCCTTTGGGGCCTGCGCGAAGCCATAGCCCGGCAGGTCCACCAACATCAGGCGGTCCCCCAGGTTGAAGAAATTGAGCTGCTGGGTGCGGCCTGGGGTGTTGGACGTGCGGGCCAGGGTGGTGCGCCCGGTCAACGCATTGATCAGACTGGATTTGCCCACATTGGACCGGCCCGCGAAGGCCACTTCCGCGCTCTGTGGGTCTGGTAACTGGCGCAGATCAGCGACGCCGAGCAGGAAATCGCAAGACTGCGCGAACAGCAGGCGGCCCTGCTCCAAGCTTTCCGCGTCATCGTCCGCGGCGGTCACCGATCACCCATCCGCTTCATGATCACCCATTGCTGCAGGATCGACAGAACCGTGTTCCAGAACCAGTAGACCACCAAGCCCGCCGGGAACGGCGCCAGCATGAAGGTAAACACGAAGGGCAGGGCCATCATGATCTTGGCCTGGGTGGGATCGGCGGGCGCTGGGTTCAGCTTTTGCTGCAAGAACATGGTCACGCCCATGATCAGCGGCCACACGCCGATCATCAGGAAGGATGGCGGATCCCAGGGGATCAGGCCAAACAGATTGAACAGGGTAGTCGGGTCGGGCGCCGAGAGATCCTGTACCCAGCCGAAGAAGGGCGCGTGGCGCATCTCGATGTTCACATACAGCACCTTATAGAGCGCGAAGAACACCGGGATCTGCACGAAGATGGGCAAACAGCCGGAGGCCGGGTTCGCCCCTTCTTTCTTGTACAGCGCCATCATCTCCTGATTGAGCCGCTGCTTGTCGTCGGCGAACCGTTCTTGAAGCTTCTTCATTTCCGGCTGCAGCTTCTTCAGCTTGCCCATGGCCCGGTAGGATTTGTTGGCCAGGGGGAAGAACACCAGCTTGATCGCCACTGTCAGCACCAGGATGGCGATGCCCATGTTGCCCACATAATCATGAATGAACTTCAGCGCGTAGAACATGGGCTTGGTCAGATAGAAGAACCAGCCGAAATCGATGGCTAGGTCGAAATTGACGATCCCCAGCTTCTCCGCGTAGCCATCCAGCAGGCGCACTTCCTTGGCCCCCGCGAAAAACCGGCTTTCCACCGATTGCATGGCGCCAGGGGCGATGGTGAGTGCCTGGCCGATGAAATCCACCTGGTACCGGTCCGTACCATTGGTCGGATTATGAGTCATGCGGGCGGTTACCGGGATGGTCTGATCGGGAATAAGCGCGGTCAGCCAGTATTTATCGGTAATGCCGATCCAGCCACCGGTGGTTTTGAAATCCTGCCGACGTTCATCCCGGACTTCCTCGTAATCCCGTTCTTCCAAGGTGCCGTTGAAAACCCCCAGCGGGCCTTCGTGCAGAATATAGAACCCGGCGAGTTTCGGCGTGCCAGACCGGGCCACCAGGCCATAGGGATTGGCCGTTACCGCCGCATCGCCGCTGTTTTGCACCGCTTGGGTGATGGTGAACATATAATCGTTGTCCACCGCGATCTTGCGGGTGAAGGTCAGGCCCTCGCCATTGTCCCAGGTCAAGGTTACGGGGGATTCCGGGGTCAAGGTGTCATGGTCGGCGGCCCATTGGGTGGTATCGTCCGGCCCGGTAAAGCCGCTACCGACCCAGCCATATTGGGCGAAATAGGCGTTTTTCGCCCCCTTGGGCTCCAGCAGTTCGATTTCCGGGCTTTCCGGGTCCAGTTCCTGCCGGTAATCGATCAGGGTGATGTCGTCGATAATGGCGCCGACAAGAGAAATCGACCCATGCAAATGCGGGGTGTTGATCTTGATCCGCGTATCGCCGGAGATCAGCGCCTCGCGGGTAGCATCCACATCGCCGGGCAGGGCGGGCGGCGGCGCATCACCCGGCAGTCCGGTGATCGGCGCCGCGCCATCGGTCCCGGGTGTGGGAATCATGCCCTGCTCCGATGTGGTGGCGGCGGGTTGCGGCGGCGGGTTGAAGGCGGAGCCGAAAAACACCTCCCATCCGATCAGGATCACGGCCGAGAGAACAATGGCCAGCAGGATATTTTTCTGTTCGTCCATGATCTAACCTTAATGCGAGGGATGAGAGCAGTCGCCGGGATGCGGCGTGTGGGGGGCGTCGGGCACCGGGTCGTAACCATACCCGCCCCACGGATGGCAGCGGGCCAGGCGGCGCAGGGTCAGCCAGCCGCCCCGAAACGGGCCGTGGGCGGCGATGGCGTCCAAACCATATTGGGAACAACTGGGCTGGTACCGACAGCGCCCGCCAATAACCGGCGACAGCACAAGCTGATAGGCGCGGATCAGAAACCGAAACAGGGCTGAAAGGAGTTTGGTCACCAACGGTCTCCGGGCGGTTCGGCCTCGATATTTAAGGGTCCTGGCGTTCAGTGGCCGGTCGGCCTGCGGTATTTTTCGCCGGGTTGTTTTGTGGGATGGCGCGCGCCGCGTCAAGCTTGCGAAGCGCTTTTTCCAAATCCCCGGTCAATTTTGCGAAGGGTCGCGAGGGGGTTTCGCTGCGCGCAATAAGCACATAATCCCGCCCGCCCCGCGCTTTTTCCGGCAAGATGGCCTCTGCCAGCGCGCGCAGCCGTCGCTTCGCCCGATTGCGGGTTACCGCGTTGCCGACTTTCTTGCTGGCGGTGAATCCGACCTGAATCGGCGCGGTTTCGCCCTGGCTTGCATCCCGCGAATCGCGGACGCGCACCTGCAACAACAGCCCCGGGGACGCCCATTTGCGCCCCTTGGTGGCGGCTCGCACGAATTCCGACCGGCGTTTTAGCCGAGGGAGCGCTGTTCGCGTCACCGCGACACGCGGTCACGGGGATTAGGCGGAAAGACGCTTGCGGCCTTTGGCGCGGCGTGCGGCGAGAACCCGCCGGCCGCCCACGGTGGCCATGCGGGAGCGGAAACCATGGCGCCGCTTGCGGACAAGCCTGCTCGGTTGATAAGTACGTTTCACGGTTCACAACTCCAAATCAAATGCGGCCCTATCACGGGGACCAAGAAGACGAAGCCGGGGTTTATAAAGGAGAGTTCCCACCGAAGTCAACGCGTGCGCGCAGGCTTGATCACAGTTTGCTCGCGAAGACATGATTGGCGATTGAGCCCGAGATGGTCATTTAACACTCACGACCGTAAAATGCATGGCTATGAACAGAAGGAAATGCGAGATGACCACACCGGAGGCGAATACGGTGGCCGACAATAATGGGGCGAAGCGGGGATTTTCTTGGGGGCGCCTCTTGCCTCTCGGTGCCATTGCCCTGGCCATTGCGGCGTTTTTCGCCTTCGGGTTGGATGCCTACCTTTCCTTCGACGCGCTGGCGGAACATCGGCGCGATCTATTGGCCTGGCGCGACGGGAAAATGTTGGTCGCCGTGCTGACCTTCATGGGCGTCTACGCCCTGGCCGTGGCCTTGTCGTTGCCGGGCGGCATCTGGTTGACAATTGCGGGCGGGTTCCTGTTCGGCGTGGTGGCGAGCACCATCTATGTGGTGATCGGGGCCACCCTCGGGGCGACCGCCATCTTTCTCGCGGCCCGCTATGCCATCGGGGATTACCTGGAGAAGAAAGCCAGCGGCGCCATCCAACGGATGGAGGCGGGATTCCGGGATAATGCCATCAGCTATATGCTGGTGTTGCGTCTGGTGCCGCTTTTTCCGTTCTGGCTGGTCAATCTGGTCCCTGCTTTCCTGGGGGTCAAACTGCGCCATTATGTGATCTGCACGTTTTTCGGCATCATTCCGGGCACGGCGGTCTATGCCTGGGTGGGCAGCGGCGTCGGCGCCCTGATCGATGCGGGCGAAACCCCCGATGTGGGGATTATCTTCGCGCCCGAAATCCTGGGGCCGATCCTGGGGCTGGCGGCACTGGCCGCGGTGCCGATTTTCTATAAGAAATTCAAGAAATCCAAAGAGGGCCAAACCGATGCCTGAACAGCTTTCCGTCGATCTTTGCGTCATTGGCGGCGGTTCGGGCGGGCTCTCCGTCGCCGCCGGGGCCTCGCAAATGGGCGCTTCCGTGGTCTTGGTGGAAAAAGCCAAGATGGGCGGTGACTGCCTGAACTATGGCTGCGTGCCCTCCAAAGCCCTGCTGGCGGCGGGCCATGCGGCCCAGGCCGTGCGCAAGGCTGCGGCATTTGGCGTGCGGGCGGCGGACCCGGAGGTCGACCCGGCTGCGGTTCACGGCCATGTGCACGGCACCATCGCCGCCATCGCCCCCCATGATTCCGTGGAACGCTTCGAAGGGCTGGGTGTGCGTGTGATCCAGGCCCCGGCACGATTTACCGGGGCGACGGAAATTACCGCAGGAGACACTATTATAGAGGCCCGCCGGGTGGTGGTGGCCACCGGGTCTTCTCCTTTCGTGCCGCCGATCCCCGGTCTGGGGGAGGTGCCGTATTTAACCAATGAATCCGTCTTCGATCTGACCGATCTGCCGTCTCACCTGATTGTGGTGGGCGGGGGCCCCGTCGGTGTGGAATTGGCCCAGGCGCATCGACATTTGGGATGCCGGGTCACGGTGCTGGAAATGGCCGACATCCTGCCCAAGGATGATCCGGAACTGGTGGATTTTCTGCGTCGCCGGTTGATCGCGGACGGTGTGGATTTGCGCGAAGGCGCGGCGGTGACCCAGGTTGCGAAAGCGGATGACGGGATAACGGTCACGGTGGAAGCGGGTGGCGTGTCGCAAGAGATCACCGGCAGTCATCTTTTGGTTGCGGCGGGGCGTCGGCCCAATATCGGCGGGCTGGATCTGGAAAAAGCCGGTATCCAGGCGAGCCCGCAGGGGATCACCGTCGATGAACGCCTGCGCACCACCAATAAGAAGGTGTTTGCCATCGGTGATGTGGCGGGGGGCTACCAGTTCACCCATATGGCCGGGTACCATGCGGGGATCGTGATCCGTAACGCGCTGTTCCGGCTGCCCGCCAAGGTGGAAACCAAGGCCGTGCCCTGGGTAACCTATGCCGCGCCTGAGCTGGCCCATGTGGGCCTGACCGAAGCCATGGCCCGGAAAAACCAAACTGGCGAGTTGCGCATCCTGCGCTGGTCCTTCGCGGAGAATGACCGGGCGCAGGCGGAGGCGCAAACTTCGGGTATGATCAAGGTTGTTGCCACCAAGAAAGGCAAAATCCTAGGGGCGTCCATCGTGGGGCCGCAGGCGGGAGAATTGATCCAAACCTGGGTTTTAGCGATCTCCCAGGGACTCAAGATCGGGGCGATGGCCAATATGATCGCGCCCTATCCCACCTTGGGCGAGGTCAGCAAACGGGCGGCGGGCAGTTTCTATACCCAGGCCCTATTTAGCGAGCGCACGAAGAAGATCGTCAAATTCCTCGCAAAATTTGGGTAATCGCCGTTTCCAACGCAGTTTGATATGATGCGCGGCCATGGTGGAAGCGCGCCTCAATCAACCGTCTTTTTTGACCGGCCTGTCGGCCCGGCTACTGGTCTTGACGTGGATTTTCACCATGTTGGCGGAATTCATGATTTACGCGCCTTCCGTCGCCCGCCATCGCACGGATTTCCTGGAACGGCAAATCGATAAAGCGCAGCAGGCCAGCCTGGTGGCGGAAGCAGCGGATGGCGTGGTGGACGATGCCATCATCAACGAGGCCCTGATCCAGGCCGGGGCGCGGGCCATCGCCTTGCGCAAGCTCAATCAATCGGTCCTGACCATGGATGCGGATCTGCCGGACCGTATCGATAAGACCATCTTGATTGGCAATTACGACGTGCTGGGCTGGATCACCGATGCCTTCGAGACCATGGCGCAGACCGAGAATCGGGTGCTGCGGGTGCTGGGCAATTCCACCGTCAACCCGCACATGAAGGTCGAGGTGGTGATGAACGAGGCGCCCATGCGCCAATCCATGTATGAATATTCCGAGCGCATTTTCGGCCTTTCAGCGCTGATCTCCTTCGCCGTGGCCACCTGGGTTTATATCGGCCTGCAGTTTCTGATGGTTTTGCCGATCCGCCGCATCACCGAGAGCATGGTGCAATTCCGCGACGACCCGGAAAACGAGGAAACCAACGTGGAGGTGACCGACCGCTACGACGAATTGGGCGTGGCGCAGCGGGAACTGGCCAATATGCAAAGCCAGATCCGCGCTGCCCTGAAACAGCAGATGCGCCTGGCGGCGCTGGGCACGGCCATGACCAAGGTCAACCACGACCTGCGCAATACCCTGGCCACCGCCATGTTGGTGGCCGACCGGCTGGCGGTGTCCGAGGACCCAGACGTGCGCATGGTGACCCCGCGCCTGTTGAATGCCATGGATCAGGCGGTCAACCTCTGTTCGCAAACTCTGGAATTTGCCCGGGAACATAAAGTGCGGGTCATCAAACAGCCCCTGTTCGTGAGTGATGTGGTGGACGAAACCGACGCCGGGTTGCAACCCATCATTCCCTTGGACCCCGGCGAGGAGCGGTTTCGGGTTATGTTCGACGGGCTGGAAGACCCGGAGATAGAGGCGGATCGGGACCAGTTGGCCCGGGTGGTGGGGAACCTGTCCCGCAATGCCCGCGATGCCGGTGCGAACGGGGTTCAGGTTACGGTGCATCAGGTGGGGCCGAACGTGCAGATCGATGTGGCCGATGATGGGCCCGGCATGCCGGAAAAGGCGCGCAAGAACCTGTTTAAGCCCTTTGCCGGGTCCGCCCGCAAAGGCGGGACAGGATTGGGGCTGGTTATCGCCAAGGATATCGTCGAGGCCCATGGAGGCACCTTGAATTTGACCCGCACCGGGCCGGAGGGGACCCTGTTTCGGATCGAAATCCCCCTGCATGATCCGCCGCAGGACCAACCGGAAACACAGGAAGCGGCGGAATAGCCCATTTCGGCGGGAGCCGACTCAACAGGTTTTACAAAGCTGGGGCGGTATTCGCGGCATTCGAGGGCGGATCGGCAGCCGCAGACCCCCGCCTACCCGTCTTGAATAACCAATTTTTTTTTCGGGTTAATCTCGGATGGTGGAAGGTATCAAAAATCGTTTTATGTAAATTTTATCGGTCTAATCAATAAATTATCGATTTAAATCCCTATTGATGTGGCCGTTTTTTTTGAGGGGGGAGCAAAAAAAATGGCGCGGGCATTTGCAATCTTCACGTTTTTTCCATGCCCTGCTGATTTCTGCCTCCCGAAACCTGCTTTCGCCACGCCAACTCCCCTGGTGGAGGGGCGTCGGCCGTAGAAACCTAGCGGCGGGCTGGACCCGTATGGGGGCGTCAACTTCCAAAAAATCACCGCTTGCGGGCGCTCCAGTGGGCGGCCACAGATGCCCCCCAAGGGAGGCTTGAAACGTGATTGATCCATCCTAACCATCTATTATTTATAGATAAATTACCTTCGGCAGAAAAGCGTGCCGCGCCCTGGGAAGGCGCCAGGGTTAGTCGTTCTGGAGCTTAGGGAACGACAAGAGTCGGTTCTTTTCCGAGCTAACGGAAGGAGGCAGCCTCTTTGCATGGCGGTGATGGCAGCCCTGCCCCCTTAACGGAAGTTTCCCTAAAAAATTTGCGGTCTTATCGTTTAATCCCATAAAATAAGTACGCCTAATATCTCTTGTAAATTGTTGCGGTGCCCCATTCGGAAGGCCGCAAAGTGCGGCGGTGCGGGGCCTTTTTCTGTGCAGGTGCAAAAAACCTTTGCCGTCCGCTAGATCCCGAAGAACACCCAATAAATCTGTACGGGTAATTTTTATAGCCACAATCAGTGTTTGACTTTTACGCGGTTGCCTCCATAACATCCGGCACTTGAAACCTGGACTGGGGAAAACTGCGGCAGCGCAGAGTCTGGGTTTTTCAGTGTTGGGAGGGGCAAGCGGTATTTCCGGCGCCGACGGTGTCCGGCGTGTGATTTGGAATCTCATATGGGGGACCGGCGCGCGGCCAAATGCCTGAATATTTTGACAGGAGTACGGTATGAGCCAAGCAGCGACCGTTGGCGCTCAGCCGGGTGAAGTGGTATTCGCGGAAGGTGTCGTCAAGAAATTCATCGTGGCGGCGGTCTTTTGGGGGGTTATCGGTTTTATCGCCGGGACCTTTATCGCTTTCCAGCTAGCGTTTCCGTTCCTGAACCTGGACCTTGAATGGACGACCTTTGGCCGTCTGCGTCCGGTCCACACCTCGGCGGTGATTTTCGCCTTTGGTGGCAATATCATGTTGGGCACCGCGTTATATGTGGTCCAGCGTACATGTCGGCAGCGCCTATTCGGCGGCGAGGGTCTGGGAAACATCATTTTCTGGGGTTATCAAATCTTCATTGTCCTGGCGGCTTTGGGCTATGTTCTGGGGATCACCCAGGGCAAGGAATATGCCGAGCCGGAATGGTATGTTGACCTGCTGCTGACGGTGGTTTGGGTTCTCTTCCTGGTCGCCTTCGCGGGCACCCTGATGACCCGGAAAGAATCCCATATTTATGTCGCCAACTGGTTCTACCTGGCCTTCATCCTGACCGTCGCCATTCTCCACCTGGGCAACAACCCGTCCATTCCGGTGGCGATCTTCGGCGGTGAACTGAGCAAGAGTTATATCCTGTGGTCCGGCGTACAAGACGCCATGACCCAGTGGTGGTACGGCCATAACGCGGTGGGCTTCTTCCTGACCGCCGGGTTCCTGGGCCTGATGTATTACTTCGTGCCGAAGCAGGCCGGGCGGCCGGTTTATTCCTACCGCCTGTCCATCGTGCACTTTTGGTCGCTGATCTTCCTGTACATCTGGGCCGGCCCGCACCACCTGCACTACACCGCCCTGCCTGATTGGACCCAGACCCTCGGCATGACCTTCTCGATCATGCTCTGGATGCCGTCCTGGGGCGGCATGATCAACGGCTTCATGACCCTGTCCGGCGCGTGGGACAAGCTGCGCACCGATCCGGTCTTGCGCTTCCTGATCGTTTCCGTGGGCTTCTATGGGATGAGCACCTTCGAAGGCCCGGCCATGTCGATCAAGGCGGTGAACTCGCTGAGCCACTACACGGACTGGACCATCGGTCACGTGCATTCCGGCGCGTTGGGCTGGGTGGCTTTCATCAGCTTCGGCGCCATCTACTATCTGTGGCCGAAACTGTTCAACGCACAGCGGCTGTATTCCCTGCGGTTGGTCACCTACCACTTCTGGACCGCCACCTTGGGGATCGTGCTGTACATCACCTCCATGTGGATCTCCGGCATCATGCAGGGCCTCATGTGGCGGGCGTATGACAGCCTCGGCTTCCTGCAGTTCTCCTTCGTGGAAACGGTGGAGCGGATGCACCCCTACTATGTGATCCGGGCCTTGGGCGGCGTGCTGTTCGTGATTGGCGCCCTGATCATGGTCTACAACCTCTACAAAACCGCCAAAGGACAAGTCCGGACGGAGGCGGCCTTTGAGGACATCGAACATGTCGCCGCTGGCGCGGGGAGGGCCTAACGATGAAGCACGAAATCTTTGAGACAAAGACGCTCGTCTTGATCATCGGCATCCTGATCACCGTGTCCATCGGTGGGCTGGTTCAGATTGTGCCTCTGTACACCATGGATCAAACCATCGAAAACGTGGATGGCATGCGGCCTTATACGCCGCTGGAGCAGGCGGGGCGGAACATTTATGTCCGCGAAGGCTGCTACCTCTGCCACAGCCAAATGGTACGGCCGTTCCGCGATGAAGCGGAACGCTACGGCCATTACAGTCTGGCGGCGGAAAGCCAGTATGACCATCCGTTCCAATGGGGATCGAAGCGGACCGGGCCGGATCTGGCCCGGGTCGGCGGCAAATATTCCAATGCCTGGCATACGGAACATTTGATCGACCCCCGCGCGGTGGTGCCGGAATCGGTGATGCCTCCCTACGCGTTTCTGGCGCGGAAGGAGCTGGACAGCAGCACCATGGATGCGCATTTGAAAACCCTGTCGGCGGTCGGTGTGCCTTACAGCGACGACCAAATCGCCAACGTGGGCGAGGATATCCACGCTCAGGCGACCGGTGAGGGAGATGTGGACGGCCTCCTGGCCCGTTATCCGAAAGCTCCTATCGGTGACTTTGATGGTGACCCCACCAAGGTGACCGAGATGGATGCGCTCGTTGCCTACCTGCAAATGCTCGGTACGTTGGTGGACTTTACCACCTTCAAGGCCGAGGAAGCCTATCGGTAGGAGGCAAGCGTGGACTTCATCATGGAGCTCTACGAGTTGGTCCGCCCCTTCTGGGTGGTTTGGTTGATGATCGTCTGCGGTGGGATCTTGTTTTGGGTGTTTAATCCCAAGAACAAGGCGCGCTTCGAGCAAGATGCGCAAATCCCACTGGCGGATGACGAGTAAGGAGGACGCACGTCATGGCGCAAGTCGAAAAGGACGCCCTGACCGGAACGGATACCACCGGGCATGAATGGGACGGGATCAAGGAACTCAATACCCCGCTCCCGAAATGGTGGCTGTACACCTTGTTCGCCACGATCATTTGGGCGATCGGCTATTGGGTGGTGTACCCGTCCTGGCCGATGGCAAATGATTACCTCAAAGGGGTCTGGGGCTATTCCAGCCGCATGGCCCATGATGCGGACCTGGCCGAGCAGGCCAAGGGCCGTGCCGAATGGACCGATAAACTGACCGGCCAATCCCTCGATGAAATTTGGGCGGATACCGATCTGCGCAACTATGCCATTGCGGGTGGTCAGTTTATCTTCAACGAAAACTGCGCGCCCTGCCATGGTGCGGGCGGGCAGGGTCAGCTCAATTTCCCGACCCTGGCGGACGATGATTGGATTTGGGGCGGTGGCCTTGATGAAATCTTCGAGACCATCCGGGTGGGTATTCGCAGCACCCATGACGATACCCGGTTTGCGGAAATGCCGGCCTTCGGCGCCGATGAATTGCTGACGCCGGAACAGATCAGCGTGGTTGCGGATTACGTGCTTGATCTG
>JBMYUJ010000027.1:0-36948 GCA_049605255.1 Magnetospiraceae bacterium
GGCAGACAGCCGCTCGATGAATTGCTTTAACTGGCTTTCGGGAAGCGCGCCTTGGAAGGCATCCACCGGTTGCCCGTCCTTAAAAGCAAAGACCGTGGGGATGGACTGCACACGTAGCTGGCCCGCCAACTGCTGGTTTTCATCCACATTGATCTTCACCAGCTTCACCCGCCCTCCGGCGGCGCGCACCAGTTTTTCCAACGCCGGGCCCAGTTGCTTGCAGGGGCCGCACCAGGGGGCCCAGAAATCCACAATGACGGGGATCTGCCGCGAGGCCTCGATGACATCGGCCATGAAATGGCTGGTATCGCTCGACGTGATCACGTCGCCCGCAGGTTGCGCGGCCGATGCGGTTGCGCCGGATCCATCGATTATCAAAGACATTGTTTATTTCTTCCCATCAATTGCGTACGTCATGCCGATCTGGTCTTATAAGTGGATTGATCCTTATAGACGCTCAAGTCCAGGACGGAAAGATGCGGGCGATTTTTATCGATTTTCTGTCATCGGCGGGTTGGCGCCGGTCTAGCGCAATGATCCGCGCCGCCCTGGTGCTTGCCTGTCTCTGCACCGCCAGCATGCCTGCCCGGGCGGAAACCGCGGTCACCCTCTTGTTCTCCTCCAATTTGCCGGAGATCGCCACCGAGAACCACGCGAGCGTGGCGGAACTCGCGGCGGTCATCGCCGATGCCCGCGCCACCAATCCGGAAACGTTTTTTCTTCATGGCGGCGATTCCCTCGGGCCGAACTTGTTGGGCTCGTTCGACCATGGCGCCCATATGGTCGATCTGCTGAATGCGGCGGAAATCGATTTGATGGCCGTCGCCAAGCGGGAACTCACCTATGGCGAGGATACCCTGACACTGCGGGCGCAGCAGGCTGGCTTCCCCCTCCTCACCGCGAATTTGACCGACCGACGTACCGGCCAACCCCCCGCCGGCACCGAACCTTACACCATGATCATGGCAGGGGATCTTTCCATCGGCGTGTTCGCGCTGACCTCGCCGGAGATTACCATCGATTATCTGGTGGAGGACCTAGCGGTTGCCGATTACCCGAGTGTGATAAAGGCGGTGACGGCAAACATGCGCCGGGAAGGCGCCGATATTGTTATCCTCATGCTGGATTTCGCCTTGCCCGACCTCGCCGAACTGATGCAGGGATACGGCATCGATATCGTACTGCATGCCTCCACCGATGGCGATGCCGCCACCCGGTCGGACCAGGGGATCATCATCCAACAAGGCAAGGAACCTGCCGTGGCCGTGCTGGACATTACCTTTGACGATGGCCCAGGGACCAAAAGCCCCTGGCAGGCGCAGCTTCGTCGCATACCATTGACGGGATACCGCCAGGATACGGCCCTGTTGGCCCTGCAAAACGCCTATTTGGACCGGTTGAGCGGCCTGTTGGATACGCAGCTTGGCGTTACCAACACCCCCCTGGATACGCGGCGTGACAGCGTGCGCACGGCGGAGAATGCCTTCGGCAACTTTATTGCCGATGTTGTGCAGCAAAATGTGGACGGTGACATCGCCATCATCAATGGCGGCGGAATCCGGGGGGACAGGCGCTATTCCGCTGGCACCGCCCTGACCCGGCGGGATATTCAACGGGAACTTCCCTTCCGAAATGCGGTGACCTTGATTGAGGTTACGGGGCGCCAAATGGTTGCCGCCTTGGAAAATGGTTTTAGCCGGGTGGAGGATCAAAAGGGGCGGTTTCCCCACGTGTCGAATATGACTGTCTATTACGACCCAGACCAACCGGCGGGCGAACGGGTCATTGCCGTTAAGGTAGGAGAAACCCCCCTGGACCCGATGGCCACCTACCGGTTGGCGACGCTGGATTACCTGGCGCAGGGGGGCGATGGATTTACCGCGTTTATAGGAGCCCCACGGCTGGTGAAGCCCGACCCGAAGCAAGTCCTCTGGCAGGTGGTGGCGGCGGCCATCTTGCAGATGGAGCAGATCGCCCCCGTGGTCGAAGATCGATTACTCGTTTCCCGCCGACCGACGCTTAACTGAGGTGAGGAAGAGGGGAAAACACGACCATGCGTGATGATGCCCCCGCCATCGACCCGGATGCCCTGCAATCCCCCGCGTCGGCGAACGTTTATAGCTCCGTTGCAACGCGGGTTGCCTTCGGGTTGTTCACAGTGGCCATTCTGGTGCTGATTATCTCCGGTCTATCCTATAACCGTATGGAGCGGTTCCGGGTGGAGCTTTCCGATCTATCGGCCACGGAGTTTCCCCGCATTGCCCGCGCGGCGCAACTGACCTCTGACCTGCAAAGCATCTCCACCCTCGCCAAACAACTGGCCGAAACCGAAATCCACGCCGCGCGCCGGATCGCCTGGGCAGATATCGAAACACATTTGGCACGCATGCGGGCCCTGATGGCGGGTTTGTCCCCGGTTGAAGGGATCGGGTCGTTCGGCACCTTGACCCACAGCCTCGCCGCCACCTTGCAAGACCTCAATGTCAGCGCCACCCGGCATATCGATCAGGAATTGGCGCGACAAGCCGCTATCCGCCAATTGCAAGGCCTGACCCGGGAAGTTGATCATCTGGCCCGGCAGGCCAAGGAAATCGACGCAAAAACCGCAACATGGGAGCGCGACGCCACGCAAATCATCACCGAAAGTGTGTTTTCCGCCTCATTGGACCGGCACCGTGTGGACCGGCGGGCGGAGCGGCGGGCGGAACTGGCCCTGCAAACCCTGATCCCCCCACCCATAATCGAGGCGGAGGCCAAGGCCCTGCAAGCCGAAATTGGACGCACGCTTTTTGGGGAAAGCGGCTATTTCGGCGCTGTGCGCAATGCGCTGGTCTACCAGGGACGGGCGAATGGACTTGCCACCCAGGCCAATCTACTTGCCGCCGAAGCGATGACCCGGGCGCAATCCATTTTCGAGCGGGTGCGCAACAATGCTTGGCTGCGTGCCTCCGATCTCAACAAGACCGTTGAAAGCTACAAGTTCTATCTGTTGGTGGCCGGGGGCATTCTGTTGCTGAAGGTGGTGGGCGTTTACCTGTATTTCCTGGCTTCCTTGACCCAACGCTTGGTGCGGCTAAATGACAGCATCCGCAGCCGCCTGTCCGGTGGGAACGCCCCCATCGTGCAGCGCGGCGATGATGAAATCGCCCGAATTTCACAATCGGTCGCCTATTTCATGGACGAGATCGACCAGCGGCAGCAAAAGCTGGTCGTGGGCGAACGGCAGTTCCGCGATCTGGTGGAAGGGTCCGTGCTCGCCATCGCCATTTTGCGCGAAAATCAGATTATTTTTCATAACTCTGCCTTCCGCCATCTGTTCGAACGCAATGGTGTCCCGGGTCTGCCGACCCTGGACCGGTTGCCCGGCGACGCCCTGGCCGCCCCCGATGACGTCAGTTTAGGCCAAATCAACCGGGTGCGCCTGCCATTAGAGGGGGTGCAGGATCTCTGGGTGGACTATGTGGTCAGCCCGGTGATCTGGCAGGGCGCGGCGGCCACGCAGCTTAGTATGATCGACGTGACCCCAGATGTTCTCGCAGAGGCCGCCCTGACCGAAGCGAAGGAAAAAGCCGAATTGGCCAACCGGTCGAAAAATGAGTTCCTCGCCTCCATGAGCCATGAACTACGCACCCCGTTGAATGCGATTATTGGCTTTTCCGAAGCCCTGCTAGCGGGTTTGTTCGGCGGCAAGCCGGAGCCACGCAATCTGGATGCCGTGCAGGATATCCACGATGCCGGGCGACACCTGCAGGTTCTGGTGGATGATCTTTTAGATCTATCGCGCATTGAAACCGATGCCCTGGAACTGCAGGAGGAACCGGTACGGGCCTGGAACCTCACGGACGCCTGTATCCGGCTGGTTCGCGGGCGGGCGGAAAAAGCGGGCGTGACCATCAAGAACGAGTTCAAGGATTATGAAACCCGGCTGTTCGTGGATAGCCGACGCATCAAACAGGTTCTGGTCAATCTTTTAACCAATGCGGTAAAATTCACGGAGGTATCGGGCGTGGTCACTTTGGCGGGCGGCAAACGGGCCGATGGCCAATATGAACTGCGGGTTAGCGATACGGGGATCGGCATTGCCGAAGAGGATATCACCCGAATCCTCGATCCGTTCGTTCAGGTCGGAGATATCCTGACGCGCAAAACCGAAGGCGCGGGCATCGGCCTGCCGTTATCCAAAAGCCTGATGGAACTGCATGGCGGCGCGTTGAGCGTAGAGAGCAGCTTGGGCAATGGCACCACGGTGACTCTGGTGTTTCCGAAGGATCGAATTTTGGTGCTGACACCCCCGGAACAACGGGACGCACCAGCCCCTCGGTCTTCGATGATCTGACCTGCCGAAAAATCTTTCGTGCCGCGCCGCCATCGCCTAATATACTCAACAAAAATAAGGGCATTTACCAAGAGCGCGATCGACGAAATCTGAATCATGGAATGATGCAGTTTACGTCGTGAATCGCCCTCTAGATTATTGTTTAGAGGCGTATTCACGATAAAATCACGGTCACCTTTTTGACCATGATTTCATCAATACGGCTCTCGGTTTGGGAGGGATAATGACGGTTCCAGACACACGTAGTCTTGCGGCACAAACCATGGCTTTTGTTCTCGCAGGCGGGCGGGGCAGCCGATTGAAGGAATTGACCGACGCTCGGGCCAAACCTGCCGTCTATTTCGGGGGCAAGGCACGGATTATCGATTTTGCCCTCTCCAACGCCTTCAATTCCGGGATTCGCCGGATCGGCGTCGCGACCCAATACAAGGCACATAGCCTGATCCGGCATTTGCAGCGGGGTTGGAGTTTCTTCCGGGCGGAACGCAACGAATCTTTCGATATCCTCCCCGCCTCGCAGCGGGTGAAGGACGACAAATGGTATGTGGGCACCGCCGATGCCGTGGCCCAGAATGTGGATATCATCGACAGCTATGCACCGAAATACATCGTCGTGCTGGCCGGGGACCATGTGTACAAAATGGATTACGGCAAGATGATCCAGCATCACGTGGCCAGTGGCGCGGATGTCACCGTGGGCTGTATCCGGGTTCCCCGGGAAAGCGCCACCGAATTGGGCGTCATGGCGGTAGATACCTCAGACCGCATCACGGATTTCCTGGAAAAACCCGCCGACCCGCCAGGAACCCCGGACGATCCCGATGTGTCCTTGGCTAGCATGGGCATCTATGTGTTTGAGCGCAAACTGCTGATGGACCTTGTGGTTGAGGATGCGGACGACCCCAACTCCAAGCATGATTTCGGCCATGATATCATCCCGAAACTGGTACGCGAGGGGCGCGCGGTGGCACATCCCTTTGATCGGTCTTGCGTGCGCAGCGAGTCGGAAAAGGAGCCCTACTGGCGAGATGTGGGTACCTTGGATGCGTTTTGGGAAGCCAATATCGATCTGACCGATTTCATCCCGGGATTGGATATTTTCGACCGCAACTGGCCGATCTGGACCTATGCGGAGGTCACCCCGCCAGCGAAATTCGTGCATAACGAAGATGGGCGGCGGGGCACGGCAACCAGTTCCCTGGTCTCCGGCGGTTGCATCATTTCGGGCACCTGGGTCAACCGGTCACTGTTTTTCACCGATGTCCGGGTGCATTCCTTCTGCCGCCTGGAAGGCGTGATCGCCATGCCTGAAGTCATCATCAACCGCAATGCCCGGCTCAGCCAAGTGATCATCGATCGCGGCGTGGAACTGCCCGAGGGCCTGGTGGTGGGCGAAGACCCAGCGGCGGACGCCGCCCGCTTTCGACGCACGGAAAACGGCGTGGTGTTGATCACCAAGGAGATGGTGCGCGCATTAGAGCCGGAGTGATAAATTCAGGGTCAAAAAGCTGGCCATGAGATGATGATACGGCCGCCTTTCAACGCGATCTGAGAGGCCGATTTACAGACGAGATGACGCCCCTTGTGCGCCATTCTCATCGCCGGTTGGTATTACACCATGTCGTGGCTGTTGCTGCCGCTGACCATGGCAAGGAACTCCCGCCGGGTGGTGGGATCGTCCCGAAAAGCGCCGAGCATACGGCTGGTCGACATGGTTACGCCAGACTTGTGCACCCCGCGGGTGGTCATGCAATGGTGCACCGCTTCGATCACCACGGCCACGCCGCGCGGGGCCAAGACCTCATCCAAGGTATTGGCGATCTGCGCCGTCATCTTTTCCTGAATTTGCAAGCGGCGGGCGTAAATATCCACCAGACGGGCGAGTTTGCTGATGCCCACCACCCGCCGATTGGGCAGATAGGCCACATGGGCCTGGCCGATAATGGGTGCCATATGATGCTCGCAGTGGGATTCGAACCGAATACCCCGCAGCAGGACGATTTCGTCATAGCCGTCTGTTTCGGAAAAGGTCCGTTGTAACACGTCCTTCGGGTCTTCCGAATAGCCGGAGAAATATTCCTCGAAGGCACCCACGACCCGGCGCGGCGTGTCCAACAAACCTTCCCGGGAGGGATTTTCCCCTGCCCAGCGCAGCAACACCCGCACTGCTTCTTTTGCTTCTTCCTCGGTGGGGCGGCCCGCTTCCTCGGCGGCGTCAACCGACGCGGCGGGATCGGTTCTCACCGGCGTCAACGTGGACTTCGCCATGGGATAAACCTTTTCGACATGGAAACTTCACAGGAAATTGGGAGTTTTACGCCGAGGATCAAGTCGCAGTTCACATTATTCGCCCCATACCCTCGGGGCTATCCAAAGAAAAGGTCGGAATCGCCACGTCAAACGCCTCCCCTTCGCGCGATTCCATGCCATATGTGCCGCCCATAAACCCCGACGGCGTCGGCAACGGTGTTCCGCTGGTATATTCGAAGGATTCCCCCGGTTGCAGCACCGGCTGTTCCCCCACCACACCGGCGCCCTGCACCTCCTGAATCCGGCCCATGGCATCGGTAATGCGCCAATGACGGGTGCGAAGTTGCACGGTTTCCGCCCCCAGATTTTCGATCATCACATGATAGGCCCACACGTAGTGGTTCTCGTCGGGGGCGGATTGATCGGGTAGGAAACGGGGGGACACGGAAACCCGGATGGCCCGCGTGATTTCGGAATAGGGAAATGGATCGTCTGCCGGCATTGCACTCTCAATTGGCGGTGCACGATGCGCCACCCAGGACACAGAAACGCGCACAATAAGGATGGTTGAGGGGCACCTGTTTTGGCGCTTGCGCCAAACTGCCACCCAGATCGAAGCGCGCATCATAAGGCAGCAACGTGCAGGGGACAACACTCGCCGCGGCAGCCCCTTTCCGTTTGACGATCATACGCGATGTAGCGCACATCACCGATTGCGGAGAAACACCCAGAATATCCCAGCAGGCGGTGGTGATTTCGGGCACGTCCCCCGCCGCGACCATTTCCGGAAACACCACCAGAGTGGCCGGATTTTCCGCATCAATGGTTAGCCCCAATTCCGCGAACAAACGGGCGTATCCGGCGCGGGCCGCGGCCGCCGTCTCGGTCCAATAGGCGCGCCCGGCCACGGTCACGGTAAACCCGTGTTGCGCCAGCCAGGTGAGCCCCGCCAGCGCCTTGTCCCAGCTTCCCGCGCCGCGTAAGGCATCGTGCCGCGCCTGGGTATGGTGATCGAGGGAAACGCGCAAGGTGAGATGGCGGCGCCAAGCGTCTGGCAAGTCCAGAAGCTGTTTTTTCTTATGGTGCAAGGGTTTCATGGCATTGGTCAGGACCAACAATCGCAATCCCCGCGCCAGGATAGAGTGCAGGATGGGGATGATTTCCGGATTCATGAACGGTTCCCCGCCGGTCAGGCCCACCTCGGCAAGGCCCAGGTTCTCCCGCGCCGCCTCATCCAGAAACCGATCCACCTCCGCCTGAGTGATATAGGCGAGCCGGTCGTTCTTTGGGCTCGATTCCATATAACAATCCTGGCAGGTGATGTTGCACAGGCTGCCGGTATTGAACCAAAGAGTAGAAAGCTTTTCCAACGCCACATGGGCCCGGGCGTCCCCCTTGGCGGTCACCCCGGGATCGCGGAATTTTTCTGGCGCTAATGGCGGGATATCGGCTCTTTCAAATGGCGTGTCCATGGGATCGCCCTCTCCTTGGGGTTCGGTCTGTTGCGCTGACCAACAGATGAGCAGGCCCCGGAATTGGGGCAACCTAAACTTTCGTGATCGCGTCGTGACCCTTGACGCAGACCGCGGCGATAGCTACACCTGCGTCCACATTTCGCGGGTGTAGCTCAGTGGTAGAGCTTCAGCTTCCCAAGCTGAGAGTCGTGGGTTCGATTCCCATCACCCGCTCCAAACCTCCCGAAAATGAGACAGATGAGAAAACACAGGCACGGGCCGCCGTTTACCCGGATTTGGCGGGTCTACTTTTCGCGCGTATATTAGGAGTTCAGCGTGTATAGTAGCGAGATAAAAATCCATGATGCCGCTTGCAAATTAAGGCATTCGTTCCGAACAGGGAGAATTCATTCATGACCGAGTTGACGATCCGCGTTTCGCAATCCGACGGCAGCGTGCCGATCACCGTGTTGCATGTTGCCGGCGATCTGGATGCGGATACCTATCAAGACCTGGACGCCAAGGCGACCGAAGCCACCGATGGCGGCGCCCAGAATATCATCCTGGATCTGAGCGGGATCAATTACATGAGCAGCGCGGGTTTTCGCTCGGTACATTTGATCTACATGGCGGTGAAAGGAAGCCCCGGGCCCGGGCCCCATCTGCGGTTGGTCTGCCCCACTGAATCCACCCAGCGGATGATGAAGACCATGGGCTTCGATACCTATATTCCGGTCCATAAAGAGATGCGGGAGGCGGTCGACGCCTTTGCCTGAGATGACGGCACCCAGTCCATCGCTAACGCTCCCGTCAGAGCCCGGCAATCTTGCGCACATCCGCCGCTTCGTGACGGAAGCCGCGGCCGCAGCGGGATTCTCTGAAGGCGAGATTTACCAGATAATTTTGGCGGTCGACGAGGCCTGTACCAATGTCATCGTCCATGGGTATGGCCCGCAGCCGGGGGCGTTGACTGTCGCCATTGAGACCGATGCCAAGGGCCTGACCGTGCATGTGATGGATCAGGCGCGGCCCTTCGATCCCCTCTCGCTTGTGAACGCCCCCGATTTATCCCTGCCGCTGGAACAACGGCCCATCGGCGGCCTGGGGGTCTTCTTGATTCGCGAGAATATGGACAATCTCGCCTACCAGCGCACGGCGGACGGGGGCAATCGACTGAGCCTGACGAAATATCACGCGGGGTAACCCCCCGAACATCGCGGCGTCTCCCGGAAAGCGACTGCGGAGATACGGATTCCATTTCGTCCGCGCGGCCCAGCCTATACCATGGTTCAGGAAAACGGCAGAGGGGGCGGCGGGGTTGCGGTGCCCACTGCCGCCGCACCTGGAAACGGGAAGGGGGTCGTCGGTCTATGCTCTCGCAGTTTTTGATTGGCGCGATACTTATCGGTACCCTGGTCTTGTTCCTTTGGGGGCGATGGCGCCACGACATTGTCGCCATGGCGGCCTTGCTGGTCGCGGTGGCGGCGCAACTGGTGCCCGTGGATCAGGCTTTCATCGGATTCGGCCATCCGGCCGTGATCACCGTCGCCAGCACCCTGATTATCAGCCGCGCGTTGGAGCTTTCCGGTGCCGTGGAATCTGCCGCCACTTATCTGGCTGGGGTTTCCCGCCACCAGATGATCAACATGATCCTGATCATCGGGGTGGGGGCCGTCCTCTCTGGCTTCATGAACAATGTGGGAGCGCTGGCGCTGATGATGCCCCTGGCTTTGCATCTGTTTCGCTCGCCCTCGCTGGTGCTGATGCCGCTGTCCTTCGGTACGATTTTAGGGGGCATGCTGACCGAGATCGGCACCCCGCCCAATATCATCATCGCCGCCTATCGCCAAGAAGCGACGGGAGCGGCCTTTTCCCTGTTCGATTTCACGCCGGTAGGGGCGCCGGTGGCCCTGGTGGGGGTGGTGTTTCTGACCGTTATCGGCTGGCGGTTGATCCCCCGCAAACTGCGGCGGCGGAAATCCCCAGCGGAAATGTTGCGGGATGCGGAATATCTCATAGAAGGTCGGGTTGGCGACGACTCCCCCGCCATTGGCAAGACGGTCCGGCAGTTGGAGCGGTTGGTGGATAACGATGCCCTGGTGGTGGGCATCGTGCGCGGCGAGCACCGCTTTTTGGGACGGCTGCGCGAAGCTGCGGTACGCGCGGGCGATGTGGTCATTTTGCGGGTGGATGTGGCCAATTATCAAGAAATCCTCACCGCGCTGGGACTTGAATTAGACGGCCATGACAAAATCATCCCCGGCAATCTGCGCTCGGAGGATGTGGCGCTGATAGAGGTCGTGGTGATGCCTGGCGCACGCATTGAGTTGCGATCTGCCGAGGCGTTTCGGTTGCGATCCCGCTATGGAGTGACCATGCTGGCGGTGGCGCGCCAGGGCAGCCAGATCAAGGGCCGACTGGCAAGCGAGAACCTGCGCGCTGGCGACCTGTTGCTGGTGCAGGGCGAGGCAGAAAACCTGCGCCAAACCATGGCCACACTTGGCTGCGTGCCTTTGGCGGAACGGGGCATTCGGCCCTTCCGTCGGCGCAAGCGGGCCCTGCCCTTCGCCATCTTTTTTGGCGCCATTGCCGCTGTTGCGCTTAATCTGGCCCCTGTGGAAATAGCCTTCGTTGCCGCCGTCGCCTTGTTGGTGATCACCGGTACGATCACCGCGCGAGAAATTTACGACAGCGTGGATTGGTCCATCATTGTTCTCTTGGCCGCCTTGATCCCCGTCGGCCACGCCCTGGAAACCACCGGCGCCACCCAAACCCTCGCCACCCAACTCCTCCGCATGACCGATGTCTTGCCGGTTTGGGCACTGTTGGCGGTATTTATGGCCTTGGTCATGGGCCTGACCAATCTGATTAACAACGCGGCAACGGCGGTTATCGCGGCGCCGGTCGCCGTCGGTCTGGCGCAAGCCATTGGCGTCAGCCCCGATGCTTTCTTGATGGCCACAGCCATTGCGGCGTCATCGGCTTTTCTGACCCCGATCGGGCATCAGAACAATGTATTGGTCATGGGCCCCGGGGGGTACCGATTTGGGGATTATTGGCGCCTGGGCTTACCGCTGCAGCTCCTGGTCCTGGTTATCGCGGTGCCGTTGATACTCCTCTATTGGCCGATCTGATATTGGCCGATCTGACGGGCGCGCGCCGGGGTCCCTAACTTGCCTCGTCCATGGGCACCTCACGCGGCACCAGGGTGCGTTCAGCCGGGAAGGTCAGGGTCACCACCGTTCCCTTGCCGATGGTGCTGGCTATTTTCATCTGGCCGCCCAGCATGCGCATGAACCGGTCACAAAGATGCAAGCCGAGGCCGGTCCCTTCTTTTTTGCGGGCAATCATGTTCTGAGACCGTTCGAAGGGCGCGAGGATTTCGTTAATCTCCTCTGCGGAAATACCGATTCCCGTATCACTGATGGAGAGGATGAAATTGCCCTTGCTGGTCAGAGTCACATGCAGGACGATCAATCCTCCCGCATTGGTATATTTCACCGCGTTTGACAGGAGATTGTTGAAAATCTGCAGCAAGACCCGCTTGTCCCCCCGCAGTTTCGGCAAGGCATGATCATAATCCTTTTGGAAAGACAAGCTTTCCGCATGGGGCATCGCGGAGATCTGGCGGATGGATAGGTCGAGCAAGGTAGGCAGATGCACCGGCTCCTCGGTCAGGTCGTATTTGCCCGCCTCCACCTTGGAAAGGTCTAGAATATCGTTGATCAGGCTGATCAACAGAGACCCGCTGTTATAGATATCCTCCACATAGCTTTCGTAATTGGGATTGCCCACATCCCCGAATGTCTTTTGCCGGATCAAGTCGCTGAAGCCCATGATCGCATTCAGCGGGGTACGCAAATCATGGCTCATGGCGGCGAGGAACATGGATTTCGCCCGATCGGCCCGCACCGCCTCTTCCTTCGCCAGGGTCAGCGCTTCTTCCAGCGCCTTGCGCTGGCTGATATCCTCGATCACGCTGATGAAATGCACCGGCGCCCCCGCCGTATCGCGCACGATAGAGACGGTCAGGTTCGCCCATACCAGGGAACCATCCTCCCGGTGATAGCGCTTTTCCATGGCATAGGTATCGCTGTCCCCATCCAGCAAGTCCTGCACATGGGTGAGGTCTTCTTCCAGGTCATCGGCATAGGTAATGTCTTGGAACCGAACATCCTTCAGTTGGTCTGGGGCGTATCCGACGATATCGCAGAACTTCTGGTTTAACCGCATGAGGCTGCCATCCGGCGCCACATGGGCGATGCCGACCGCCGCTTGCTCGAACGTATTGCGGAAGCGGCGTTCGCTGTCTTGCAGGTCGCTCTGGGTTTGCTTGATGGTGCGATTGTATTTCACCAGGGCTAAAATCAAGGCCACAAACCCCAAGAAAGTGAGGAGGGTGGCCATTATCTGCCAGCGGTATTCCTCCCACGCCGAAAGTTCCCGATGGATCACCATCGCCCCCTCGGGCAGTCGGCTCTCATCGATATTCCAACGCTGAAGCTGCCGCCAATCATAATAATAGCCGCTGGGACTAAGAGGCGTAACCGCCTTCTGGCCGGTAACGGCATAGGCGCTCATCCGCCCCAGCCGCTCGCTGGACAACAAATAACCGCCCAAAATGCCGTTTCCCAAAATGGTTTCCCATCCCGAGAAGATCGGGGCCGTCGCCGCTTTGGACAAAATCCCCGATACCGCTTTGGGTGTCATCGGCGTCGCGCCGGCCTTATTGAACACGGGCAGGAAAAAAATGGCGCTTCGTTCTGGCAGGGTGGAGACCTTTGTCGCCAGGTCCTTGGCGGAAAGATTGAACAAATGGGTGACGGGCACAGTCCCGGCTTGCTTCTCCAGCGCCGCCAGCGCGGCCTTTAACCGACGTTGACCGGCCGGATCGGCCACATCCCCCACCAGGAACACACGTGCGGGCCGAGCCAACCGCATCATCTCCCCAAACGCGGTATCATAATCGACGAAAACGTCGATGACGGTCGCATTCGCGAAATCTTCCGGGACGCTACCGGATTGCACCAAAATCCGTGGTGTCTCCGTAAATAAATCTGAATTTTCGCGGAGAAACGCCACCGCCGGCAGACTTTCGGCGATCACCGCGGCGATGGGAATATCCTTGTATTTCAGTTCGATACTCTGCCGCAGCAGGGAACGCTGTTGGCGGACCGGAAAGCGGCCCGCATCCAGATATTCCACATAGAGTTTAAAGGGTCGTTCATCTTCCGACAGTCCGCGTTGCAGACCCTCGTGAAAAGATTTTTGCCAGGGCATGTCCTGGAACCAGGAACTGATCAACAAAACGTGGCGCGGGCCTGCGGCCGTTTCTGCGCCCATTGCGACGGAAGCCCCGCCCAAATCGAGCACGCAAAGAAAGACGGCCAAAACTAGGACAGACGTCCGAATAAAATGCAAACGGGGCGCGGCCATTGGGGGAGTAAAACACTCTCAATTATCAGAAAGTCATACCCCAGCAGTATACGTGGTTATAGGGGTAAAGGATAGGGAGCGCCGCGAGTCTCCCACCATCTAAGGTCAAGCCAGCACGCTTAAAGAGGCACGGAAGACGGGACTACCGTAGTGGACGGCAAAAATCCCACATTTTGCCCTTTTTTCACTCTCTCCGCAGCGCGTTGCGGCGTATTTGGCGCTTTGCTTTACTGCTGGAATCGCCATTTGGCGACGATTTTCTCCACCGTTGCCACACTGCCCCGGGTTTCACGCCAGGCGGCGGCAAACGGCACCGCCCCGCTACGCGGTTGTTTTTCCGGCGGCAGGTCTTCGAACCGCACCACGGAGGGCACGATCACCCCATCGCCCACCGCTACGGCCTCCCGGTTGGCGAGGGCGGACAGGGCCCGCTGGATCCCGACGGAAGATTGCGGCAGGGCATCGCGCACCACCTGCAGGTCCGCCTCGTTGCTCATGCGAAAGGCGAACAGGGTGCCGCATTGGCTCATCAGGTCAGGTGCCAGTTCAGAGGGCCGCTGGCTGATCAAGCCCAAAGCAACGCCGTATTTCCGCCCCTCCCGCGCCAAGCGCAGCAAGAGCTGTTTGGTGGCGTTAAAGGTACGCTCATCGGTTTTCGGCGCAAAACGGTGAGCGTCTTCCACCACCAGCAGCACGGGTACGGTTTCGTCTTCCGTATTCCAGAGGCTGAATTCCAGCACGAAACGGCCCAAAACCGAAACCACCACATCCACCGCTTCCACCGGGATGGCGGAAAGATCGAGCACAATGATGGGTTTGTCGTCAGCGGGCACCCGCAGAATCTGCGCCACCAGTTCGGCGAGGGTGTCCTTCACCAGGAAGTTAGAGAACATGAAGGTGTAGCGCCGATCGGCCAAAATACCGTCCATGGCCCAGAGCAGTTTCATGTAGGGGCGGGTGCTGGTATCGGCTTTTTCCAGCTTACCCATTTGCCGCTCGATAATCTTCCGCAAGGAAGACAGTCGATAGGGGATGGGGGTATCCGCGGTCAGATAACCGGAAATGGCATCACCTGCGCCTTCCCGTCGAGCTTCCAACACCGCCTCGCGCAATACATTCACCTGCGCCGCGATATCCCCGCTATCCGGATTGATGATGATTTCCGATATCTCGTTAAAGGTGAGCATCCAATAGGGCAGGCGCAGGGTTTCGCCATCCAACACCAAGGCGCGGTCCCCGAAGGCCGTGCGATATTCCCCATAGGGATCGGTCACGATCACATGCCCTTGCGGATGTTCATCCAGGATTTTGTTGATCATATCCGAAAGCGCGCAGGATTTGCCCGTACCGGTCGAGCCCATGATGCCGAAATGCTTGCCCAACAGCCGGTTCACCAACACATTGGCGGGCACTTCCGGGCGGGTTGCCAGGGAGCCGATGGGCACCCCGGGAAGAATCGGCGGCGCATAGGTTTTGCGCAGGTCCTCATCGGTGGCCAGCACCACCGGCGCGCCCACCATGGGATAGCTGCTGACCCCCTGGCGGAACACCGGATCATCCCCCTTGAACTCGCCATAAAGCTCGATCTCCCCATTGATGGGCACATCGGTCATATCGGAGTCCGGCATGGCGGAGGTGATCATCTCCACCGATCCGAT
Source organism: Magnetospiraceae bacterium (assembly GCA_049605255.1). GTDB lineage: Bacteria > Pseudomonadota > Alphaproteobacteria > Rhodospirillales > JBMYUJ01 > JBMYUJ01. The sequence goes on from JBMYUJ010000027.1 coordinate 15,135, forward strand.
CACCAAACTCCCCGGACCATCGATCATGACGATGGACCCGAGGGAAAGGCTGCCGCCGCCCCGGAACCGGACGAGCCCGCCCGTGATGGAAGTGACATGGCCAACGAGACTTCGGGTTTCGGTCATGATGGGAATTCCTAAACGAAAGGATGCCTTTTGGGATTGTTTACGGGGAGAGTGTACAATGCCCGCGGCACACCCTCAACTCTCGTGATAACCGACCCGAGGACGGATTTTCGTTGATCCGGATCATTGTCACCGGACGCGGGCTTGGGTATTACTTGCGAACCATGATCAATTGGAGCCGATAAAGCCCATGGCGCGAGCGCAAAGTGTGCTGCCCCCCCTGTCTCCGGTCTTGCTGGCGGGTTTCACCCTCCGCACGTTACCGCTGTCCTTGCTGCAAAAACCCTTTGATACAGCCATGGCCACCGTGCATCGGCGCCATCCGGAGGTGTTTGAGCGGCTCGCGCAACTGGACGATCCCATCTATCTGATCGATCCGGTGGATTTGCCCATCGTCTTTCTCTTGCGGCCAGACCCCTTGATGCCAACCTTAACGGTGATGCGCGACGCCCCGGAGGAGACCGCAACGGCGAACATCCGGGGCCCGCTATTGAAACTGATCGAACTGATGGAAGGCAAAGTGGACGGCGATGCCCTGTTTTTCTCCCGCGATCTGGTGATCGAAGGGGATACGGAACATGTGGTGGCCCTGCGCAATGCGGTGGACGGCGCCGATGTGGACGTGCTGACCGATCTGCTATCGGCTCTGGGCCCACTCGCCGATCCGGCGCGCAAGGCGACGGAAAGCCTGGGCAAGCTGTTTTCCGTGGCCAGTCAAGACCTGGAAACCCTGCGCCAGGCCATGATCGCCCCAGCAATCCGCAAAACAGATGCGCAAGCCGCAACTTTGCGCAAGCTCGACGAAAAGGTTGAAAAAGCGACCAAACGCCGGTCCCCCGGCCGGAAAATCCCGAAAATCCCGAAGGTGGAGACATCATGACCCAACAAGAGACCCCCTACCGGAAATTGGAACTCACCTGCCCGGCGGGCACCCCGGCCTCCCTGCGGGCCGCCGTGGATGCGGGCGCCGATGCGGTCTATCTCGGGTTCCGGGATGAAACCAACGCCCGCAACTTCCCCGGTCTGAACTTTAGCCGGGAAGAATTAAAGGACGGCGTGGCATACGCCCATGCCAAGGGCAGCAAGGTCTATGTGGCCATCAATACCTTCGCCAAGGCGGGCGCGGTAAAAATGTGGCACGACGCCGTGGACGATTCCCACGCGCTGGGCGCCGACGCCATTATCATCGCCGATATCGGCCTTGCCGATTACGCCAGCAAGAAGCATCCCGACCTGCGCCTGCATATGTCGGTGCAGGCTTCCGCCTCCAACCCGGATGCCATCGAATTTTACCGCCAGGCCTTCGATGTGAAGCGGGTGGTGCTGCCCCGGGTGCTCTCCATCAAGGAAATCGCGGCGCTGAACAAGCAACTTCCCCTGGAAACCGAGGTGTTTGTCTTTGGCGGCCTGTGCGTGATGGCGGAGGGCCGCTGTTCCCTATCGTCCTACGTCACCGGGCAATCCCCCAATATGAACGGGGTCTGTTCCCCCGCCAGCCATGTGCGCTACGAAGACGAGGGGGATCATCTGGTCTCCAAACTGGGTGATTTCACCATCAACAGCTTCGGCGAGGATGAAGCCGCGGGCTATCCCACCCTGTGCAAGGGCCGGTTCGTGACCGAGGGCAATGCCTCCTACATCTTCGAGGACCCCACCAGCCTGGATATCGCGGGCATGCTGCCGGAACTGACGGCGGCGGGGGTGACCGCCCTCAAGATCGAGGGGCGCCAGCGGGGCAAGGCCTATATCGCGCAGGTGGTCTCTTCCTTCCGCCGCGCGGCGGATGCGGCGGCGCAAGGGCTGAAGGTCCCGTCTCTGGGGCTGGAGACCGTGGCGGAAGGCCAACAGAACACCGAGGGCGCCTACCAGAAATCCTGGCAGTAACGGAACCGCCTGTTCATTCATCGAAAATTCAGGGAGAAACCGTCCTTATGAGCGGAAAACTGACCATGGGTCCCGTGTTGTTCAACTGGGACCCGGAAGAATGGCGCGACTTTTATTTCCGCGTGGCCGACGAGGCGGATGTGGATACGGTCTGCGTGGGCGAAACCGTTTGTTCCAAACGCACCCCCTTCTTCACCCCCTTCGTGCCCGAGGTGATCGAACGCCTGGAAGCGGCGGGCAAGGAAGTGATCGTCTCCACCCTGGCCCTGATCATGACCGAACGGGAAATGGCCGAAGCGCGCTGCACCTCTGAAGCCGCCGACGAATGGTTTGTGGAGGCCAATGATATTTCCGTCGCCGGCACCCTGACCGGCAAGCGCCACGCCATCGGCCCGCTGGTAAATATTTACAATGAAAACTCCTTGCAATTCCTGGTGCAAAACGGCGCGACCCGGTTCTGCCTGCCGCCGGAACTGCCAAAAGAATCCCTGGCTGCCCTGGCGAAGGTTCCCGGTGCGGAGCTGGAAGTGGTCGCTTTCGGGCGTCTGCCCCTGGCGGTTTCCGCCCGCTGCTATCACGCCCGGTCCCACAAATTGCAAAAAGAAAACTGCCAGTATGTGTGCAACCTGGACCCGGACGGCATGGATCTCGATACCATCGATGGCGATCCGTTCCTGACCGTGAACGGCATCCAGACCATGTCCTACACCTATTGCAACCTGATCGGCGATCTGGACGATCTGCGGGAGATCGGCATCAACCGGGTGCGGCTTTCGCCCCATTCTTGCGATATGGTACGCGTCGCCGCCCTCTTCCGCGGTGTCATGAACGGCACGATGGAAGCCGCCGAGGCGGAAGGCGAAATGGCCGAATTGGTCGGTTATGTGCCGTTCTCCAACGGCTTTTTCCACGGCAAGGAAGGGGTGCGCATCACCGGCGCCCTGGCCCAGTTCGGCGAGGAAACCGAATAACCGGGTTCAGACTTACCCGTTGCACCAGCTGCGGCGTGCCTTGCCCTTATATTCCCGGGCGAGCCCGGCTTTGAGCAGGGCCGCGCCGATATCCGCGCCGTCTGCCGTTTGCACCCGGGCCACCACCCGGCCCGCATATTTGCCCTGATCGATGTCGGTCAGGACCACGGGGCCGCTCGCCACCTGACGCTGCACGAAATCCCTCGCCTTTTGCGCCATGCGCTTTTCCGCGCTGCATTTACCGCGCAGTTCCGGGGTATCGACGCCGCGCAGCCGCACGATGGTGGTCACCCGGAACCCCGGCCAGGGCATGGCATCCACCCGAATTGAATCGCCATCTATCACCTTAATGACCTCGGCGGGAACCCGCTCCACCGAGGCCAATTCCACCCCGTCCACAGGACGCACCAATAGGCTCGCCATCAGGCTGGCAAAAAAAAGAGAGGGGAACCGTGGCCGCATGGCAAGGACGTGCCTTTAAGGGTCGCGAAACTTTTCTATGTTCCCATATTGTTCTATTCCCGCGCAAAAGTCCAGATCTTTTCCTGTTTATAGCGAAAAATTATTCGATATACACGTTATAAGATATTAGGCGCTTTGCCGCTGGGCCATCAATTCCAGAAGCCGAGACCAACTGCGCGCCGGTTCCACGAAATGAATGCCGACGGAAAGGCCCTCGCGCCGCGCGACCCGCCCCCGCAGGGGGAGGGACACAATCCGCCGCATGATGGGAATGGTGAGGGTGAGATGCAGGGTATCGCCTTCGGCCAAGGCCGGATCCAACCCTTCCAGCAACACGCCCTCGGCGGAGACATTCACCACCTGAAAAGCATCACGCCCGGCGAAGGCACGGATATCCGTTAACTCGAAGCGGTCGAAACGACGCCGGTCTTCTGACGCGGCGGCCTGATCAGTCATTCCCCTTCTCCGCTTTCTGCTTCTGGTTGAGCAAGGCTAACAGCCGCTTCCAGGTGCGTACGGGTTCATCATAGTTCAACGCGGCCATGCCGTTTTCGGCCCGCACCACCCAGCCATATACTTCCACCGGTACAATCTTATCCAACAATGGCACGGTCAATACAATCCCCGCCGCATCGCCTTGGCGGAGGAGTTCCATGGGATCTTCCAGCAGAACCCCCTGATCCGACACATTGATCACCGGGCATTGAAACCGGTCGATCAAGGCGCCCACACCGGTGAGTTCATACCGCTCGAATTTCCGTTTATCCTGTCCCACGCTGGCAATCCCCGTAACGCGATATTTTTACAAGAGAAACGGGATTTTCGGCGCTACGTCAAGCCTGTGTGCCGCCCACGGTAAGCGCATTGAGCTTCAAGGTGGGCTGGCCGACCCCCACGGGCACGCCCTGGCCATCCTTGCCACAGGTGCCGATACCCGGATCAAGGGCCATATCATTACCGATCATATCCACTTTGGTAAGCGCATCGGGGCCGTTGCCGATCAGGGTCGCGCCTTTTACCGGGGCGCCGATCTTGCCGTTTTCGATCATATAGGCCTCGGTGCAGGAGAACACGAACTTGCCGGACGTGATATCCACCTGCCCGCCGCCGAAATTCACCGCATAGAGGCCCTTGTCGACGGAGGCGAGGATCTCATCCTTCTCGTGGCTGCCAGACAGCATATAGGTGTTGGTCATACGCGGCATGGGCATATGCCCATGGCTTTGCCGCCGCCCATTGCCCGTGGGCGCCACGCCCATCAGGCGCGCGTTCAGCCGGTCCTGCATATAGCCGGTGAGGATGCCATCCTCGATCAACACCGTGCGCTGGCTGGGGGTGCCTTCATCATCGATGGTGATCGATCCCCGCCGGTCTTGCATTGTGCCGTCATCCACCACCGTCACCCCCTTGGAGGCCACCCGCTCGCCCATCAACCCGGCAAAGGCAGAGGTTTTCTTGCGGTTGAAATCCCCTTCCAACCCGTGGCCGATGGCTTCGTGCAACAGGATTCCTGGCCAGCCCGGGCCCAGGACCACGGCCATTTCCCCTGCCGGAGCGGGGATGCTTTCCAGATTGACCAGGGCCTGGCGCAGGGCCTCCGCCACCGCGCCCTGCCAGCTTTCCGGCGTGATGATACTGTCATAGGCGATACGCCCGCCGACGCCGTGGGAGCCCGCCTCCCGCCGCCCATCTTGCTCGACCACCACCTGCACATTCATTCGCACCAGGGGCCGGATATCCGACACGTTGAAGCCACCGGCCCGCACGATGCGCACCGCCTGCCAACTGCCGAGCAGGGAGGCCGATACCTGCACCACGCGCGGGTCCTTGGCGCGGGCATAGGCATCGATTTCGGCCAGCAATGCAGTTTTGGTCTCGAATTCCACCGCGCCCAGGGGGTTATCATCGCCATAGAGCAAGCGGTTGGTGCCGTTGGGCGCCGCCGCCATGGTGCCGCCATGGCCCGCCTTGACCGCCTTTACCGTGGCGACTGCCCGCGCGATGGCGCCCTCGTCCAGGTTGGAAGCATGGGAATAGCCCGTGGTCTCGCCGGAAACCGCCCGCAGGCCGAACCCTTGCGAGGTATCGAAGCTGGCCGCCTTCAACCGCCCGTCATCGAACGAAAGACTTTCCGATTGCATATATTCCAGGAACAGTTCCCCGTCGTCCATGCCGGTGAGCGCCTCTTCCACGAGGCTGTCGACCCGGACCGGGTCCAACCCTGCGCGGTCGAAAAACAGGGAGTCGGTGGTGACATGGGCACTCATGGGGTATCTCCGATGGGGGAAAAACGAATTGAACCTTGAATATAGGCATCTTCGGCGCGGAAGAAAGGTCTGTGCTATTCAACACTAAATAAAAGGAGTTGACCCCGCCCCTCCGTCTCCGCTATGTGAAACCCCGTTGACGTGGTGATTTGGGCGACCAGCTTGCGGCCACGATAAAAACTCCGCTAAAGAGGTCGAGGCGTGAAAACCCCCGATCCTGTTGAGGTCGGGTTTTTTTGTGCCGCCAGCCCCGCGTGGAAGGGCCCCCGAGGAAGGGAAAGATGAGCAAAGACGCGAGAAAATGGCGCCCCGCAACGCAAGCGGTGCGCGGCGGAACCGTCCGCAGCCAGCATAAGGAAACCAGCGAGGCGCTGTACCTCAATTCCGGCTATGTCTATGACGAAGCCCTGGAAGCCGAGGAAGCCTTCGCCGGAGACCAGGTGCGGTTTGTCTATTCCCGGTTCGGCAATCCCACCGTTGCCATGCTGGAAGAGCGCTTGGCGCTGATCGAGGGCACCCGGTTCTGCCGCACCGCCCCCACCGGCATGGCCGCCATCTTCGCCGCCATCATGGCCATGACCCGCACCGGCGGCCGGGTAGTGGGCGCCCGCGCCCTGTTTGGCTCTTGCGTGCATATCCTGAACCATATTCTGCCCCGCTTCGGCGTCGAGACCGAAATGGTGGACGGCACCGATAATGCGGCCTGGGAACGGGCGCTGTCGAAACCCACCGATTGCGTGCTGCTGGAAACCCCGTCCAACCCCACCTTGGAACTGGTCGACCTGAAGACCGTCTGTTCTCTGGCGGAAGGCGCCGGGGCCAAGGTGATCGTGGATAATGTATTCGCCACCCCGATCTTGCAGCGCCCCATGGAATTCGGCGCCCATACGGTGGTGTATTCCGCCACCAAATATATCGATGGGCAGGGCCGGGTCATGGGCGGCGCCATCCTCACCGACGATGAACAATGGGTCACCGATGAGCTGATCCCCTTCATGCGCAATACAGGCCCGACCCTGGCGCCATTCAATGCCTGGGTCCTGCTGAAGGGCCTGGAAACCATGGAAATGCGGGTGCGCAAGCATTCGGAAAACGCGCTGGCCGTGGCCCGATTCCTGGAGACCTTGCCGGGCGTGGAGCGGGTCTTGTATCCCGGCCTCGAAAGCCATCCGCAACATGACCTGGCCGCGCGGCAGATGGATGCGGGCGGCCCCATGGTCAGCTTCGATCTGGTGGGCGGTAAGGCGGGGGCCTATAGCTTCCTGGATGCGTTGGAGATCATCGATATTTCCAACAATCTGGGGGATGTGAAAAGCCTGATAACCCATCCGGCCACCACCACCCATCAGAAACTCACCGCCGAGGAGCAATTGGCCGTGGGGATCAATCCGGGCACCGTGCGGTTTTCCGTCGGGCTGGAAGATGCCGAGGACCTGAAAGAGGATCTGGCCCAGGCCGTGGCTGCCGCCACCGGCTGACGGGGCACTGACTTTTTCCCTCTGAATAGACCCTAAATTATTATAAAATTACCGCAGACTCGGCGCGCAGAACGCCGAAACACCAAGGATATTCCCCCATGACCGACTTGACTCTCGCCCATGACCTGGCTTTCGAGGATCTGTACAGCCGCGAGGGCCTGGTGCGCATCGATGGCCTGTTCCTGGAGAGCCTGGCGCCGGACCTGCGCGCCCAGTTGGACGCGGCCCGTGCCGCGCCCGGGTCGCTGAGCCGGAAAGACTCCGCCGATCTGATGGAGGCCCTGGGGCCGCCCGCGGAGCGTTTCATCGGCGATCTGTTCGGCGTGCTCGATAAGTTGGATGCGGAAACGGCAACCATCCGCGGCCATGATGTGCTGTTCGAATGCAAGCGCAATTTCGTGCAGCGCCTGGCCGCCAAAAAGGTCAAACCCGGCGATGTGACCGAGGATGAAGGCGCCGCCCTGGCGGCTGACCTGGAACACCGATTCGGGGCGCCGCTCACCGAAGAAACCTTCGCCGCCCAGGTGATGGCCTGGGAGGAAGACCCGGAAACCCATGCCGCTTCCACCGCCGTGGCCCTGCGCTATGCGGGCTGGGCCCTGCATACCCAAACCGGCCGGATGAAACATAAAGCCGGGGTATTGTTCAAAACGCCGCATCCGGTGGATGCGGCCAATCTGGTGCCGGTGGAAACCGAATCCTTCAACGGCGTCGACACCCTGATCCATCCGAAAGACCATGATCGCTATTTGCGCGATGGGTTTTCGCTGACCGATTTTGGCTGCGACACCACCGAGGCCCTGGACCAGGCCCATTACTGCGTGATCTGCCATGATCGGGGTCGGGATTCCTGCTCGCGCGGGTTCTTCGAAAAGAAAGGCGATGGGTTCCAGAAAAACCCGCAAGGGGTGCCACTGACCGGCTGCCCCCTGGAAGAGCGCATTTCCGAGATGCATCGGCTGTTCAAGGGGGGCTACAGCCTGGGCGCCCTGGCCATGATCTGCGTCGACAACCCCATGGTCGCCGGGACCGGTCATCGTATCTGCAACGATTGCATGAAAGCCTGCATCTATCAAAAGCAGGAACCAGTGAACATTCCCCAGGTGGAAACCCGGGTGTTGAAAAACATCCTGGAACTGCCCTGGGGCTTTGAAATCTACAGCCTGCTGACCCGCTGGAATCCACTTAATCTGGAGCGGCCCTATCCCCGCGCCGAAACCGGGTACAAGGTGCTCGTGGTAGGCCTGGGCCCGGCGGGATATACCCTCGCCCATCACCTGATGAACGATGGCCATGCGGTGGCCGCCCTGGACGGCCTGAAGATCGAACCGCTAGACCCCAGCCTCGGCGGCGTGGGTCTGGATGGCAGCCGGGTGCCCTTCGCCCCGATCCAGGATATCCACAGCCAGTTCGATGACCTGGATACGCGGTTGATGGAAGGCTTCGGCGGCGTCGCCGAATATGGCATCACCGTGCGCTGGGATAAGAACTTCCTGCGCATTATCCGCCTGCTGCTGGAACGCCGCGCCCAATTCGCCATGTATGGCGGGGTGCGCTTTGGTGGCGCGATCACCGCCGAGGATGCCTTCGACATGGGCTTCGACCATGTGGCCCTCTGCGTCGGCGCGGGCAAGCCCAATATCCTCAGCGATATCCCCAACGGGTTGGCCCGGGGCGTGCGCACCGCGTCCGACTTCCTGATGGGGCTGCAACTGACCGGCGCCGCCAAGAAGGATACGGTTACCAACCTGCAACTGCGCCTGCCGGTGGTGGTGATCGGCGGTGGCCTCACCGCCATGGATACGGCCACCGAGGCCCTGGCCTATTACGCCCGCCAGGTGGAAAAATTCGCCGAACGGTATGACCGGCTCGCGGCCGCCGGACGGGCCGAGGCCCTGCAGGCCGCCTGGAATACGGAGGAGGCGGAGATCGCCGCCGAATTCCTGGACCATGGCCGGGCCATTCAGGCAGAGCGCAAGGCGGCGGCAGCTGCGGGACGCCAACCGGATTTCGCGCCCCTGTTGGATCAATGGGGCGGTTCCATCCTGGCCTATCGGCGGCAGCTTTCCGCCGCGCCCAGCTATCGGCTGAACCATGAGGAAATCTCCAAGGCTCTGGAACAGGGCGTGCGCGTGGCGGAGCTTTTGGGCCCGAAGGCGGTGGAGGTGGACCAATACGGCCATGCCAAGGCCCTGAAGCTGGAACGCATGGCGCTGGTGGACGGGCGCCCCAAAGGCACCGGCGAAGAGGTCACCCTGCCCGCCCGGACCATCCTGGTCGCTACCGGCACCCGCCCCAATGTGACCCTGGCCCGGGAATATCCCGGCTTGATGGATATGGAGGGGGATTACTACCGGCTGTTCGATCTGGACGGCAACGCCCATGCGCCGGACTGGTCGAAGAAACCGAAAGACCTGCAGGTGCTCACCGCCCCCCGGGTGGAGGGCAGCCGCATGAGCTTTTTTGGCGACCTGCATCCCTCTTTCGCGGGCAATGTGGTCAGCGCCATGGCCAGCGCCAAGGTGGGCTATCCGCTGGTGGATGCCGCCTTGGCCAAACGGGCGCCCTCGGCGATTTCCGCCGATCTGTTGTTCACCCAATTGAACGACGGCCTGCGGGCGGTGGTCACCGAGGTCATCCGCCTCACCCCGACCATTGTCGAGGTGGTGGTGCGCGCGCCCCTGGCCGCCAAGACCTTCAGGCCCGGGCAATTCTTCCGGCTGATGAATTTCGAAAGCCAGGCCGCCCATGCCCAAGACACCGACCTGCTGATGGAGGGCCTCGCCCTCACCGGCGCCTGGGTGGACGTGGAAAAAGGCCTGGTCTCGGTCATCGTTCTGGAAATGGGCGGCTCGTCCGATTTGTGCGCCGTGCTCAAACCGGGCGAACCGGTGGTGCTGATGGGCCCCACGGGCACCCCCACGGAAACCCCCAGCGGCGAGACCGTGCTGCTGGTGGGCGGCGGCCTGGGCAATGCGGTGTTGTTCTCGATTGGGCAGGCGCTGCGCGCGGCTGGGTCCCGCGTTCTCTATGTGGGCGGCTATAAAAAGATCATCGACCGCTACCATGTGGAAAATATTCACGAGGCGGGGGACGTGGTGATCTGGGCCTGTGATGAAGCCCCGGGCTTTACCCCCGAACGCCCGCAGGATAGGGCCATCACCGCCAATATCGTGGAAGCCATTATTGCCTATGGGCAGGGCGAGCTGGGCGATATCCATATCCCCTTGAACGAGGTGGACCGGATCATCGCCATCGGATCCGACCGCATGATGCGGGCGGTGGCCGAGGCGCGGCATGGTGTCTTGAAGCCGCTGTTGAAGGCAGACCATCAGGCCATCGGCTCCATCAACTCCCCCATGCAATGCATGATGAAGGAAATCTGCGGCCAATGCCTGCAACGGCATGTGGACCCGGTCACGGGTGCCGAGTCCGTGGTATTTTCCTGCTTCAATCAGGACCAAGGCCTGGACCATGTGGATTTCGGCAACCTCAACGCCCGACTGGCGCAAAATGGGGTGCAGGAAAAGCTCACCGGGCAGTGGATCGCCCATTGCCTGGAGACCGTTGGCAAACGGATTTAGCGGGATTGTGATTCCCTGTTTAAAAACAGGGAATTGCGTTCAGTCGCCACGCAGGCAAACGCGCTGACCGCGCGGCCCGCAGTCGCGGGCTCTTCGCGAATTTTGATCCGCGAGACTCGCAATCCGCTCTAGACCCCCGGGGGTGGAGATTCTATGGTCGTCGCACCATGAGCGAGACCGCCACCCCCACCGCCGAATACCGGGTCCTCGCCCGGAAATACCGGCCCGACAGCTTCGAGGCGCTGATCGGTCAGCAGGCCATGGTGCGCACCCTCACAAATGCCATCGACCAGGGCCGCCTGGCCCATGCCTTCATCATGACCGGCGTACGCGGCATCGGCAAGACCACCACCGCCCGCCTGATCGCCCGGGCGCTCAACTGCATCGGGCCCGATGGCACGGGCGGGCCAACCATAACCCCTTGCGGGGTGTGCGACCCCTGCACGTCCATCGCCGCCGATCGCCATGTGGATGTGCTGGAACTGGACGCCGCGAGCCGCACCGGCGTGGACGATATCCGGGAGATCATCGACGGGGTACGCTATCGCCCCACCGCCGCCCGGTTCAAGATCTACATCATCGACGAAGTGCATATGCTGTCGCGTAATGCCTTCAACGCGCTTCTGAAAACCCTGGAAGAACCGCCCGCCCATGTGAAGTTCATCTTCGCCACCACGGAAATCCGCAAGGTGCCGGTCACCGTGCTGTCCCGCTGTCAGCGGTTCGATCTGCGCCGGGTGGAGCAGGCGGAACTCGCCGCCCATTTCAAGAAGGTGGCAGACCTGGAAGGCGCCACTATTGAGGACGATGCGCTGACCCTGATCGCCCGCGCCGCCGATGGATCGGTGCGCGACGGGTTGAGCCTTTTGGATCAAGCCATCGCCCATGGCGGCGGCACGGCGAATGCCGATCAGGTACGGTCCATGCTGGGGCTGGCCGACCGGGCGCAAACCTTTGATCTGTTTGACCAGGTGATGGAAGGCAAGGCGCCAGAGGCCCTGGCGATGGTGGCCGAGCAATATCGGTCCGGCGCCGACCCGGAAGAAATCCTGCGCGACCTGTTGAACCTGACCCATTGGTTGACCCGCCTGAAACTGGCCCCCGCCGCCGGACAAAGCGCGGAGGTGCCGGAAACGGAGCGGGCGCGCGGCCAGAAAATCGCCGAGCGGCTTTCTCTCGCGGCCCTCACCCGCACCTGGCAGATGCTGCTGAAAGGTTTGGACGAAACCCGCATGGCGCCATCGCCCTTGCAGGCCTTGGAGATGATCCTGGTGCGCCTGATCCATGCGGCGGATCTGCCCACCCCCGCCGAAGCGATCGCCAGCTTGCATAAAGGCGGAGCGCAGCCCACACCGGCAGCACGGCCCGCGATGCCTGCCGCGCCTGCTGTCGACGGCCCGCCCCCCATCGGGCACAGCCATCCCCCGGCAACGACCGAGTCCGGCCCCGGCGCTCCGACGGCGCAAGCCACGGCGCCCGCCTATGACCCTGATCCGGCGGACAGCCCACCCCCGCCCGGTGTCCTGTTGCGCCGGTTCGAGGATGTGGTGGATCTGGCAGAAGAACAGCGCGAGGCCCGGCTGCGGGCGCAACTGATCAATAATGTGCATCTGGTGCATTTCGAACTCGGGCGCATTGAGTTCCACCCCGGGGATCACGCGGAACCCAGCCTGGCCGGGGACCTGAAGCGATTCCTGGAAGCCCATACCGACCAGCGGTGGGTGGTGACGATTTCTGGCGCGCCCGGCGCGGCCACCCTCCATCAGCAGCGGGAAGAAACCGTCGCCCAGGCGAAAGCGGAAGCGGCAAAACACCCGCTTGTCGCCGCCGTACTTGACGCGATCCCCGGAACCGTGGTGGAAACCGTGCGCCAATTGGAACAACTGGCGGATACACCGCTCGACGAACCGCCCGAAGGAGACGACGGCTGATGAAAAATTTCGGCAATCTGATGAAACAGGCGCAGCAAATGCAGACCCGCATGCAGGAGCTGCAAGATGAACTGGCGAGCCTGGAAATCGAGGGCAGCGCAGGGGCGGGGACCGTCAAGGTGACCCTCAACGGTTCTGGCGAGGCCCGCGCCGTTCGGATCGATCCGGCCTTGCTGGATGGCCCGGAAGATGTGGGCATTTTGGAGGATCTGATGGTCGCCGCCATCAACGACGCCAAAGGCAAGGTGGAAGAAGAGAAAAAGAACCGCATGGCCGAGCTGACCGGCGGGCTGCAATTGCCGCCGGGCATGAAGTTGCCTTTCTAGGCCGGGCCGGTCCGTGCCCGCGCCCGATATCGATCATCTGATCCGCCTGGTGGGCAAGCTGCCCGGCCTGGGGCCCCGGTCTGCCAAGCGGTTGGTGCTGCATCTATTGAAAAAGCGGGATTCCGTGCTGATCCCGCTGACCCGGGCCCTGGAAGAGACGGCGGCGCGGGTCACCCCCTGCGGCACCTGCGGCAATCTGGATACCATGGACCCCTGCGCCATCTGCGCCGATCCGAAACGCGACACCGGCCTGCTCTGCGTGGTGGAGGATGTGGCCGATCTTTGGGCGTTGGAGCGGTCTGGCGCCTATCGGGGGCGCTATCACGTGTTGGGCGGGGTGCTGTCTCCCCTGGATGGGGTGGACCCTGAAGACCTGCGCATCCCGCAGCTTTTGGCCCGGGCCGGAGACGGAATCAGCGAGGTGGTGCTGGCCACCAGTGCCACCGTGGACGGGCAGACCACCGCCCATTATATCGCCGAGCGCCTGTCAGACCGGGGGGTGATCGTGTCCGGCCTCGCCCATGGGGTGCCCGTGGGCGGCGAGTTGGATTATCTGGATGAAGGCACCTTAACCACGGCCCTGAAGGCCCGCCGCCCCCTGGGGTAACGCAACGGCGGCACCAGAATACCGCCTGCAAAAATAAGGGGAATTCGTTATCTCTGTTTTCCCCCTGTGATGGTAATCACTCGCAAGCGGGCACATCCTGTGGTAGGATCCTTTTCATAGTCATTCAGGAATATGGATTCGTCCTATGGATATCGCCGCTGTTGCCAGTTCTGCCGTCTCGACCAAGTCCGCGCTCAATAAGCTCCAGCTTAACAATGGGCTGTTGAAGCAGCGCAATGATGCGGAACAGGCCGTCGTGCAGATTTTGCAAGAATCCCAAGATCGCACGGCGCAGATCAATCGGTCCGGCCCCGGGCGGTTCGTGGATATCAGCGTTTAAGAAATAAAACCGGGTTGTTGCACCCGAGGAAGGCCCCGCAATAAATGCGGGGCTTTTTTTATGGCATAAATCCCCCGCGCCTATTCGCCGCCAAAGGCGATGGGGTCACGCCGATAGGCATGGGGCGGGAACACCCCCAAAATCTTCACCTCGTGGGAAAAGAAGTTGAGCTCTTCCAGGGCCAGCCGCAGATCCTGATTTTCCGGATGGCCTTCCACTTCCGCATAGAACTGGGTCGCGGTGAAGCGGCCTTGCAGCATATAGCTTTCCAGCTTGGTCATATTGATGCCGTTGGTGGCGAACCCGCCCATGGCCTTGTAGAGCGCGGCGGGCACGTTGCGCACCCGGAACACGAAACTGGTGATCGCGGGCCCTGCTTTGGGGTGCGGCACCACGGGCTCGCGGGCCATAATCAGAAACCGGGTGGTGTTATGGTCCGCATCCTCGATATTGGCGCGCAGGCTTTTCAGCCCGTAGATCTCCCCCGCCAGTTCGGAGGCGATGACCGCCTGGGTCTTATCCTTTTCCTCCGCGATGTGGCTGGCGGCCCCGGCCGTATCCACGGCCACCACCGGTTCGATTCCCAGTTCGTGAATAAGGTCGCGGCATTGGTTGAGCGCATGGATATGGGAATGCACATGGGTGATATCCGTATCCTTGGCCCCCGGCACGCCCAACAGATGGTGATTCACCCGCTGAAAATGTTCGCCGATGATATGCAGGGCGGAGCCCGGCATCAAATGATGGATATCGGCCACCCGCCCGGCCACGGAATTTTCGATGGGGATCATGCCAAGGGCCGCCGTGCCGTCGCTGACCGCCGCGAACACATCTTCGAAAGACCGGCAAGGTAAGGTCGTGAGTTCCGGCCGCGCGGCGCGGCAGGCGAGATCGGAATAAGCGCCGGGTTCGCCCTGGAAGGCGATCAGGCGGTCGGGGGCCGTGTCGGTCATCTGCGTATCCTATGAATCCCCGGACAAAATCGCCCGGGCGCGGTCTAAATCGGCGGGAGTATCGACACCCAGGGGAACCGTGTCAACGCAGGCCGCATCGATACGCATGCCGTTTTCCAGGGCGCGCAACTGTTCCAGCCGCTCACGCTGCTCCAGCACCCCTTGCGCCAGGCCCACGAACCGCTTCAGCGCCTCGCGCCGGAAGCCGTAAAGCCCGATATGATGATACAAAGGCCCCGCCCCATGGGGCACGGGATTACGGCTGAAATACAATGCCCGCCCCACATTGGCGCCGCCCTTGAAGCTGACCACGGCCTTGACCACATTGGGGTTGGTCACTTCCTCCGGGTCGGTGATCTCCGCCACCAAGGTGGCGATATCCACCTTTTTCTTGCCCAGGGGCGCGAAGGCCTTGCGGATGGCCGCCGGGTCGATGGTGGGCAGGTCGCCCTGCACGTTGATCACCGCGTCATGCTTGCCCTTGGGATCGATTCCCTCCACCGCCGCATAGACCCGGTCGGAGCCGGAGGGTAAATCAGGGTCGGTGAGCACCGCGTGCCCCCCCGCTTGGGTGATGGCATCGGCAATCTTGCGCTCCGCACAGGCGATGATGACGGGGCCCACATCGGCCTCTTTCGCGCGGTTCATCACCTGCACAATCATCGGCAAGCCGTTGATATCCGCCAGCGGCTTGCCCGGCAGCCGGGTGGAGGCCATCCGGGCGGGGATCACGATCACCGGTTTCTTGGGAAGACTCATGGATGTAACCCTTTTGCCGTGCCTGCCTTTTCGTTTGCGTGTTGCTTATCCCTGTCATAGAACGAGGTTGCGGCAAAGGCAACGGACTCGCACCCATGCCCTCCTCTCAAGTTCCAGTTTCCCCCGATCTCATCGCCCTCGCCCACCGGTTGGCGGATGCCGCCCGGCCCATCGCCCGGCAGTATTTCCGCAAAGGCGTGGATGTGCTGGATAAGTCAGACGCCAGCCCGGTAACCCAGGCCGATCGGGAGATCGAAGCCGCCATGCGGGACGTGATTACCGCAGCCCGCCCGCAAGACGGCATCTTCGGCGAAGAACATGGCAGCGAGCGCCTGGATGCGGAATATGTCTGGGTGCTGGACCCCATAGACGGCACCAAAGCCTTTATCACCGGCAAGCCCTTGTTCGGCACCTTGATCGGCCTGACCCAAAACCGGCGCCCGGTGCTGGGCATCATCGATCAACCCATCTCGGAGGAACGCTGGGTCGGCGCCGACGGCCATGGCACCACATTGAACAACATCCCGGTGCGCACCCGGAGCGCGAGCCTGGAGGAAGCCTATCTCTATGCCACCGGGCCGGACATGTTTAGCGAGGATGCAGGTACTGCCGCCCCGTTCAAACGGCTTTCAGGATCGGCAAAGCAGGCGCTGTACGGGGCCGATTGCTATGCCTATGGCTTGCTCGCGGCGGGATATGTGGATCTGGTCTGCGAAGCCCTTTTGAAACCCTATGATTACTGCGCGGTGGTGCCCGTGGTGCAAAACGCGGGCGGCGTGGTGACCGATTGGAACGGCGCCGCCGTGACCCTGGATACGGGGGATAAGATTCTGGCCGCCGGGGCGCCCGATTTGCACGCCGCCGCCCTTTCCCGGTTGCGGGCGCCGTGAAATCGCCACAGAGAGGCCCCACCTATGCCACGCGCCCCCTTGATTGCCGGGGGCGTCCCGCCCACAATCCGGGCACAGGATTTTCTTGCCCGCGACATAAATGAGGTGTCATGCCGTTCTTGCGTCCCTTCCTGATCGCCGCCCTTGCCCTGGTTGCCCCCCTGGCCGGCCCCGCGCCCGCGCAGGAAGTGGCGCCCACCCATGGTATCGCCATGCATGGGGCACCCAAATACCCCGCCGATTTCACCCATTTCGACTATGTGAACCCGGAAGCCCCAAAAGGCGGCCTGGTGCGCATGGCCGCGCCGGGCACCTTTGATTCTCTCAATCCTTTCATCTTGAAGGGCAATGCGGCGGCGGGCCTGGCCATGACCTATGACCGGCTGGGATCGCCCTCGGCGGACGAACCCTACACCACCTATGGCCTGCTGGCGGAAAGCATGGAGATTCCCGAGGATCGGTCTTGGGCGATCTTCAACATCCGGCCCGAGGCCCGCTGGCATGACGGCACACCCATCACCGCCGCGGATGTGGTTTTTACCTTCGATACCATCCAGGCCAAGGGCGATCCGACCTTGCAGTTCTACTATCGCGAAGTGGCGAAGGTGGAAGCGCTGGATACCTTGCGGGTCAAGTTTACCTTCGCCAATGCGGAAAACCGGGAAATCCCGCTGATCGTGCAGCAGCAGGAAATTCTGCCCAAGCATTATTGGGAAGGCCGGGATTTCGAGGCAACAACCCTGGAACCGCCGCTTGGCAGCGGCCCTTACAAGATCGGCGATTTCGAAGCCGGGCGCTATATCATCCTGGAACGGGTGCCGGATTATTGGGCGGCAAACCTGCCGGTGAACAAGGGCCTCTATAACTTCGATCGCATCCGCTACGATTATTATCGGGATGATACGGTGGTGGTCGAGGCCTTCAAGGCCGGGGAATATGATTTCCGCTCCGAACATATCTCCAAGAACTGGGTCACCGCCTACGACATCCCAGAGGTGGACCAGGGCCTGATGATCAAGGAGAAACTGCCCCATCAACGCACCGAGGGCATGCAGGGCTATTACCTGAACGCCCGCCGTGACCTGTTCAAGGATCGCCGGGTGCGCGAAGCCCTGGCCGCAGGGCTGGATTTCGAATTTCTGAACAAGACCCAGTTCTATGACGAATATGTGCGGTCGCGCAGCTATTTCGACAATTCGGAACTGGAAGCCAAGGGCCTGCCGGAAGGGCGGGAACTGGAGATTCTGCAGGCGTACCGGGATAAACTGCCGCCGGAACTGTTCACGGAAGAATACACCCCCCCCAGCACCGATGGCAGTGGCCGCATCCGGGGCAATCTGCGCAAAGCCGCGGGTCTTTTGAAAGCGGCCGGATGGGTGGTGAAAGACGGTGTGCTGACCCATGCCGAAACCGGCAAGACATTTGAATTCGAACTGCCGATCCAGCAGGTTTCCACCCAGCGGGTAGCCCTGCCCATCGCCAAAAACCTGGAGCGGCTGGGCATCAAGATGACCCTGCGGGTGGTGGATACGGCGCAATATTCCAAGCTGATCGAAAATTACGATTACGACATGGTCTCGCTGAACCTGGGGGGCACGGATTCCCCCGGCAACGAGCAATGGTCGCTCTGGTCGTCGGAGGCCGCCGCCCGCAAGGGTGCGGCCAATTACGCAGGCGTTTCAGATCCGGTGGTGGATGATCTGATCAAGGGCATCATCACATCCCGAGACCGGGAGGAACTGGTGGCCTATACCCGCGCCCTCGACCGGGTCTTGCAATGGGGCTTTTACACCATTCCGGGCTGGCATATTCCGGCTAATCGCGTGGTCTATTGGAACAAATTCGACCGCCCCGCGATCACGCCGGAAAAAGGGCTGCAATTCTCCGCCTGGTGGATCAACCCGGAAAAAGAGAAAAAGTTGGCCGGGCGCATCCGTTCGGTGCCCCGTCAGTAAACCGCCATGTGGGCCTATGTTCTCCGTCGCCTTGTGTTGATCGTGCCGACCCTGCTCGGCATCATGCTGATCAATTTCGCGGTCTTGCAGTTTGTCCCCGGCGGACCGGTGGAACAGATCATCGCCAAGGCCCGGGGCACGGGGGTGGATGCCACCTCCCGCTTTTCCGGTGGGGGCAGCGAAACCGGTACGGCCATCGGCGGCGGGGAAGACTCCGGCTATCGCGGCGCCAAGAATCTGGAGCCCGAATTTATCGAGCGCCTGAACAAGCAGTTCGGCCTGGATAAGCCCGCCTATGAGCGGTTCTGGATCATGATGGGCAAATACATCACCTTCGATTTCGGAAACTCGTTTTTCCGGGATCAATCGGTGATCGATCTGGTGCTGGATAAGATGCCTGTCTCGATCTCTCTGGGGCTCTGGACCACCTTGCTGGTCTATCTGATTTCCATCCCGCTCGGCATCGCCAAGGCGGTGCGCGACGGCACCAAGTTTGACGCGGCCACCTCCGTAGTCGTGGTGTTGGGCAATGCTATTCCCAGCTTTCTATTCGCGATTTTGCTGATCATTCTGTTCGCCGGCGGGCGTTATCTGGATTGGTTCCCCATACGCGGGCTGATCTCAGATGATTGGGAGACCCTGAGCTGGCCCGCGCGGATCGCCGATTACTTCTGGCATCTGGTGTTGCCGATTTTCGCCATGGTGATCGGCGGCTTCGCGGGCCTCGCCATGCTGACCAAGAATTCCTTCCTGGAGGAGATCAACAAGCAATATGTGATGACCGCCCGGGCCAAGGGATTGCCCGAACGCCGGGTTCTGTACGGCCATATTTTCCGCAACGCCATGCTGATCGTGATCGCGGGCTTCCCCAGTGCCTTCGTAGGCATTCTGTTCACCGGGGCCTTGCTGATTGAAGTGATTTTCTCGCTGGACGGCCTGGGGCTGCTGGGCTTCGAAGCCGCGCTGCAGCGGGACTACCCGATCATGCTGGCGACACTTTATATCTTCACCCTGCTGGGGCTGGTGCTGAACCTGATCGGCGATCTGACCTACCATTTTGTCGACCCCCGCATCGATTTCGAAAGCCGGGAAGTCTGATGGAAGACGGCAGGCTCCTCGGATTGCGTGTCTCGCCGCTGAACATGCGGCGCTGGCAGAACTTCAAGGCCAACCGACGCGGCTATTGGTCGCTGTGGATTTTCCTGTTTTTGTTTTTTGCCAGCCTGTGCGCCGAGGGCATCGCCAACGACAAGCCCATTCTGGTCTCCTACAAGGGTGACTACTACACCCCCATTTTCAAGGCCTATCCCGACACCACCTTCGACGGTTTCCTGGATACCGAGGCGGAATATTCGGCCCCGGAGGTGCGCGAGGAGATCGAGGCCCATGGCTGGATCATTTGGCCGCTGATCCGCTTCAGCTACGACACCATCAATTTCGACCTGGATGTGCCGGTCCCCTCACCGCCCTCCGCCGAAAACTGGCTCGGCACCGACAACCAGGGGCGGGATGTGACCGCGCGGTTGATTTACGGTTTCCGCATTTCCGTGTTGTTCGGTTTGGCGCTGACCCTGTTTTCCTCGGTCGTCGGCATCGCGGCGGGCGCGGTGCAGGGCTATTTCGGGGGCCTGACAGACCTGATCTTCCAGCGGTTCATCGAAATCTGGTCCGGCTTGCCGACGCTCTATCTGCTGATCATCCTCGCCAGCGTGATCACCCCCAATTTTTGGTGGCTGCTGCTGATCATGCTGCTGTTTTCCTGGATGGCGTTGGTGGGCGTGGTGCGCGCCGAGTTCCTGCGCGCCCGTAACTTCGAATTCGTGCTGGCGGCCCGGGCGCTCGGCGTCTCCAACGGGGTGATCATGATGCGCCATATCCTGCCCAACGCCATGGTGGCGACGCTGACCTTCCTGCCCTTCATCCTGAACGGGTCGATCACCACCCTGACCTCGCTGGATTTCCTGGGTTTCGGCCTGCCGCCGGGATCGCCCTCCCTGGGGGAGCTGTTGAACCAGGGCAAAAACAACCTGCAAGCGCCCTGGCTGGGCCTGACCGCCTTTTTTATTCTGGCCATCATGCTGAGCCTGTTGATTTTCATCGGCGAGGCGGTGCGCGATGCCCTGGACCCCCGGAAGACCTTCCGATGAGCGCATTGCTGGAAATCGACAACCTACATGTGCATTTCGGCACCGGCGCCCGCGCAGTGCAGGCGGTGCGCGGCGTTTCCTTTTCACTCGACAAGGGAGAGACCCTCGCCCTGGTGGGCGAGAGCGGGTCTGGCAAATCGGTCACCGCGCTCTCTGTCCTGCAATTGCTGCCCTATCCCCTGGCCCATCACCCCGAAGGGCGGGTCAGGTTCGACGGGCAGGATGTGTTGAACGCACCGAAATCCATTATCCGCGACATTCGCGGTGGCCGCGCGGGGATCATCTTTCAAGAACCCCTGACCTCCCTCAACCCCCTGCACGGCATCGGCAAACAGATCGCGGAGACGCTTTATCTACACCGGCCGGAACTCTCGAAAAGCGCCGTGCGCGACCGGGTGGTGGAACTTCTCGATCTGGTGGGCCTTTCCGGCGCGGCAAGCCGCCTTGCAGACCTGCCCCATACATTCTCCGGCGGCCAGCGCCAGCGCATCATGATTGCCATGGCCCTGGCCAATGACCCGGACCTGCTTATCGCCGACGAGCCCACCACCGCCCTTGATGTCACCATCCAGGCCCAGGTTTTGAAGCTGCTGAAAGAGCTGCAAGACCGGCTCGGCATGGCATTGCTGTTGATCACCCATGATCTGGGCATCGTGCGCCGGGTGGCAGACCGGGTCTGCGTGATGACCCAAGGGGAGATCGTGGAAACCGGGCCGACCGAACAGGTGTTTACCCAACCCCGCCATGCCTATACGAAAAAACTGCTGGCCGCCGAACCCAAGGGGCGGCCCGATCCGGTGCCCGATGACAGCCCGGATCTGCTCACCGCCCAGGAGGTCAAGGTCTGGTTTCCCATCAAGGCAGGGTTCTTCCGCCGCACGGTGGACCATGTGAAGGCCGTGGACGGGGTGGATATCCGCCTGCGGGAAGGCGAAACCCTGGGTGTGGTCGGCGAGAGCGGATCGGGCAAATCCACCCTGGCCCGTGCCCTTTTGCGGCTGGACCGCAGCCGGGGCGCCATAAATTTCGCCGGGCAACCGATCCAGAACGCCTCATGGGCGGACATGCGGCCCTTGCGCGCCGATATGCAGATCGTGATTCAAGACCCGTTTGGCAGCCTGTCGCCGCGTTTGT
>JBMYUJ010000028.1:0-36757 GCA_049605255.1 Magnetospiraceae bacterium
ATTCCTCGAACAGCATCCCGGCACCCGGCTGCTGTTCGATGATCGGAAAACCATGGCGACCCTGATCTACTACGCGCGACCCCACGGGTTCGACGCCGTGCGCTGGAACCCGGATCAGCGTATCACTGATCATTACATGCTCACCACTTCCATGGCGGGGCGGGAAGGGGAGTCCTTCATCCTCATCACCCGGCGGGCCGATGCGGGGCTGTTGGAGGGCGCCTTCGGTGACGTGACCGAGTTGGGGCGGCTGCGGCAGGCATTCTACCCGGGTTACAGCCTGGAGGTGGGCGCCTATCTGGCCGAAGATTTCAAGGGGTATCCCCAATGACCGGTATGGCGGAAAAAATCGTCGATCTGTTGGCGCGGCGCTTCTGGTGGTGGGCGCCGGTGGTCGCGGCGGTGCTGGTGCTGTTTCCGCAGATCGATCTTTGGGTCAGCGGTTGGTTCTATATCCCGGGTGATGGTTTCGCCCTGGGCCGTGCCCATCTGCTGCAGTTTCTCCGCAAAGGTTTGCCGCCGATCCTGTTCGGCATCGTGGCTTACGTGATGGTTCTGTGGCTGGCAGGGCGGCTTCTGCGGATCCATTTTTGGGGTATCAACGGGCGGGTGACCCTGTATCTGGCGGGCACTTTGGCGGTTGGCCCCGGGCTGATCGTCAACACCTTGTTCAAGGACAACTGGGGCCGGGCGCGACCCAGCCAGATCGAGGCGTTCGGTGGGGATAGCCTGTTCAGCCGGGCGGTCTTCTGGTCCGATCAATGCGACAAGAACTGTTCCTTCGTATCCGGTCATGCGGCCATGGGGTTCTGGGTGATCGCTTTTGCCTTCCTGACGCCCAAGCCCTGGCGTGCCCCGGCGATCCTGGCGGCGCTGGCTTTTGGCTTTTTCATCGGCTGGGTGCGGATCATCCAAGGCGGGCATTTCTTCAGCGATGTGGTCTTTGCCGGGATGATCACCGTGGGGGTGTGCTGGGGGGGCTATCGCTGGCTGATTCCGTCACATAGCGTTGCCACATCTGGCGATAGGCCCGTTCCAGGCTCCTGACCTGTGCCGCCTCGTCGAAAACCGGGGTCAACAGGGCGCGCGCCCGCAAGTCTGCGCGCAGGGCCTCAAGCCGATCCGGGTCTTGCGCCAGGGCCACGGCGATTTCCACATAGGCCTCTGAGCTGGGGGCGATCAGATCGGGCACCCCCGCCGCCTTCAGCAAGTTCGGGGCGAGGGAGGCGCTGTTCTCCATGCGGTCGGTGGTAACGAGCGGAACCCCCATCCACAGCATCATGCAGGCGGTTGTTCCGGCGCCATAGGGGAAGGAATCGAGGGCGATATCCACCCGGGCGAATAGCTTCGCATAGTCCACGAAGGGCATTTCCGGCACGATCTCCAACCGATCCGCATCGATGCCCCGGTCGGTGAACCGCTGGGCCAAGGCTTGGCGTTGCGCCGCATCCTCGCCATTGCGCAAGACAATCAGGAGGCGCGCCCTGTCCACCGCCGCCAAGATTTTCGCCCAGGCATCCAATACCGCCTCATTGATCTTCATGGATTTGTTGAGGCTGCCAAAGGTGATATGCCCCGTTTTTAGATGGGGCGGCGGGGTGACCGCGGGCGTGTTTTCCGGCGGGCGGAAGGGCACCGCCGGGGTGAGCGGCACCGGGGTTTCCACGAAATCGCGCGCCCGTTCCGGCCCCACCCCCAACACATAATCCATGCGGCTTAGCCCGGTGGTCGCCGGATAGCCGATCCAGCTACATTGGATCGGCGCTGGTTTACGGGCGAAAATCGGCAGGCCGTTGCGCGCCGTATGGCCCGCCAAATCCACCAGAATATCGATCTGGTCTTCGCGGATCAGCGCCGCCGCCGCATCGGGGGACATCTGGGCGATGGGGCGCCAGGCATCGGCCAGGTCGCGGGCTTTCCGGGTGCAGGCGTCCTCGAAACTATTGGTCGGGTAGCAGTATATTGCCACCGTGTCCCGGTCGTGATGGTCCAACACGGGCTCGAAAAACCGGAACACCGCATGATCGCGAAAATCGGGGGACACGTAACCGATTCGCAGGCGCTTGTTGGCCTCCGCAGCGGTCGGGCGAGGCAGGGGCATTGGTGTAACCAGGGCCTCCTGAAGCTCACCAAATTGGCGATGTTCTGCCCGCAGGCTTTCCGGCGTGGTATCCGGCGCATGGCTGAGCAGGAATAAGAGGTTGCTATGCAGGGCGGCATTGTCGGGGGCCAGCCCATGGGCCTTTTGTAAATGGTCGATGGCCAGGGTGTGGCGGCCCATTTGGCCGTAAATATTGCCCAAATTGCCCAAGGCATCGGCGGATCGGGGGTTGGCCTGTAAACAGGCTTTTAAGGAGGCTTCCGCGCCGGTCAGGTCTTTCAGGTCCATCTGAATCGTGGCCTTGGCGTTGAGCAAGCCAGGCGCGCCAGGGCAGAGGCGCAGCGCGGTCTCGGCCTGTGCCAGGGCGGTTTCAGGGGCGCGATGCTCCCGCAGCGCCAGAATATAGTTCGTCGCATGATCCGGATTGTTGGGGTCCGCTTTCCAGGCAGCCTCAAAGCATCGCACAGCGTCTTCCCCGTCGCCGCGCAACTGATGGACGCGTCCCAATCCCGCTTGAGCATCGGCCAGATCGGGCGCCAGTTTCAGGGCGGTTCTAAAATGGCCTTCCGCGGAACCGACCTGGTCTAATCGCATCTGGACGGCTCCCAGATTGACGAGCACCCGAGGGTCTGCGGGGTTGGCATTCAGGGCGATGGTCAGGGCGTCGCGGGCGGCGGCATTTTCCCCCAGATCGGCCAGCAGGTTCCCCAGGTTATACCAGCCGTCTGTATGTGTGGAGTTGGCGGAAACGAGCGCGCGCAAGGGGGCGACCGCTTCTTGGTCCCGCCCCAGGCGGCGCAGCGCCCAGGCCTTATTATACAAGGCACCTGGATGGTTGGGGTTCCGGGCCAGTTCCTGATCAAAGGCGTCGAGGGCCTCGTTAAACTGCTGCATTCCCAGGTGAATCACCCCCAGTTCGAAGGCGATCTCGGCCGCACCCGCCGCAGCCTTGGCCACTTGTTGCATCAGGGGGAGGGCGGCTGCGGCATCGCCCCGCGCCAACAGGATTTTTGCCAGCAATCGCGTGCTATCCAGGTCTTGCGGAGTCTGCTTCACCAGGTCTTGCAAGATGGCGCAGGCGCCGTTTAGATCATTTTGCTGCACCCTGGCGATGGCTGCTTGCAGGGAAATCGTACCGTTAATCACCTGAGAAAGGCCCTGTATTCTGTGGATTTGTTGTTTCCCCCGGGGCCGTTGCGGCGCAATGGGGCGCGAATTACGGATCGTAAACAGGTTTTGGTGTATATTCCATGTCTCATCGCGCCACAGCAGAATCACGGGAACCAGTCAGCATGGGTCTGCGGCTCAATCAATTCAGCGAGTCTTGGGATTACGATATTTTGCAAGCCCCGGCCTTTGCCGGAATTGCATCCGCCGCCTATGACAGCGGGGTTGACGCCGTTGTCGGCGGGCTGGCGGAAACCCTGGCGGATGCGGAACAGGCGGTGGATGCCCGGGCCTTGGCGGCAAAACAGCAAGCCGCTGCCCTTTCGGTATCAGACTTGCGGGAAATCCTGATCCGTTCGAATACAGACTTGGGCGATGCCGGGGTTACGTTCTTTCAGGAGTATTTCGCCGCCTTCCAAGAAAATATGGCGGATTTTTTCCGTTATCGAGCCGCGCGGCTGGCTTTTGCGCCCGATGGTGCGGGAAAGCAAGAGGTCTTCGAGGCGCTGACCCGGGACGGGATCTGGTCGGCGCATCTGCCCCCGGACATGATTGCCGAACTCAATCGTTTGGTAACCCCGCACAAGACCCGGGCCTTGGAATTGATCGCGTTGCGGCGATCCAACCGGCCTGAAGTCGGCGTGGATTTCACCCATCCGGCAGCGCAATTGCTGGAATCCTATCTGCGGGACAGCGGTATTTATGACGCCGCCTGCGCCTATAAGAACGCGACCTTGGAACGCAATCAATCAGGGGTGTTTCTGGCCTGCCCGGCGGCAGATTTCTGGGTCTCTGGGGGCGCCCCCACGCCGACTCGCTGGTTCCACCTGGATCGTCATCACGGCAACATCAAGATCGCGGTTTTCCTGAACAAGGTGACGGCGGCGGCGGGGCCGTTTGGTTATGTGCGGGGCAGCCATCGCTGGTCCATGCCGCCCCTGCGACGTATCGCGGCGAAGCTGCCCTATCCGGCGCTTGCCCACCCGGCCTATTTCGCCCGCCTGCCCCGCGCCTTCCGCTATACCTCGTCCTATGGGGATATCGTCGGCAATGATGTACCCTTGGTCGAAGAACTCCTCGCCCGGGAGGTCCAAGTCACCGCCGAGGTGGCGAATTTCATCGTGTTTGATGGCGGGTCCTTGTTGCACCGGGGCAGCATGGCTACGAAAGACCTGCGATGGTCTTATTTCTACGGGTTCGGTGTGCCGAAGGGGTAGGCAGATTTAAAACCGGCGGATAGTGCGGGCCGGATTGCCCACCGCCACCACGCCAGGCTCGATATCTTTTGTCACCACCGATCCGGCGCCGATCACCGCATCATCGCCGATGGTCACCCCGGGCAGGATAATGCTGCCGCCGCCGATCCAGGCATTTTCCCCGATGGTTACCGGCGTTGCGCTATGCCGCCCGGCGCTGCGCCCGGCCGGATCGACCGGATGTTCGGTGGTGTAAATATGTACCCCCGGGCCGAACAGGGTTTTCGTGCCCACCCGTACCGCCGCCGCATCCAAGATCACGCAGTCGAAATTCATATAGACCCGGTCTTGCAGGTAGATGTTGCCGCCATAAACGCAGCGAAAGGGCGGCTCGATCCAGGCTCGTTCCCCGTGGTGGCCCAGCAGATCGGCCAGATGCTGGCGGATGTTTTCCGGATCTTCCGGGTCTGCCTCGTTGAACCGGCGCAAAATCTGCCGCGCCCGGGTGCGCAGCGCCATTAGCGTCGCATCCCCTGGATTATAGGGGTAACCGCTGAGCATTTTTTCCTGTTCGGACAGGGCGGAAGAGGGTTGATCGGGCATGGGCGTTGGGGCTTGCAAATAAGGGGTTTGGGGATCATCCGACGGATAAAATTCTCGACCGGCAGGGGAGGATACCATACTCTCCCGCAGAGGAAAGATTGGGTACAGGCCCCGAAGACAAGATCATGTCCTTACATTCCAAAAACAATACGGCTTCTGCCGACAGCTTCCTGCTGCAGGCGGATGATATCGCGGAAATTTCGGTCGCCGAGGTGGACGCGCGCTTGCAACGAGATCATTTCGTGTGCCTGCGCGGCCTGTTCGACCGGGCGGAGATCGCCGCCGGGGTGGCGTCTTTGCGGGCGGGGTTCTCCGCCGAACGGGATCAACCGGCGGCGGGGGAAAAACCCGGCGCCGTTATGCAGAATTTCCAGAAGTTGGCCATCGGCGGCAATGATCAGGCCTGGGTATATAACCCACGCTTTGTGCGGGTGATGTATAACCCCTTGTGGGCAGACGATATATACGGCTTGCGGGGGATCTTCCGGCGCCTCGCCCAGGTGCGCAACCGGCTGGAAGGCTATGAGCTGGATTATGCGGTGGATCAGGTGCAAGACCGGCTCTGGACCGCGTCACGGGTGCAACATTACCCGGCGGGCGGCGGTTTTATGGGGCCGCATCGGGACGTGGTGCTGGAAACGGTGGAGCGGGATAGCGGGGTGGAAAAGTTTTATCAAATCCTCTTGTTGCTGACCACGAAGGGCGCGGATTTCGAACGCGGCGGCGCCTTCATCGATACGGAGACGGGCCGCATCGATCTCGAGGCCCAGGCGGGCGCGGGGGATATCCTGATCTATAGCGGCCGGTCCTTACATGGGGTGGAAGATATCGACCCCCATCGGGTCTTACGCCTGGATCGGCTGGAAGGGCGTTTGGTCGCCATGGTTTCCCTCTACAAGGATATGTCCGGGGAAAAAGAACTGTTCGGAAATTACGCCGACCGGAAACAGAAGCGACAAAGCTTTGCCTGATACCCTGCTTGACGACACCGTCGATCTGTTTTGCGTGGAAGGACGTTTGTCCCCCCTGGTCGCGGAACGGCGGGAAGACTGGCAGGGGTCGCTGGCGCAGGTGCGCGCGGGCGATGTAGTGGGCATAGACGCCGCGCTGATTTGCCTTCTGGCCGACGCCCGAGAGGAGGGGCGTGCCCACGCCCATAGCCTGCCTGAGACGGTGCGTGATGCCCTGATCCTGTTCGACGCGGTGTTTCATCTGGACGAAGACGCCGGGCTGGACGCCGCCGAACGGTTGTTCGAGCGCGCGCCGGATCGGCCAGAAACCTGGCTGGCCACCATCCCCTATCTGCTGCAGATCGGCGTGCAGGAATGCGCACGAGATCTGTCCGAGCGCCTTACCGCTCAGTATCCAAATCTGCCCTGGGCTTGGTATCATTTGGGTCTGGCCTTGATCGCCACCGGCAAGCCGGAAGAGGGGCGCAATGCGCTGCTGAAATGCGGGGAACTGGCGCCGGAAGATGGGCTGCATCTTGCCAAGCTCGCGAGCTTTTACGTGCGCCGCCATCAAGGGGCCGAGGTGCTGGCCTATGGTGCCGAGGCCATTAAAAAAGCGCCGTCCTTGGGGGAATCCTGGATCACCTATTCGGCGGGGTATTTGATCTCCGGCCATGTGCGGGAAGCGGAGCAAACGGCCCGCCGCGCCGTGGCATTAACGGCGCAGGCCTGGGCGCAGCTTTGCGCCGTGCTGATCCGCACCGATGTTTTGGCGGAAGCCGAACGGGCGGGGCAACGGGCGCTTGCGGCGGCGCCTCCCAGCGGGCAAGCCTATCCGCTCAATTTGTTGGGGGAGATCGCCGATAAGCGGGGGGATCGGGAGCGGGCCGCGACGTTTTTTTTGCGAGCCTTTGCCGCCAATAGTGCCACGAAGCGGTTGGTAACAGACCTAGAACAGACCGACCTCGCGGCCTGCTTGCGGTCTGCCGATCCGGCGGGGTTGAACAAATGCATTCGAGAATTTGATGCGGTATGGGCGGCGGGATTTTTCGCCCTGCGGCGGGGCTATCCCAGCCCGGACCTGATGCGGGTCGCCCATCAGATTGTGGCCGGTTTCAAGGAATTGGCAGACGCTGGAGTAGCCACTGGCGCGGCCTTCGCCGGGTCCTTGCGCACCCCCGACCTCAGCCGCTTTCACTTCCTGATGAAGCTGTTACGCGCCACAGAAGCGCCAGAGGTGTTGGATTGGCTCGCCGAATTCACCCGGGCATTGGCGCCGGACCCAGACCGGTTCGTGCCCGTGTTCGATGTGTTTTTCGCACTCCTGTTCAGCGGCATCCAAAATACCGCGCCCCGCCCGATCCTGGATTACCAGGCAGCCGACCGCTTTTGTGCAGATCACCTTTGGCCGCTGTATCGCGATCTCCTGGACCGTTTGCACCCGCAAGTTATGGGCTGGGAACGCGGCCAGACGTTGGTGGTCTGCATGCCTTTGCGCGGCGGCCTCAGCGAGCGGGATTCCATCAGCTTCCTGGTCTTGAAGTTCGCCCAGGCCATCGCCGATGCGCGGGGGTGGGATATTCAGGTGATCTGCTCCTCCCTCGCGCCGTTGCGCAGCACGGTGGCGGCGGGAACGGTGGCGGCCGATGGGGTGCGCCGAGTCTCGTTCGAAGGGCGCGATATTCCCATCTGGTCGGCCTCGGCAACCCAGCCTTTTTTGCAGCGGGCAGCGGAAACCATGGAAATACTCACTTCCCTGCAACCGGCCTTGATCGTCTCGGCGGGGAACTTCAATCTGTTTGCCGATCTGGCGGCGCGCCACTGCCCGGTGATCAATATCCCGTTGCGGTCCTCCCAATATTTCCATCAGTTCAGCCGCGCCCACGCGCTGAACGCCACCTACAAGCACCCGGCGGATCGCACGCGCGGTCAGCAAGCGCGGGAAGCCGCACGGCTACCGGGCCAGCACGGGCGGTTCGTCCCGTTTCGGGGGATCAATGCAGTGGCCCCGGCGGCGCAAACGGAGGTGGATTTGCCTCCCTTGCTCACGGACCCGGAAAAGTTTGTGTTTTGCGTGGTCGGCAACCGGCTGATCTTGGATATCGATGGCCCGTTCATCGATCTGGTGGACGCGATTTTGCACCGCTGCCCCAGCGCACATGTGCTGTTGATCGGCATCCCAGATCCCTATTTCATGGCGCGCCAGGTGGCGGACCCGGCGAACCGCGCGCGGATTCATGCCATGGGCTACACGCCCCATCTACCGGCGGTACTGGCCGCCTGCGATACCATGTTGAACCCGCTCCGTGCGGGCGGGGGCCATGGTGCCTTCATGGCCATGCTGGCGGGGTTGCCAGTGGTGGCGCAGCGGAACGGCGATACGGCGGAATGGATCGGTTGGGAGAACGCGGTTGCCGATGGGGCGGCCTTTATCAATAGGGCGGTCTGCCTCGTGGAGGACCCCGCGTACCGCCAAGCCCTTGCGCGTTACAATGTTGACGTCGCTCAAGAATTGGCCGATGGCCAGATCCCAAGCCAGGAGATCGAAACCCTGTTGCAGACGGCAGAAAGGGTTTTTGGCGATGCTTGAACGACAGGTGGGCCAAAGCGATCTCCGCGTCAGCCTGTTCGGATTGGGCACGTGGAAACCCCCGCAATATGCAACGACCGATCAATTGGTAGGGTTCGCCCTCGATCACGGCATCACCTATTTTGATACGGCGGATGTCTATGACGAAGGGCAGGCGGAGCGGGCCTTGGGCGCGGCCCTCGCGGGGCGCCCGCGGGAGTCCTTTATCGTTTCCACCAAATGTTTTTTTCCGACAGGACCCGGTGCGGATGAAAGGGGCCTGTCCCGCCACCATATCACCGCCTCGGTGGATCGGTCCTTATCCCGGCTGGGGATCGGCGTGATCGATCTCATGCTCTGCCACCGGTTCGATCCAGATACCCCGCTCGTCGAAACGGTGCGCTGCCTGGGCGATCTGGTGCGGGCCGGAAAAATCCGCCATTGGGGGGTCAGCCGTTGGACGGCGGCACAGCAAGCCGAAGCTTGCCGCATCGCGCGGGAGGGGGGCGATCCGCCGCCCATCTGCACCCAATATTTCTATCATTTGCTGAAGCCGGAGGCGGAACGGGAGATATTCCCATCTTGCGGGGCGGAAGGCATGTCGGTGATCGCCTATTCGGCCCTGGCGCAAGGGGTGCTGACCGGAAAATACCGGCACGGCATTCCCCCCGGCACACGGGCCGCAACCGCCGACCGGGCGGAAATGTGGGAATTGCGGGAAGGGGTGGACCCGCGCGTCGAACGGCTGGCCGCGATTGCCGACGATGCGGGTTGGCCGCTGGCCCGGCTGGCGCTGGCCTGGTCCGTGCGGCACCCCCTTGTCGCCGCCACACTGATCGGCGCCAGCTCCGTGGATCAGTTGCGGGAGAATATCGCGGCCGCAATGCCCCTGCCGCCGGATCTGGTCCGCGCGTTGGACGCTTTCGTTTTGGAGACCGCCCCTTGAGCCGCGACGTTCGTATCGCCATCGACACCGCCGAATTCCCGCTCACCATCGAGGGAGAGACCCTGGTCGGCGGTCCGGAGGTGATGGCCCGCGTCGATGATGATTTAACCGCCGGGCAACCTTGGCAGAAAGCCGGCTATGTGGTGACCGATTTCCTGACACCCGCCGAAAACCAAACCATCCGCGAAGGTTTGGCAGACCTCGTACGCGAGAGCCTGGAAGCGGCGACGGGCCTTTCCCCGGCCGATTTCGATCCCAGCCAGTATCACACCTACTTGCGGGATGATGCGGATCATGTGGCCTTCTGCGCCCTGATCAAGGATTGCTTCCCCTATGATAGGTTTCCGCTGGATATCTGCAACGTGGAAGCCCGCATTTCGGAAATCTGCGGTGTCGATGTTTGGGTGCGGCCACGCTATGGGCCCGCCGGGTTCTGCATTCGGGTGATCCGCCCCGCACGCACGGACTTTAACCCGCCGCACCGGGATGTATGGCTGGATCGCCTGCGCCACGGGATTAATCTCTATTTTCCCATCGCCGGATCTACCGAGAATTCCTCCCTGCCGCTGGTGCCGGGGAGCCATTTTTGGCGGGAGGATCAGATCGAGCGCACCGCCGCCGGCGCCCGGGTGAACGGGGTCAATTTCACCGTGCCCGCCGTGGTGGATTGGTCGCCGAAAACCCCGTTGATGCGGCCCAATCCCAACGCCGAACAGGTGATGGTGTTTTCGCCCTATCTGATCCATGGCGGCGGCATCAATGCACAGCGGGATGTGACCCGAGTGTCGTTAGAAATGCGCCTGTGGCGGCGCGATGCACCGGTTCAGGCGTAAAACCCGTCTGCATCGGGCCCGAAGGTTTTCAGGTATCGCGGGCTCTCGGGCCCGCAATGCATCAGCAGATCGATAATCGATACATCATGCCGAAACGGCGGATGGCTTTGCGGATATTCGGGGTAGCCCGTGTAATCGGCAAATTCCAGCGCGATCCCTGCCGCCGCGAACAGGTCTGGCCGCAGATAGGCCTTGGCGGCGGGGCCGGAGAGATAGGCATCGGCGCCGATGCCTTGGCAGAGTTGGATCAGCTTTTCCGTTTTCCGCCCCAGGGAGGCTATCTCCCGCGATCCCACAAAAGGCGTGGTGATGCCGAGCAAGGGGCAGAGCCCGCGCAGGAACATCAGGTTCACCGCGCTGAGGGAGTCTTCCCCCGTTGCCGTCTCATAAAGCGTTTGCAAGGCCGTTTCATAAGTCTTGAAGAAGGGCGCGCGGCCATAGGCATGGCGTAGCGTATTCCAATGGGTTTCCGCCCAGGGCTCGGAGATTTTCATCGCATCGATGGTGGCGTGATACTGCCCCTTGCAGGCCACCGGAATGGTCAGCCAGCGCGGCCCCTGTGCGGTTTTGATCCGGTTTCGATTGCGCCAATCGCGCCGGGTGAATTGAACTTCGTCGTACAGGATGAAGGTATCAACCCCGTGGATCAGGTCGAAATACCCTTTCCAGGGAATGTAGGAGGATTGCACGATGGCAACCCGCTTCCCGGGCCGGTCGGATTTCATCTTGCGGGCATCTTTGGGTATGCTATCCATGATCCGCCGTGTTCCCCCATCCCACAGGCTTTGTGCGATCTTATGAGTATCGGTGTCGATAGACAATTCACCTGTCGGTTCGCCTTGCAAACCGGTATCGCTTATGTGTTGCGGCGTGATCCTTCACGGGCGGTGCCGCTCCTCGAACAGGCACGGGATCTCGCGGAAGATCCGGTCCTCGGCGACGCCCTAAAAGCCGCCCTCGCAGACATCTCCGCGGGCGGGACGGGGCTGGGTCCCTTGATGGCCGGACAATATGTGCCGTTTGACTCCCCGTGGCTGGAAAAACTGTCGGGGTTTGCGGATGCGGGTGGCCCGGGCGTGGACTGGTCGGCCTATGAAGCGAAAATCCCGGAGATCGCCAAGGGGCAGGCGCTGACCGAGAAACGCCTGCGCCGGAATCTTTTGCAGCTGTATCGGGCAACCGGGCGCGACGATGATTATCGCCGCCTGGGGGAAATTTACCTGCGGGGGTATCCGGAAGACAGAGAAATCCTGCTGTTTTATGCCCAGGTGCTGCGGATTGGCGGTGACCCGGCGGCGTGTAACGAGATCATCGACAAACTGATCACCGATGTGCCAGAGATGCCCGTCTATCGGATCGTGGCGGGGGTAAATGCCCTCAACGACGGGGAAACAGAATCGGCGCTCGCTGCTCTGCAAAGTGCGCGGGCAATCATCGATGCGCGGGAAGACCCAGCCCAATTCACCGCCCTATTGGGGTGGATCGGCCTGCACGAGGCCCGCGCGGCTGCGCAGCAAGGCGATTTCACCGCCGCCCTTGGGAAGGTGGAACAGGTCGTCACGGACTCCGGGCTTGCCCCCTGCTGGATCGAGGGCACCCGGGCGCTCTGCCTCGCCTATGGCGGGGATGCGGAGGGCAGCACGGCGGCGGCCCGTCGGGCGCTGGCGGCACAGCCCCCCACCCTGTGGACGCGGATCGGCTGGGGCCTGCTGCCCGCCCGGTTCGAAGCCTTGACGGGCGTTAACCCCGATGGGACGGCGGCATGACCTGCGGCAATTGCGGGCGAGGGGAAAACGCGCGCCTGTTGGACCGGCGGCAGGGCGGGGAGAGGCGCCTGATCTCCTCCGATGGCGCCCTGCTGGAGGCCATAACGGTGGAACGCTGGCTCTGCCCCGATTGCGGCTGTGTGGAAATCCGTTATACCCCCGAGGACGCCTTGGCGCGGTTTTTCGCCAGCGCCTATGATACCGGCGCGCTGGTGCAAAATAACCTGGTGGTGACCGGCGGAAAGGTGCGGCCCAAGCGGTCTTTGGTGCAGGGGCGGCTGTTCGCGGCCTTGGCCGCAAGGGCAACGCCGCAGGCGGACTTTCTGGAAATTGCCTGTGGCCGCGGGGAGCTGACGGCAGAGATCGCCCAGGATTTTCCCGGATGGCGGGGCGTCGGCATCGATCCCTCCGACACCCTGCCCGATCAAATTGACGGCCTCGAAGACCGGGTCACCCTGATCCGGGGGTTCTTCGATGCCGCTTTGGTGGCCGGGCGCCGCTTTGATGTGGTGATCGCCCATGGGCTGCTTAATCGCGCGCCGCCCTTGCCGTTGCTGCGCGATATGGTGGCGGTAGCCCAGCCCGGCGCCCTGATCAGCCTGGAATTCCTCACCCTGGAAGACAATTGCTACTGCCCGCATATCTGGGATCATCCCTTCATGTATACCGCCGACAGCTTCCGGGCCTGGTGCGCCGAAACCGGGCTGGCGCTTTTGAATTGGGAAGATTGCGGCTCCGCCATCCATGTGTTGGCAGCGGTGACAGAGCAGCCAGGCGGTGCCCTGGTAAGCCCGCCAGGGGTTCGGGCAACGGAAGAAATTTTTCGCGCGCAAGAGCGCCAATGGCAACAGGTCGCGGCCACCTATCAAGATGCCGTCGCCACCGCCGCGCCGCCGTTGGCGCTGTTCGGGGCGGGGCTCTTTACCGCGGTGCTGGGGTCCCTGGTCGATTTCGGTCCCATCGAGATGGTAATCGACGAAGTCAAGGCCGGGGGGCGGTTTTTTGATCTGCCGGTGGTAGACCTCGCCACCGCGCTCAAGCGCAAGCCGGTAATTTTGTTATGTGTTCGGCCTCAGTATCAGGCGGTGATTTGCGGTAAACTAGAGTCGGTCGGCTTGCCCTGGATCGATCTGGGATTGGCCGGGCCCAACCCTGCCCTCGCCTCGGAGGAGGCCCCCCATGCCGGATAACAGCCGCTTTATCCCCTTCAATCAGCCCCGTTTCGTGGGCGCGGAAATGACCAATATCGCCGATGCGGTGCTGGTCAATCACCATATCTCGGGCGGCGGTAAATATGCCCAGCGCTGCGAAAGCTGGCTGGAAAAGCGGTTTCAGGTGCCCCGCGCCCTGTTGACCCATTCCTGCACGGCGGCATTGGAGATGAGTGTCCTGCTTGCCGATATCGGGCCGGGGGATGAGGTGATCATGCCGTCCTTCACCTTTCCGTCCACGGCGAATGCGGTGGCCCTGCGCGGCGGCGTGCCGGTGTTCGTGGATGTGGAGGCGGACACCATGAACATCAGCGCTGGCCTGATCGAACCGGCGATCACGGCGGAGACCAAGGCGATCCTGGTGGTGCATTATGCCGGGGTTTGCTGCGACATGGGGCCGATCATGGATGTGGCCGCGAAGCATGGGCTCCTCGTGATCGAGGATGCGGCGCAGAGTTTTCTCTCGAAAGCAGGTGAGCATTGGTCTGGTACCCTCGGGCATCTGGGCTGCCTCAGTTTTCATGAAACCAAGAATGTGATTTCCGGCGAAGGCGGGGCCTTGCTGGTGAACGATCCGGCACTGATCGCTCGGGCGGAATATATCCTGGAAAAGGGCACCAACCGGCGCGAGATGTATCGCGGCGAAGTGGATAAATACACCTGGGTGGATCTGGGCTCGTCCTATATCCCGAGCGATCTTATCGCTGCTTTTTTGCTGGCGCAGTTGGAGGCTGCCGACGATATCACCCATCGGCGCCAATCCTTGCATGAACGCTATTGGCAGTGTCTGCAGCGGCTGGAGGGGAAAATCGGCCTGCCTGTGCGCCATGCGGACCGCCACGGCAATGGTCATATTTTCTACCTGCTGGCGGGCTCGGAGAACGAACGCAGCGCCCTTATCGACTTCCTACGGGCGGAGAATATCCAGGCGATTTTCCATTTCGTGCCGCTGCACAGTTCCCCGGCGGGCAAACGCTATGGCCGTTGCGGGCCGAACCCCCTGACAGTCACCGAAGACCAGGCCCCGCGCCTGCTCCGCCTGCCCATGTTCTATAACCTTCGGGGCATGGATCTGGATCGCGTGGTGCAGAACATCGCGCTTTTCTACGACACGGTCTGATTTTTCAGGGCGTCCAAAAGAACCTTCCGGGCGGCCTTGCCGCTGGGCGTGAGGGGGATCGCGGGCACCAGATGCAGGCCACGCGGGATCAGCGGCGCCGGGAGCCGCTCGGCGAGGGCGGTTTTGAGGGCCGCGAGGTCGGGTACCTGCCCGTCCGTCGCCACAAGCCATGCCTGCAGCATGGCGGCGCCCCCGGGATCCTGCACGGCGGCCACCGCATCGGCAACGCCGGGCAGAGCGCGCAAATGCGCTTCGATTTCCCCCAGTTCCACGCGGATGCCGTTCAGCTTTACCTGATCATCCTGCCGCCCGTGATACATCAAGGCGCCATCGGCGCGGAAGGCGGCGCGGTCTCCGGTATCGTAGAGGCGGCCCAGCGCGGTCTGGCGAAACCGCGCGGTGGTCAGGTCTGGGCGGCGCCAATATTCCCGGGCAAGGCCCATCCCGCCGATCATCAGGTTGCCGGTCTCCCCCGGCCCGAGGCAGCGGCCCTGATCGTCCAGCACATAAAGCTGGGTATTGTCGATGGGTCGCCCGATGGGGATGGCGTCGGCGGTATCCGCCGGCGTGCAGGTCCAGGCGCTGACATCGATGGTGGCTTCCGTCGGGCCGTAGAGATTATGCAAGGGGGCCGTGCTGGCGGCGACATAGGCCGCTACCAGATCTTGCGGCAGGGCCTCCCCGCTGCAAAATACGTGACGCAGCGGGGTCTCCCGAAAATTCGCAAAGCGCAAGAAGCTGCGCAGCATGGACGGCACGAAATGAATATGGGTTACCCCCGCCGCCGCCATGAAGCGCGCCAGATAACGGGGCGACATATGCCCCCCGGGCTTTGCCACCGCCAATTGCCCGCCCACGCAAAGGGGCCAGATGAACTCCCAGACGGAGACATCGAAGGTATAGGGCGTTTTCTGCGCGACCACCTCAGATGGGCTCAAGCCGTAGGTGCGATGCATCCAGTGAATGCGGTTCAGCAACGCGCCATGCTCGATCACCACGCCTTTGGGGCGGCCCGTGGAGCCGGAGGTATAGATCATATAGGCCGCGTGGTCGGGCGCCGGGGGCGGTGCCGTGGCGGAAATTCCTTCCAGGTCTGCAAGCGTCAAGACCGGCGCTGCAATGGCGGGCAGGGGGGATGACCCATCGGTGATCACGCAAGCGGGGGCGATATCGGCGATCAGGTCTTGCAACCGGGCGGCGGGCGCGTCCAGAGGAAGCGGCACATAGGCCCCGCCTGCCGCCAGAATGGCCCAAATAGCCGTCACGAGGTCAATAGACCGGTTCATATGCAGGGCCACGAACCGATCGGGGCCGACGCCCAGGGCGCGGAGCCCCGCCGCCGCCCGGTCTACCCGTGCGGCGAATGCGCCCCGAGTCACCACGTCGCCATCAAACAGGACGGCGGGCAGATCGGGGTCCGTGGCTACCGTCTCCCGCCACCGGGCGACGACGCCCCCTCGATACGGGAGCGGGCGTTCGGTGTGGTTCCATTGACGTTGGAAAGTAAGAGCTTGATCCGGATCCATGCCGTCGAAGGGGTTTCCGCCCGTTCCGCGCTGATGATAAAACCAGTTTAGGTTTGCGTATCCCGGAGGGGAAGAAAATTCAGGGCGAGGTCATCTCACAGCAGTCAGGCGCGCTGGACGCTGCGGAAGCCGCCGTGGCCGAAACCTTTGGCCGCCGCCATTGCCTGCTGGTGGGGTCGGGCACGACCGCCCTCAGCCTCGCCGTGCAAGCCCTGCGCCCGACCGGCGACGGCATGGCCGTGTTCCCCAGCTTCACCTGCGAGACAGCCATCAACGCAGCCATTTTCGCCGGGCTGACACCGGTGTTCGCGGAGTGTGCCCGGGGCAAGCTGGTGGCGGGATGGGAGCAGTTGCAGGCCGCCGCCGCGGGGCGCGACGCGGTGATTGTGCCGACCCATCTGTTCGGCCAAATGGTAGACCTGCCCCGCGACATCGCCGCCGCCGGGGCGGTGGTGGAGGATGCGGCCCAGGCCTATGGTGGGCGAGTTGGCGGGCGGGCCGTGGGGACCCTTGCACGACTCGCCATCCTCAGCTTCGGGCCCGATAAGCTGGTGCACTGTGGCGGCGGCGCGGTGATGACCGATGAAACGGCGTTGATTGACGGCCTGCGGGCGCTGCGGGCGGGGCTCCTCGCGGATTTGGCGGAAGCCGATCCCGCTGCCGTGCGCAAATCCCTCATGCAACGCCTGTTCGCCCTGCGGCGGGAGCGGCTGGCACCGGCGGCGGAGAGCAGCGCCCGGCGGGCCCTGTTGCGGGATCACCGGCTGGGCTATCTCAGCGGGTTCGACGCGGGAAAGACAGAGGCGCTCTGTGCCGCCATGGATCGGTTCCCGCAGATCCGCCAAGACCGCCACGCCGCCGGGGCCCTTTTCACCGAGGCTGTCCGCGCTGTGCCGGGGGTCGACCTGCTCACCCATAGTGCCGAAGATTTTGTGGTGCCCTGGCGGTTTTCCTTCCTGGTGCCGCCAGTGAAACGGG
Source organism: Magnetospiraceae bacterium (assembly GCA_049605255.1). Classification (GTDB taxonomy): domain Bacteria; phylum Pseudomonadota; class Alphaproteobacteria; order Rhodospirillales; family JBMYUJ01; genus JBMYUJ01. The sequence continues at coordinate 16,967 of JBMYUJ010000028.1, forward strand.
AGGCAGCGTTGGAGGCGTTGCGGGCGGGGGGGCTTGCCGCCACCGCCTATTTCGATCCGCTGCATCGGATGTTCGGTGGGGCGGATGCGGATTTTCCCAATGCGGTGGCGGTGGCATCGCGGATCATCAATATGGGCTTTCCCCTTGACGGTATACCGGACCAAAGCCTAGCGTGGCGCCTGCGTGACATCCTCAAAGAAGTTCTCCCATGACAGCCGCTCCGGCACCCGGCCTTTCCGATACAGAGCAACAAATCGCCGCCTTGGTCTCCCGGGTGTTGCGCCGAAAGTTCGCCGCCTGGCCCATCGTCGCCGCCGAGGTGGAGGAATGGGATTCCATGAAGCATATTGAGGTGATCATGGAATTGGAGATGGAATTCGATCTGGAGATCGACCCGGAGGCCATCGCCGACCTGCATTCCAATACCCAGGTAATCGCCGCTTTTATCGACGCGCAAAAAGGAACCACCCCATGAGCCCGGCGGTGATCTATGGCGGCGGCAAGCTGGGGGCGCAGTTTTCCCGGCTCGCCCGCCTACATTTTCCGGAAATTGAGATCGTCGGCTGTATCGACGATACCCGCCCCGCAGGCGAAAAAGTGTTTGGGGATGTGCCCGTGTTGGGCGGTTTGGCGGAAGCGGTTGCGGGCGCATACGGGCCTACAGCAGCAGGGCTGATTTTTGCCATCGGTTATGGCGATATCCGGGGGCGCCTGGCGGCCTTGCGGCGGGCACAGGCGGCCGGGTATCAACTGGTATCATTGCACCATCCCCGGGCGATGGTGGAAACCGGCGCCGAAATTGGCCCCGGCACGGTGATCGCGGCGGGGGCGGTAATCGATGCGGGGGTGCGCATGGGTTGCGGCAATTTCATCGATATCGGGGTGCGTATCGGCGAGGATACGGTCCTGGGCGATGGCAATTATCTTTCCGCGGGGAGCACGGTGGCCGGAAGTTGCCGACTGGGCGATGGCAATTTCCTGGGCCTCGACGTGACCGTGGTGAATGACCGGCAGATCGGGACCGGCAATTTCGTCAACGCGAAAACCCTGGTGCATCGTGATTTGGCCGACGGCTTGCAGGTAATCCAGGTGCATAACGTGCGCGAGATGGCGATGCGGGGTTGACCGGAATGGATGAGATCGAAAAACTTTTCCGTGAAGACTGGGCTAAGGCCACCCCCCCACCCGATTACGAGAGCTGCCTGGTGTTTGGCATGCCGCGCGGCGGCAGCGTGCTGATGGATAAGATCCTGCACGATCTGACGGCGGCGGCGGGGGTGCCGTTCGCGGTGGTGGATTATCTGTTCAACAGATTGGGCATCATCCGCCACAAGGCGCCGCCCACCACCCAAGCGATTTTTAAGGACCGGGGGTTTATCTACGGCCTGCGGGAAGTGCCACAGACCTTCGATATCCCGTTCTTGCTGGATCATCGAAAGATCCTTTTGGTGCGCGATGCCCGGGATGTGCTGGTTTCCAACTATTTCTATGTGCTGTTTGGCAATCAGGAATCCTATGTCTCCAAGGATAAATCGGCGGAGTCTTTCGATGCCCTGCAGCGGGGTAAGGACCGCGCTAAAAGCGAGGATATCAACGACTTCGTCCTACGTTTGATTCCGTGGTATCGGGATCGCATCTTCACCCCCTACGCGGCCTTTCTGAACGATCCGACCGCGCGCATTTACCGGTATGAGGATGTCTTGTTCGACAAGGCTCCCTGGGTTGCCGATATGGCCAGGCATCTGCGCCTCGACGTGCCCGAAAGCCTGTGCCAGGAGATCGCCGCGCGCCACGATATCTTGCCGAAAAAGGAAGACCCGGGCGCGCATGTGCGCAAGGCCACCCCGGGGGATCATCGGGATAAACTATCCCCCGAAACCATTCAGACCTTGAACAAGGCGTTCGGGCCGCTGTTGCGCGATTTCGGATATGACCTGTGACGCAGCCGACCTTGCGGCGTTCCAAAAGGACCTTGCGGGGTATCTGAGGCTGCGGGCTTCCCCGGCCCCGGCGCAAAACCTTCAAGCCGCGCTCGTCACACTGTTGCAGCGGATGCAGGGCTGGCAGGCGGCGCTCCCGGCGGAAAACCTGACCACGGCGCTGGCACCCCTGACAGCAGGGGCGGCGCCGGAAGATATTCTGATCTCGTCCTTTCTCTTTGCCCAGACCGGCGATCCCGCCTGGATGGCCCGTCTGATGGCGCGGTTGGAGGGTCTGGAAGGCGGGCCGGAGGACGCCTACAGGCTGTGGCTCGCCGTCGAATATCTGCTATTCCTGGCCTTCCCGAACATGGACCGGGCCGCGTCCCAAGCCTTGCGGTTGGGCCCCTTGGCGGCATTTTATGCCCGCTTGGCGGCAGCCTTGCCGCCGCCGCCCCCTGTGCCGGACGGTGCCGACAGCGTGCTGATCCTGACCCGGATTTTCCGCCCGCCACAGGAATACGGCCCGGCCTGGGACGCGCTGGAATATGCGCATGTTGCCCGCCAGGACATGGGCCTGTCCCCCGTGATCGTGGATTGCAACCTGCTCGCCCCCACGCCGCCCCTGCCGCTCTGGCCGCCGTCGCTCTATCACCCCGCGCCGATCACGGACCCTATCCCCCATCGCAGTGGGCACATCCCGGTCGCGCGCCTGGCGTGGGGGGCGGGATTCGCCGGAATCACCGCGCAACTCGATAAGATCGTGGCGCGGCACCGCCCTCGGTTCTGCCTCGCCATCGGTGATGGCAATCTTTGCGCGGATTATCTGGCGGCGGCGCTGCCCACGGCGGTGTTGCATTACACGGTGGACCTGCCAATTGCCGCCCGGGCGTGGCCTTGCATTCATGAGGATCGATTGAGCGCGGCGGAAAGCGCGGCGCTGAAAGCCCGTGATCTGGCCCCCATTCCCATCGCCCCCGCCTTTTCCCCGCCTCTTCCATCGCTCACGCAGGCGGGGCCGGATCTCACCCAGCTCGCACCAGAGGCGTTTTGGGTCGGTGTGGTGGGTCATCGCCTGCATAGCGATGTGACGGATGATTTTCTTGCCATGTTGGAAAATCTGATGGCGGCAAATGCCGCCTTGTGGGTGGTGTTCGTCGGCCTGTTCGAAGGATATCAGCAACGCCTAGCCCCCTATCCCCAATTGGTGGCGCGCAGCTTGTTCTTGGGACGGGCGCCAGACCTTGCCGCCGTATTCGACCGCTTGCAGGTCTTCCTCAACCCCCGACGCCCAGGCGGCGGCATTTCGGCGGGCATCGCCTTGGGACTGGGCGTGCCGGTGTTGGCGCTGCGGGAGGGCGATGTGGCCTCCGTCGCCGGGATCGACGCTTGTTTCGGCAACTGGGCCGATCTCTCCCGGTATCTGGTGGCGCTGTCCCGGGATGCGGGCCTTCTCGCCCGAGCGCAACAGGCGGCGCAGGATCGCTTTGCCGCCCTGGACAACCGCCTCGGCAATCTGCGCGGCATCGCCGCCGCCCTGTTGGACGGTGGGGCCAATTAGCCGAGTTGGGTGGCCACCGATTTGGCCAACAGGTCGATCTGGTCTCGGGTCATGGCCGGGAAACAGGGCAGGCCCAAGACAGAACGGGCCAAGTCATCGGTGACCGTCAGATCACCGCGCGGGCAGCCCTCGAAGGCGGGTTCCCGATGCAGGCCATAGCCCCACCAATGGCGGGATTCGATGCCCAGGCTGCGCAACCCTCGGCGCAGCTTGGTAGCGATCTCCCCGTTGGCGGTGAACCGTACGGTGCAGGTGCTCGCCACCCAATGCTGGCCAAAGCCATCCAGGAAGGTGATCCCCTGCTGCGCCAGGGCCGTCCGCAGGGAACCGCAAATATAGGCCATATGGGCGCGGGTGTCGGGCCAGGCATCCAAGGCGGCCAAGCCCACGGCAGCGTGGTACTCGCTCATCTTGGCGTTCAGGGCCGTATCCCGGGAAACCCGCTCCTTGAAAAACCCGAAATTGCCGCGGCGTTGCACTTCGTCGATGAAATCCGGGTCCTGGTGCAGAACCAGACCGCCTTCGCCCACGCCGAACACCTTGGTCGCATGCAGGCTGACCACCGTGGGCACGCCGGAGGGGCGCGCGGTATCAAAAGCGGCGGCGGCATCGATGATGACCGGCAGACCTGTGCTCTCCTGGAACGCCTCCCAGGGGGCGGGGTCAACGGGGGCGCCGAAGGGAGAGGCGATTACCACCGCGCCCACCGGCCCATCGGCGGCCTGCAGGGCTTGGTTTGCCAATTCCGGCGTGAGGGCCCAGTTCTCAGGGCTAACATCCACGAACGACGGGGTCAGTCCGGCGGCGAGGGCGGCATGGCCGGTGGCGACGAAGGTCCAGGCGGGCATCAGGCACAGGCTGCCCCGGGGTGCCCCGGCGGCCATGAGCGCGATGGACAGGCCCGCCGTGCCAGACGCCACGGGCAGAACGGTGCGCGGGGCGCTATCGAAATGCGCGGCCAGACGTTCTGCGAACAGGGTCAGCAAAGGGCCGTAATTGCTGTAAAACCCGCTGGCGTCGATGTCCCGCAGATAGGTGAGAAACGCATCCGCCGTCGGCAGGCGTGGCTGCATGACGGGCAGGGGGGTGACGGCGAGCGGCGGGCGTTCCTTGCCCATGAATCTGTTGTCCCGACGTTTCTGTTGCCGCCGGTTCCGAACGGCTCCCGGCGACGGTTTCCATTTAAAGATCAGGGGTATCGTGGTTCCCAGTTTGGATCAAATCTATTTTCACCGGCGTTAAAGGCAGGTTCCTTGATTGCATCCTTTCGAATCCGGTCAAGCCCTATCCGCCAAGAGCAGTTTGAAGCTCTCTTCCGGGGCGTCAAACGGCGCGTTGGCGCGCAAGGTCGCCATCAGATCGAGGGTTTTTCCATCCTCCCGATAACAGGGCACGGCGGCGCAGGCCTGTAGATACGGAACCTCGGGCAGGTCGGATGTCAGCGCGTCCCAATCCACTACCTCGGCGAAATCGAAGCGCTGCCGGTCCATGCCCATCCAGGCATCGTCGGGCTCCGGCAACCAATGATCCTCCGCGCGGCAGGCGACGCAGAGGCGGTACAGATCCTTGGTGCCGTCGCGGCTCTTGGTTTGGAAGAAATAGGAAAGATCCAGCGGGCGCAGGCGGAAGAACCGCAACAGATAATCCAGCAATGTCACAGACGGGTGGTGATAGTCGGTGGAATTGTAGAACTCCCCCTTGGCACCGAAATGGAACACCAGGTCCGTATCCAGCACCGCCGAGGTTTCGATCAGCATGATGCCGCCATCGCGCAGCAGGCCGCGGGCCCGGCCCAGGCCGGAGACCGGATCGAAGAAATGATACAAGATGCCGCCGAAGACCAGCACATCCACCGGCGCGGTGCCGCTCTCCCGCGCCCAGGCGACGAAATCCGTCATGCTGGTGCCGCCGTGGTAATCCAAGGAAACACCGTGCAGCTTTTGCATCAGCTCGATGCGGTTCGGCATGTTGAACCGGTCGTGGGAGGTGACCCGCGCGGCGCCGCGTTTCGCCATCAGCAGGGACATCAACCCTTCCATGGTGCCGAATTCCAGGCAGCGTTGGCCTTCCACGCCAATTTCCCCCAGCATCTGCCGTTGGGTCCCCATGGCCGGTTGCAGGCGGCCATTGGTGAACACCCCGGGCTCGACCTCCATGGTGTAATGCCATTGTTTGCTGATGAGATCGCGAAGGTCTTGATCCATGAAAGTCTCCCACATCTTTTAATCCACCGCATCCTAAAGGGGATTGCGGCAAAGGTGAATCCCAATCAGGCTCTTCGGCGTCGTTGTGTATTGGCAATTCGGGCCTGTGCTTGACAAGCTTTTCACCGGAGCAGTACCTAAGTCATTGGCTTTACGAAACGCAGGCAGGCATGGGACATCGTCAACGGATTATCGGCATCTTCCGCCATTCCCTGGACCTTCCGGCGGAGGTGGTGGTGGAAACTCTGGCCTATCGGGCCGTATCCCAATGGAATTCCGTCGCCCATATGCAATTAGTGGCGGCCTTGGAGAGCGCATTCGACATCCTGATGGAAACCGACGACATCATCGATATGAGCGATTTCGATACCGCGCTCACCATCTTGGCCCGCCATGGCGTCGACACATCCGCTTGAGGGCAAGGTCGCGCTGGTGACCGGTGCCGGGCGGGGCATCGGCTGGGCGGTGGCGCGAGACCTGGCGGCGGCGGGCGCCGATCTCGTGCTGAACGGGGTGCAGGAGGGGGACAGCCTGACCGGGCGGGCGCGGGAAATCACCCAAGAATTTGGCGTGCGCTGCCTGGCGCTTCCTGCCGATGTGGCTGACGCGGCGCAAGTGGCGGCTCTGTTCTCGGCCCTGTTCAAGGAATTCAAGGCGCTGCATATCCTGGTCAATAATGCGGGGGTGTTGGACGATGCCCGCCTCGGCATGATCCGGGAGGAATCATTGCGCCGGGTGTTGGCGGTGAACCTGGAAGGGGCCATTCGGGTGATGCAGGGGGCGTCGCGCCTGATGCGGCGGAGTGGCGGCGGCGGTGCCATTGTCAACATGGCGTCCATCATCGGGGTGCGGGGCAATGCGGGCCAGTCGGTCTATGCGGCCAGCAAGGGGGGGCTGATTGCCGCGACCTTATCTGCCGCCAAGGAGTTGGGGGTAGATGGCATCCGGGTCAATGCCATCGCGCCCGGGGTGATCGAGACGGACATGACCGGCCATCTGCCTGACGAGGTCCGCGCCGATCATCTGTCACACATTGCGCTGGGGCGGTTCGGCAGCGCGGAGGATGTGGCGCGCGCGGTACGTTTCCTGGTGTCCGACGACGCGGCCTATATCACTGGGCAGATATTGGGCGTGGACGGGGGCATGGTGGTGTGAATGGCGGGGGACGGGATGATCCTGCCATCGGAAAGCCGGGTTGACCCGGATGCCCCGGCGCTGATTGCGGCGGAAGGCGACCTGACCCATGGCGCACTGAGGCGCAAGGTCGACGGGATACTAAATATCTTCCCCGATCAAAAATCCCTGATCCTGATCCAGATTGAAAACAGCTTGGCCAGCGTTTTGGCCTATGTGGCGGCGCTGGAGGCGGGCCATGCGGTTCTGCCCGTGGATCCGTCCCTCGCGCCAGACCGGGTGGAACAGCTGGTGGCGGCCTACGCGCCGGAGGTCATCCTGAACGCCGCGTCAGAGGACCCCAAGACTTGGATGAAAACGTCTTCTTCCCCAGCGGACCGCGCGCCGCTGCATGAAGATCTCAGTTTGCTGTTGTTGACCTCGGGCAGCACCGGCAGCCCCAAGGCGGTGCGGTTGTCCCGCGCGGCGGTGGCGGCCAATTGCCGGGGGATTGTTTCCGCCCTTGCCATCGCCCCCACTTCCCGCGCGGCGGGGCATCTGCCGCTTTCCTATTCCTACGGGCTTTCGGTGTTGCATAGCCATTTGCAGGCGGGCGCGGCGGTGGTCCTGGCGCCCGGCGGGCTTTTGGACCGGGCGTTCTGGCCCTTGATGGCGCGCGCGGCGGTGGATACTTTCCCCGGGGTCCCCTACCATTACGCCATGTTGAATCGATTGAATTTAGACCGGTTGGGCGTGCCCGCCTTGCGCCATTTCACCCAGGCGGGCGGCGCCATGGCGACGGCGGATCTGCGCCGATGGGCCGGGATCGCCGCCGCCCGGGGCGGGTCCTTTACAGTGATGTATGGGCAGACGGAGGCCGCGCCGCGCATGACTGTGCTAGACCCCGCCGAGGCGGATGACCATCCTGGGTCGGTGGGCAAGCCGCTTCCCGGCGGGTCGATAGCGATTGTGGATGCGCGCGGCGCCCCAGTGCCGGTGGGAGAAACGGGGGAGGTTCTCTATCGCGGGCCCAATGTGATGATGGGGCGGGCGGCCAGCCGGGCCGATCTTGCGCACGGCGACAGCCAAGGCGGCGTTTTGGCGACCGGTGATCTGGGGCATCTGGATGCAGAGGGGTTTCTTTTTCTGACCGGTCGGAAGGGAAATTTCGTGAAGATTTGCGGCCTGCGCGTTAACCTGCAAGCCGTCGAGGATGCCGCTGGGGCTCACGGCGCAGTCGCGGCCCGGCAATCAGGCGATCATTTGATCCTCTGGACGGAGGCGCCGGGAGACGACACCCGCCAAGCCATGAAGGTGGCGGTGGCGGCGGAAACCGGCCTGCCTGCCGCTTTTATTCAATGCCGGTTTTGCGCGGCGTTGCCCCGGCATTCCAATGGTAAACTCAACCGCGCGGGCTTGCCTTTATGACCGATACCTTGTTCCAAGCGCCGCTCTACCGTGCCCCCGACGGCGAAAGGGATGCTGCCCTGCTTGCGGCCCTGCGCGATCTGACCAATCATCATCTGACGGCCTGCCCAGACTATCGGCGGATCGTCGCGGTGGCGCATCCGGGCTGGGAGCAGGCAACACGCTTGGATCAGCTCCCCTTCCTGCCCGTGGGCCTGTTCAAGCAAGACCCGCTCAGCAGCATTGATCCGGCAACCATCACCGGCTGGGTAACCTCCAGCGGCACCACGGGCAACCCTGCCCGCCTGCCCCTGGATGCGGCGGCCAGCCGCGCGCAGGCACGCGCCCTGGCGGCCCAGTTGATGGAGGTTTTCGGCCCGGCTCGGCTGCCCATGATCTTGCTGGCAGACCGGGCGGCGGTGTCGGGCGCGACCCTGTCGGCGGGCGCGGCGGCGGTATTGGGGGTGATGCGCTCGGGCTTCGATCATCTGTTTTTATTGGATGCTGACGGGCAAGTGGATCGCCCAGGGCTGGATGCCTTTTTGGAACGGCATGGGGACGGGCCGTTTGCTCTTTTCGGCTTTACGTTCCAGGTCTGGCAGGCCTTGGAGCGGCTGCGCGGCAAGGATTTCACGCGCGGGATCTTGCTGCATGGCGGCGGTTGGAAGAAGCTGATGGAACAGGCCGTGAGCGCCGAGGTTTTTCGCCAAGCCCTCCAGGACGCGACGGGGCTCACGCGCGTCGTGGATTATTACGGCATGGCAGAGCAGATCGGGACGCTGCATCTGGAAACGGCGCCGGGGCTGTTTCGGCCCCCGGCCTTTGCCCGGGTGATTGCCCGCGATCCGGTCACCCTGGCGCCCTTGCCCCATGGGGCGGCGGGCGTGTTGCAGCTGTTCAGCCTGCTTCCCCGAAGTTATCCCGGGCATAGTTTATTGACGGAAGACTTGGGCGTCACCGACCCCAGCGGGTTTCGGGTATTGGGCCGGGTGCCGAAATCTGTCGCGCGGGGGTGCAGTGATGCCGCCTGAGTCCGGTCCCCTCCTGCTGCGCGATGCTGAAAAGGCCAGGGCTCTGGTGCAGCGGATGACGGGCGCGCCCAACCTGCCGCCCCGGGCAGGCGTTGTTTTGAAATTGGCGGAAATCCTGTCCGCAGAATTCCTCGCCGCCGACGATCAGGGGCCGGAGGTGCAAGCCCTCGGCTTCTGGCTGCGCCCGGCGGCCATAGAGGGGCTATGGCAGAAATTCCACGACCGTATGGCGGCGCAAGTAATGCCCGCGCCCCGGGGGCTGGTGGTGCATTTTCCCCCCGCCAATGTGGCCACGTTCTTTGTCTATGGCTGGTTTCTGTCTCTGCTGACCGGGAACCGCAATATCGTCCGCCTCTCCCGGCGCAGCGGGGCGATAACGGCTTGGCTGGTGGTGCGGATACAGGTGGCGGTGGCGCATATCGGTGATCCCCATTTGTCGACCAATACCGCTTTCGTGGGTTATGACCCCGATCCGGATATCACCGAATCCCTCTGCGCCCAGGCCGATGCGCGGATGATCTGGGGCGGGGATGCGGCAGTATCAACCATTCGGTCGGTAGAGATGCCGCCGCAGAGCGTCGATTTGGTATTCCCGGACCGGGTTTCCTGGGCGGTGATGGATGCGATGGCCTATCTGGCGCAGCCCGACGTCCTGCAGACCCGATTGGCAGAACGGTTCGGCAATGATGTCTTTGGGTTCAATCAGCAGGCCTGCGCCTCGCCCCGTTTGCTGGTTTGGCGGGGGGCGCCGGAGGATGCCGCCGCGGCAGGAACCGCGTTGTTTGCGCGCCTAGCCACTTTTGAGGCTGACCACGGTCCAGACCCGGGCCTGGCCATGCACCGCACGGAAGCGGCCTATCAGGCGCTGCGGACCCTCCCGGTTTCGGCTTTGCATTGGCACGGGCCTCTGGCCGTGATGCATTTGACTGCGCCGGTGCCTGTAGCCGATTTGCCGGGTCCCGGGGGCGGCTTGCTGTTCACCTTGACCGTGCAAGATTTAACCGCGCTGGTACCCATCGTCGGCAGGCGGGATCAGACCGTCACCCATTTTGGTGTGTCGCAAGCGGATTTGCGGTCCTTTTCGGCGGCCCTCAACGGGCGCGGGGTAGACCGCTTCGTGCCGTTGGGGCAGGCCCTCGCGTTTGATGCCATGTGGGATGGTGAGGATATCCTGGCCCGGTTAACCCGGTTGATTTCCGTGCAGGGGGGAATATGACGATACATCTCTTGATTGTCGGTGCCGGGGCCTTCGGGCGCGAGGTGGCGGCCTATGCGGCAGACCTTGGCCCTGAGATTCAGGTGACGGGATTCTTGGATGACACGATCCCCGAAGCCACGCGGGTTGATGGCCTGCCGGTTCGGGGCACCATTGCCGGCTATCAACCGCATGACGCGGAGCGGCTGATCCTGGGGATTGGGGATGCGGCGGCGCGGGTCAGTCTCGCGGCAGATCTCACCGCGCGAGGAGCAAAATTCGCCTCGGTGGTGCATTCCCTAGCTTGGGTAGCGCCCGATGCCGTCATTGGAAATGGCGTCTTGGTCGCGCCCTTCGCCACCATCGGTCCAGGCGCCCAGATCGGAGATCACGGGCTGATCAACACTCATGTGGGGGTGGGGCATGATTGCCGCATCGGTCGGGGGGCTGTGCTATGCCCCCATGCATGCCTGAATGGTAACGTGGTTTGTGGTCAAGGTGTTTTTGTGGGCAGCGGCGCCGTCGTCACGCCAACCTGTCAGTTGGCAGACCATTGCCAGGTTGCCGCGGGCGCCGTGGTCTATACAGCCGTGCCAGAAGGTCATCTGGCCACCGGCAATCCGGCGCGCGCCCGCAGGGTCGCCCGATAAACCGCCGGGGCTATGTGCCTCCTGCTGGCGGGTCCTCGGGGCTTTCCTTTCAGGCGGCGGCGCGGGCGTTCAACTGGCCCCGATACCAGCGCAGGACGAAGACCCGGAGCGCGCTGGAAAGGTTGCCAGACCGCACGGCATCGATTTCCGTAATCAAGGCGTTGATGGATTGATTGCGGAACTCCGCGATCTCTCCCAGGGCATCCCAATAAGGGTCTTCCAAGGAGACGCTGGTGACATGTCCGGCAACCCGGACAGTATGTTTCCCGATGCGAATATGCTCCAGATTCATCGTGTTTTCCTTCTGCTGGTTTTCGAATTTTTCCCGACATCGGCCCGCGCTGCGGCGGCGACCGACCCCCGGGCCAGATCACAAAGTCGGTCCGGGTCTTCCATGATGTCCGCGTCCATTTCCCAGTACGGCATCATGGTGGGCTTGTCCGCGAAGGGCTGGAATTGAATCGCGCCCAAACTTTCCATGGCGGCCCGATTGACGTCATCCGCCTTAAGAAACAGAACATCGTTGGCGATTAGGGCGAACATGCGGCCGTCGCTGAACAGGCCCATACCGCCAAACATGCGGCGGGAGGCAATCGGCCCGATCGGCGCCAAGAGGTCGAGGATATAATCCTTGTATTCGTCACTAACCGTCATGAATCCACGTCTTAAAATAGCCATGAGAAAAGTTCAGACAGACTGTTTGGTGCGCGACCAACGCTCATTAAAAAGGTCATGAACAAGGTTGCCATCAGTCCGAATACAGCGAGTACGGCATACAAAACTTTGATCTTCATTGCGTCCATCCTTGCCAGGGCTCATGCGCCCGGCCTTTCGAGTTTCCTGTCTTCGACGAATCTCACCAATCTACGCAATGCTTCATCCCAGTTTTCACGAAGTGTCCGACCCGAGGCCACGCGGGGTTTGAAATCATGGTCCCCATCCTCAAGCCAGTGGATGGCAACGGATAGGGGTAGTTCCAGATCGGAAACAACCGCTCTTGATCCCAAGGTATCGCGACTGCCTTGCAACAACAGTGAGGGAACGCACAGATCGCGAAAATGTTCCGTCCGAATTTTCTCCGGGCGCCCGGCGGCGTGAAACGGATATCCCAGGCAGGCCAGCCCAAGTGGCGGATTCCCTTGTGTTTCAAGCGCTGACGCGATCATGGAGGCGAGCCGACCGCCCATGGATTTTCCGCCAATTATCAGTTTTTCTGGCCCGCCGAGAAGATCAATCACTTCCTTCCAGGTTGCCATCAGGACGGGGGCGCGATCCGGCGGTTTCTTTTTTCCGGTTGCCCGGCGCAGACGCATATAAGGGAATTCGAACCGCACCACGCGATGGCCCGCCGCTGCCAAACCCGAGGCGAAATGGGTCATGAAGGGATTATCCATCGGCGCGCCGGCGCCATGGGCCAGCACTACCGTTTGCCCGTCATCGGGGCCATCGATCCGCAGACTGTCGGCGAGGGCGGGAATGTCGGTCGACATGTCAGCGCTCGCCCGTTTTCAAGGGTTCCAAAAACTTACACAGGGGCCGCTTACCGGGGGTCATCATCCTCTCCTCTGGTATCTTTCCCGTCGCTCCAGTTGCCGATCAGATGGGATTCGTCTTCGGCGCCAACTTCCGTCAGCGTGCCCAGATCATCTAGATTGAAAGCGGGTGCGCTGCGATCCTCCCGGCCCCCGTCTTCCCGCCCGTCTCCATCAGAGGCCCGTGCCGTCCCGGCATCATCGGTCGCCTCGTCGGCGGTTTTGCCGCCATCATCAGGGGTGCTGTCCCTGTCACTATCGCTTCCGCCATCCGGACCATCTGTGCCCGCATCATCGCTTTCGGCGCCGTCGCCCCCCGATTGATTGTTTGCGCTGCCTTGGTCGGGCGCATCGCCAGAAGCATCCGGGCCATCATCCCCACCCCCTTTGCCGCCTTTGCCGTGGCCGCCGCCGTTGCCCTTGTTGCCCGGGCCATCATCGCCATCGCCTGTATCGGGGGAATCGTCGCCCTGATCGGCATTCTTGCCGTTATTGCCCTTGCCGTTCTTTTCGCCTGATTTCCCGGCGCCTTTCTTTGCCCAGGCGCTCTGGGTCTCGAAAATACCGTTTTCCAAGTTCAGGCTCAGGGGGGTGGCGGTCAAAATAAGGGCGCAGAGGCTCGTGGCGACCAGCAGGCCACCTTTGCCGATAAACCCTTTCGCACGCCGCGGCTGTTGGCCCGTGCGGGCGATGGAATTGACGTTCATGACACGGTCCTTTTTTATGAATCCCGGGCTTCTTTATATCCCCCGGGGGCGCCTTGTTCCTCTAAGGACGCCACATCGATGTTCCTACGCCGAGGGGCTTTTGTCCTGGCGTGGCATGTTTTGATATAACGGTACAACGGTCCAGACAGTGTTTTTCCTCCCGTGAATTTTTTTTGGGATCAAATTGGGAGGAACAAACGTTGTATCAGTCCATGCCCATGCTTCTATGGGGTGGACCCTGACGTACCACTCTGAATGCCGGAAGCGAAAGGGGCGCATGTTGGACGCAGTCTACCAGAAGGAACTGGTTGCCTTGTTGCCGAGGCTGCGTCGTTTCGCGCGCGGATTGACAGGGGATCGGGACGATGCCGACGATCTGGTGCAATTGGCTTGCGAAAAAGCGCTGCGTCGCTTCCGGCAGTGGGAGCCGGAAACCCGGATGGACAGTTGGATGTTTCGAATCGTGCAGAACACCTGGATCGATGAAAGACGGCACCGATCGGTGCGGCACAATCACTTGCAGGCCGCTTTGCTGGAGGAAACGCCAAGTGTCGACGGGCAGCAGGCCGGGGAGACCCGCCTCGCCGCCAGCCATGTGTTTCGCGCCGTGGCGGCCCTGCCGGACGACCAACGGACCGTGGTGATGCTGATTTGCGTGGAAGGGTACTCCTACAAGGAGACCGCGGAGATTTTGGATATCCCCATGGGGACCGTCACCAGCCGACTGACCCGGGCGCGCTTGGCCCTGGATCGGGTGCTGACGGCGGGGAAGGATGGCGCGCGGGGCCCGCGCGCCGTCAACGGAGACGGAAGATGACGGCAGATTTTGAAGACCGGGAACGTGAAGAGCTTGTCGCCTATATAGACGATACGGAGGACCCAAAGCGTTCCGAGAACATTGATTTCCGTCTGGCCGACGATCCGGAAGCCCGTGCATTTGTCGAAAGACTGCGGGCGACCGGCATCGACCTGCGGGAAGCCTATGGTCCCGTTCTGGAAGAACCCGTACCGGCACGACTCATCGAGGCCGTGAGAAATGCCGGTCCGGCCACCCCTGGAACGGGACCAAGTTGGCGTTTTCTGGCTGCGGCGGTGATCGCGGCTTTCCTTTTTGGCGCGGGCGGCGGCGCGGGCACCTCTCTCCTACTTGAAAACCAGGCGCGAGAGCGCTATCAGGCGCAGTTGCAGGCATTCCAGGCGGCAGCAACAAAAACTCTTAATCAAGCCTTGGAAGAACGCCCCAGCGGCACAATTGTTAATTGGGATGCCCCGGAGATTGGCGCCGCCGCGGTATACGAGATCGTCAAGACCTATCGCAATGCGGATGGACTTTACTGTCGTGAATATTTGGAGACTGTCACGATTAATGGGGTGCCCCGGCAAAGCCGCGACCTGGCCTGCCGTCAGCACAAAGCCGATTGGAAAACCCGCATGCGATGGCCCGTTAACGCTCTTTAGAGCCGCTGTTTTTTGTTCCCTGTTGCTGACCATGGCCTGCACGGCACAGGGCCCAGCCGGTGGCATTTCCGCGTCGGGTGCCGCCCCCATCGCCGCGCCCCAATATGCGGTGGGCGAATCATTGGTATTCAGCAACGGGGCCCGATACCGCGTGACGGCAGTCGACGCCGAGTCGGTAACGACAATCGATCAGCGCGGTACCCAACGGGTATTGCCCCTCAATCCATTTTTGCCGCTGACCGCCTGGCGGCAGGGCGATACCATGGGGCAACATGCGGTGGATGTGGGGCCGGATTATCTTTGGCCACCGGTGCTCGGAGAGAGCCGGAAATATCAAGACACATACACGGTGACGGACGGCAACACGGGGGAAGTCCGTCGATACCTGCGCAATTGGGAATGTACCGTTTCCGAGGTAGGACCAGTGGCGGTCGCGAGCGGTGTTTTCGAGTCAGTGACAGCCACCTGCTACCGCTATGGGCGCCAAAAAGCGGTTCAACGGCGCACCATCACTTATGCGCCCACGCTGGGAAAGGTCCTTAAAACCCGCGAAGACTACTTTTATTCCCGGGATTCTCGCCAGCAGGAATTAGTGGCGGTGCTCCCTGATCTTGACGCCGTCTCCCGAGGCACTCGAAACGTCCTGAATAAACAGATGCAAGGGGTGTTGGAAACCCAGGCCCAAGGGCAAACCGCTACCCGCTGGTTGGGTCGCCTGAAGAGTGAAATTTTACCCGTGGCCACCTTGCGCACCAGCAAGGGGGGCTATTGCCGCCGCTATCACTGGACGATTTCCGGCAGCGCTGCGATCGCGGGGGAGTATCCTGGGCTCGCCTGCCGGTCCGGGGACGGGGTCTGGCGGGTGCCGGGAACGGACGAATAACGGATTATTCGGCGGTTGCCTGCCATAGGAGCAAGGTGATTTTCGCGGCGCCATATTTCCGGGCATCCAGCATATCGAAGCCGGGCGGGGGGGGCAGGTCTTCATTCTTGCCCGTCTCGACCACAACGAGGCTCCCCGGAGCGACCCAGCCACCGCTGATCAGGCTTTCCAATGCCGGGCGGGGCAGGTCCTTGCCATAGGGCGGGTCCATGAAAACCAAGGAAAACGGCGCGTCGGCCCGGGGCAGGCGGGTGGCATCGCAGGCCAGCACTCGGCTCGTTGACCCTGCGCCGCAAGCCTCCAGATTGGCCCGCAAGGCGGTGAGGGCCTGCCGGTCCGTCTCCACAAAGGCGGCATAGTCGGCGCCCCGCGACAATGCTTCGAGCCCGAAGGCGCCACTGCCCGCGAACAGGTCGGCCACCCGTGCGCCCGCCAAGTCAATACCGCCGATGCCATTGCTCAGGATGTTGAACAGGGATTCGCGGACCCGGTCGGCGGTGGGGCGGGTGGTGCGTCCCGGCGGGGCTTGCAGGCGCCGCCCCTTATGGCTTCCCGCGATGATCCGCATGGCGCGTGGGTTTGGGTTTGCCGCCGATGCCAAGCTGTTCACGCAGCACTTTTCCGCGTACTTCCTCGATGCCGCCTTTGGGCAGTTTGCCCAACTGGAACGGCCCATAGGCGACCCGGATCAAGCGATTCACCGCCAGGCCGAAATGTTCCAGCACCTTGCGTACCTCCCGGTTCTTGCCCTCCGCGAGGGAGAGGGTGAGCCAGGCGTTCGAGCCCTGCACTTTATCCAGGGTGGCGGTGATGGAGCCATAGGTGACC
The DNA here is from genome assembly GCA_049605255.1 of Magnetospiraceae bacterium. GTDB lineage: Bacteria > Pseudomonadota > Alphaproteobacteria > Rhodospirillales > JBMYUJ01 > JBMYUJ01. The sequence goes on from JBMYUJ010000028.1 coordinate 33,455, forward strand.
CCGTCCACGGTAATGCCCTTGGCCAAAGATTGGAGCTGCTTTTCCTCCACATCGCCCCATACCCGCACCCGGTAGCGCCGCTGCCAGCCGGTGGCGGGCAGTTCGATATGGCGGGCGATGGCGCCATCATTGGTCAGCAGCAACAGGCCTTCCGTGGTCAGGTCCAATCGGCCGATGGAGATCACCCGTCCCATCTCCGGCGGCAGCCGGTCGAATACCGTGGGGCGCCCTTCCGGGTCCTTGTGGGTGGTCACCAGCCCGGCGGGCTTGTGATAGCGCCACAGGCGGGTCTGTGCCGCCGTGGGGAGCGGTTTGCCGTCGACCAGCACCTGATCGGCGGGGGTAACGGTCACCGCCGGGCTGGTCAGCACCGTGCCATTGACCGATACCCGCCCGGCCTCGATCCAGCGTTCCGCGTCGCGGCGCGAGCACAGCCCCGCCCGCGCCATTACCTTGGCGATGCGCGCGCTTTCCGTCTCGGTCTCTGCTTGCGTCATGAAGGGTCCTTACCCGCAGCGGCGACAAAGGCTGCAAGAATGCGCCCGTCCGCCGGGCTGATATGATATTCCGGATGCCATTGCACGCCGAGGCAAAAACGTTTGTCCGGCGCCTCGATGGCCTCGATCACCCCATCCGGGGCTCGGGCCGATACCCGCACACCCGCCGGTTCGTCCGCCGCCGCCTGATGATGGGCGGAATTGACCGAAAAGCTCAGTTCCCCGGTGATCCGGTGCAGCAATGAGCCTTCCAACACGGTGACCGCGTGGCCGGGTTCGGTGCGGGGGTTGGGCTGTTCATGGGCCAGGGCATCCGGCACCGTATCGGGGATATGTTGGATCAGCGTGCCGCCCAGCAACACATGCAATAGCTGTTGCCCGCCGCAGATGCCCAGCACCGGTTTATTTGCGGCGAGGGCGCCCCGGGTCAGGGCCATTTCGAAGGCGGTGCGGCGATCCTTGGTGATCACGGTGGCATGTCGTTCCGCCGCGCCGAACATTGCCGGGTCCACATCGAAATTGCCACCTGTGATCAGGATTCCATCTAAGCGGGCAAGCATGGCCTCGGCCAGGTCTGGCTCATGGGGCAGCGCGAGCGGGATGCCGCCCGCCTCGGTAATCGTATCGCAGTAATTCTCCCGCAGCGCATACCATGGCATGGCGGACCAGCCCCCCGCCGGTTCGGAATCCAGCGTAATGCCAATCAGGGGTTTTCCCATCAGCCGCCCTCCATGGCGGGAAATGCCGTGATCTCATCGCCCGCCACCAGCACCCGCGCTGCACGGTCTTCTGGCGCCACGGGTTTGCCATTCACCAAGGTGGAAAGATCGGTGATGGCGTCCAAGCCGATCCGGGTCATGAACGCGGCCAAGGTTTCCCCTGGTTGCTCGGGGGTTTCCAAGGTGCCTTCCGCCGAGAACAGCGCTGGCAATTCCTCCCGCCCCGTCAACACCCGGATGGAGACGGTCACGGTTGGACCCGGTCCAGGGTTGCATTGGTGGGCACGCCGTTTTCATCCCAGCCGCGCAGGGCGTAGTAATCCGCCAGCATGGGCGCGAGGTCGACCACCTGCCCTTGCGCCGCGCCGCTCTTGGCGGCCTCCTTCAACATCTTATGGGGCAAGGTATCGTCCTTGCCGGTCAGGCCCGCGCGCAGGTTGAACAAGCGCTCCACCGTGTAGATTCGCTCGCCCGCCTGCAACAGGCGTTCTTCGGTCCAGGTACCGGGTAGGGCGTTATCCAGCAGCTCCACCAGATAGGGGAACGGCACCGCATTCATCACGAAGGCACAGAGGCCCGAGGAATCCACTGCGCTGACCATATCCTGGGTGTCCTTCACCACTTTGGCCTTGCCGTCCAGATCCAGGGTCTTGAAATCGCTGACAAAGGGACGGGCCCGCATATGGCAGGCGCCCCGGCTGGAGGTGGCATAGGCCAGCGCCATGCCCTTCATGGCCCGGCCATCATAGGCGGGAATTTCCTGGCCCTTCACGGTGACCGACAATTCCGGCCGCCCGTATTTTTCACACAGGCGCTGCGCGCCCAGGGCGATTTCCCGGCCGATGCCCGTATTGGCCACGGTCAGCTCGGCCGCATGGACCATGGCCTCGGCGCTGCCAAAGCGCAGGGCGATGCCGTTGGTATCCGCCTCGGTCAATACGCCCTCTTCGAACAGCTCCATGGCGGTGGCGATGGTCACGCCGAGGGAGATGGGATCCATGCCGTCTTCGTTGCACAGATGGTTCACATAGGTCGCCGCCTCGATATCATCGACCCCGCACATGGGGCCCAGCGCAAAGGCGGATTCATATTCCAGGCCGCCGCCGGGCTTGGTGTAGCGGGCGCCGCCCTCCTTGCCCTTGACGGAGAAATGGGTGGGGTCCAACTGAGCGACCCGGCCGCAGGCAATGGTGCAGGCAAAGCAGGCCTTGTTGGTTTTCAGGTTCGCCTTGCCGTCCGTGGTGCGGGTGCGCAGCATGGCATCGGAATTGATGCCCTTCGTGCCTTCGAACTGCACATCCCGGGCGTTGCGGGTGGGCAGGCTGCCCCAGGCGTTGGTGGTATCCATCATGGGCAGGGTGCCCCGGGCCTCGAACCGCTTGCGCACCGGGCTGACGGAGACCTCGCCGGCCATGCGAGTGACCACATCGGCAAACCCGGCGGGGTTCTCGGGCCGCACGCCCTTCGAGCCGCGCACGGCGATGGCTTTCAGATTTTTCGAGCCCATCACGGCGCCCACGCCGGACCGCCCATAGGCACGGTCCACATCATTCATGATGCAGGCAAACAGCACGCCGTTTTCCCCGGCGCGGCCAATGCTGGCAACCTTGGTGCTGGGATGGCCGACCTCTTTCTTGATGGCGGGTTCGACCTCCCACACCGTTTTGCCCCACAGGTGGTTGGCATCGCGCAGTTCCGCCTGATCGTTGACGATGGACAGATAGACGGGGCTGTTGGCGCGGCCCTCGAAGATGATCATGTCCCACCCGGCGATCTTCACCTCGGCGCCGAAATAGCCACCCGTGTTGGAGGCGGCAATGGTATTGGTCAGCGGGCTCTTGCACACGGCGGAAGACCGCCCGGCGGTGGGCGCCGACGTGCCGGTCAACGCCCCGGTGGCAATGATCAACTTATTGTCGGGGCCCAGGGCTTCCGCCGCCGGGTCCATCTCCTCCAACAGATATTTGCTCGCCAAACCGCGCTGGCCGATGAATTGCTTGGCCCAGTCCAGGTTCAGCGGTTCGGCCTTGCAGGTCCCCGCGGTGAGATTAACCCGCAGGATTTGCCCTTGCCAGCTCATGGTTGTG
>JBMYUJ010000029.1:0-34847 GCA_049605255.1 Magnetospiraceae bacterium
TGGTAAAAAGCTTGGCTTTGTTCCCCGGGGTGCTTGTTATCCTGCTGCTTCTAGGCGCCCTCCTGGCTGGACGGGGCCGCCGGACCGGGCGGTGGGTCCTGATCGCCCTTGCCTTTTTTCTATATTGGTTTTCCACCCCCTATATGGGTTACGGTCTGCTCTATCGGCTGGAAGGCGGCCTTGAGCCCCTGACCGACGCCCAGGCGAAACAGGCGCAAGCCATTGTTATCCTGTCGGCAGGCATGGATGATTACGCGCCGGAATATGAGGGCCCGGCGCCGGGGCCCCTCACTCTGTTTCGCTTGCGATATGGCGTCCATCTGTACCGGAAATATCAGCTCCCGATCGTGGTCAGCGGCGGGCCTGTGCGCGAAGGCGTGCTGGCCGACGTCATGGCAGACAGCTTGCAAGAAGAACATAAGATCGACGGGGTTTGGCGTGAGGCTCGGTCCCGCAACACCCTGGAGAATGCCAAATTTTCCGCCGCTCTCTTACAGGATAAGAAGATCGATACGGTGTTGTTGGTCACCCATGCCTGGCATATGCCCCGCGCCCTGCAGGCGTTTTCGACCACCGCCATCCGAGCAATACCCGCCGCTACGGGCTTTACCGGCACGGGCCGCACAGATCCGATGGATTTCCTGCCCCAATACGGCGCCTTGGCCGCCAGTTACCTCTATATCCACGAAAAGATCGGCGCGTTTTGGTATCAGATACAGAGCCGCTGAGCAGCCCCTTAGGCGGCGGTCTTCTCCATCTGCCCCAAGAACCCATCGAACATCAGCAAGGACCAGAGCACCGCATCATGATTGCGCAGGCCACTGGTATGGTCGTCCACCAAGCGGGTGAGGTACGCGGGATCAAACAGGCCCGTATCCGCCAGCCTCGGCCCGGTGACCATGGCCCGCACCCGATCCTTGAGCGGCCCCCGGAACCAAGCGCCAATGGGCACGGCGAAGCCCATTTTCGGACGGTACAAAAGGTCTGACGGCACATGGGGTTCCAGTGCTTTCTTGAAGATATATTTGCCTTCCCGGCCCGCCAACTTCATGGCGGGCGGCACGCGGGTGGACCATTCCACGAATTTATGATCCAGGATTGGCACCCGCACCTCTAATGAAACCGCCATGCTGGTGCGGTCCACCTTGGTCAGGATATCGCCGGGCAAATAGGTTTTAAGATCCACATATTGCACCCGGGACAGGTGATCATCCGTCGGCGCCGCGTCGAAATGGGTCTGCAGGACGTTGCGGGCATGGTAGCCCTGCAGGTCCCGCTGCATGGCCGCGCTGAACAACTTCCCGCGGATTGCGTCATTGGCGATGGAGATGCTGTCGAAATAACCTTCGATGGTGGATTTAGCCACGGCCTGCAGGGTGGATTTCGCCCGCAGAACCTTCGGCGCCCAATCCATTTTCGGATAAAGCTGACCGGCGAGCCCGAACAGCGGCCCCCTGACGGGATCGGGCAGAAGCCGCCGGACCTGTTCCTCATAGTTATGCCAGCGATACCGCCGGTAGCCGGCAAACACCTCATCCCCGCCATCGCCGGACAGGGCCACCGTCACTCGTTCGCGCGCCAGGGCGCAGACCCGATAGGTGGGCATGGCGGAGCTATCTGCGAAAGGCTCGTCATACATGGCGGCCAATTGATCGATCAGATCGAAGGATTCCGGGTCCACCTGCCGGGTATGATGGGCGGTGCCGTATCGGCTCGCCAATTGGGCGGCATAATTGGATTCGTCATAATCCTTATGCGCGAAGGAGATGGAAAACGTATCCACCGGATCGGGGGAAATTTGGCTCATCATGGCGACGACGGCGCTGGAATCCACCCCGCCAGATAAAAATGCCCCCAAGGGCACATCCGACAAGAGCCGGATTTTCACCGCCTCGCGCAGAGTGTCGATCAGTTGGGCGGAGATATCTGCCTCGGACGCCGCCTCGGGCTGGCGAAAATCCAAAGACCAATAAGAAACGGGCTGTGGGACTGCGCCCCCCGCATCACGACGGATCAACAGGGTTTCCCCCGGCGCCAACTTTTTCACATCGGCGAAAATAGTCTTCGGATCCGGCACATAACCGTAGGCGAAGTAATCCTCTACTGCCTGAGGATCTATCCGCCGGGGTAGATCGGGATGCGCCATCAGCGCCTTGAGTTCCGACCCAAAAAGAACGGTGCCATCCGCCAGCGCGGCGTAATACAGGGGTTTTATCCCTAACCGATCCCGCGCCAGGAAAAGCTGTTTCTTGTTGTCGTCCCACAGCGCAAAGGCGAACATGCCGCGAAAGCGTTTGACGCAGTCCGGCCCCCATTCCTCCCAGGCGTGGACGATGGCTTCCGTATCGCTGTGGGTCTGGAAGATATGCCCCGCGGCTTTGAGATCTTCGAACAATTCCTGAAAATTATAGATCTCGCCATTGTAAACAACAGAGACGGTACCGTCTTCATTGAACATGGGCTGATGCCCGCCCGCAAGGTCGATAATCGACAGACGGCGATGGGCCAATCCAACGCCATCGCCCACATACAGTCCCGCATCATCGGGCCCGCGCAGAGAAAGCGTATCGCGCATGCGGGCGACAAGGTCGCCATCAACGGGGCGGCCCCCCTGGGGGTAGTAAAGGCCGGCGATTCCACACATTTAGTTTTACCGAAAAGGTTTCAGATCAGGTATCTCAGGTATTATTCGCATTTGCAGCAATGGTTCAACCATTTGCGGCGGTTTCCGCGCCTTGAATCGATTTTAAGAAAGATCGAATCGTCTGCACGCCTTGATTAGGCGTCAAACGGTAGCCACTGGAGATCACAACCAAGCCGCCCGGTCCTTCGCGGCCCAACAGAATACCGATCATGCGCGCCAGCTTGAACTGCCAGGGATTGGCATAAGTCTCATCATTCAGCCAATACCAATGCATGCTGACCCGTTTTTGCTGCCGGGTTCCCACATGCTGGTAAATGACCGGGAATTCTTTACCCCGGGAGGCCACCGTGCGACGACCCCGTTGGTAAACCGACCAGGGTCTGACGGCGAACAGGCTATCTCCGACCCCGGCGATCTCCACATCCGGTCGATAGGCATCGAACAGCGCAACGGCGATGTCCACCTGCATCCCATCCTGACGATAGCTGGCAAAATCCACCCCTGTGGCGCCGACAAATTCAGGCCAGACCAAGGAGGCCCCATCGGTTGCCACCTCCCACTCCCGGGGTACACCAAGAACCCGCTTCAGGTCAGTATCCGTTGGAGACGCCAGCGACTGTTCCAAATGGTAGGCGTAGATCGGCGCAGGGGCAAAGGCGAGCAACAAGATCAGAAGGGGGGCGGCCCGCAATCGGGTTGCGGGCAATGGCGGGGCGAAAGCGGGAACGGAGTCGGCAGAAAGCGGTTTCGCCTCCATGAACCGGGCGCAAATGAAGATAAAACCGAGCAATATGGCGGCGTACAGTACCCGGCCCGCCTGGATGTGATCCTGACCGGCGCCATATTCCCCATCGCTGTAGATAACCGTCAGGACCACCGCCGTCGCCCGCACCATATTGGCGAGAATAGGCACAATGACCCCGAACACCAGCACCACCAATCGTTTCCAGGTCGTGCGGAAGAAAACGCCTGCCAGCAGGGCACTTAGGGCGACAAAACTCACCAGATATTTCAGCCCGGAACAGGCTTCCGCCACGTGGAAATCGGCACTGGGGGTCTGGATCAAATAGCCTTCGCGAAACACCGGTACGCCGAGGACTTGTAGCGCATAGACCACAATATCAGCGGTGATCGACTGCAGGGGGGCGATCAGGACATCCCCCACCGGCACGGCGAAATACAGATAAAACATGGGAAACGCCATGCGGCGGGTCACTTGCCAGCCATATAGGGCCAGGACCAACCCCTGAAACAGCAAAACCATGGCGAAATGCTGCACGATGTTGGCCCCGGCAGACCATCCCAACAGCCAGCCGATGGAGGCGGCGAAGACAATAAGCGCACCGAAGAGATTGAGCCGCGGATTGGCTTGGGCAATGACCCGGCGCCGCAACAAAATCATGATCGCGACAACAGCGACCACCAACATGCAATGCTGATAACTGGTGGTGTTCCACCAAATCACAGCCATGGAGGAAAGTGCGCCCCAATAAAGCCACCCAATGGCCGCCAACGCCACGGCAAACAACAGGTTTGCCGTGATCCAGCCCATGCTGGAAGGGGACGGGGCGGGCGCCGAAGTCGTCACCATGTCACACCGGATGAGGGGCTGTCATTGGCGCTGGCATCCCTTCCTGAACCACGTAAACCGGGTTGGATCTACGATTTATACTGATAGTAGTATTTGCCGTAGTACCCCGAGGGGCCGCCGATCAAGAAGCGGGTTTTGACCTTGTTTAGAATCAACCCGATTTTCTCGTCCGCATCGAGCATTTCCAACCCCTCGATCACCATCTCTTCCTTGGTGCGCTCCGCCTCGACCACAAACACGATCTGGCCGACATGGGGCTCCAGCGCACCGCCTTCACTGCTTGCCAGCACAGGCGCCGTATCAAAAATTATGATCCGGTTTCGATAACGTTTGGCAATTTCCTCGATAATGGTATGGGCGCGTTGACTGGCCAACAACTCCGTCCCCAAGGGGTGCTGTTTACCGGAAGAAATGAGAGAGAAGTTGGGAATATTTGTTTTCAGGATGACATCCCGCACGTCCAGTTCCGGGCGTTCCAGCAAATCCGTCAGGCCAAGGAACCCGGATATTTTCGATTTCTCGATCCCCAGACGGTCCAGAACCTTAGGCCGACTGAGGTCGGCGTCGATCAGCATCACGTAAAGATCGACTTCCTTGGCGATGGACATGGCCAGATTCACGGCGGTTTGGGTTTTTCCTTCCCGCGGCGCGGCGCTGGTCACCATGATCAGGTTGTTCCGCCCCCCGGCCGGATCCATTGCCTTTTCCAACAGGCCCCGCTTGATGACCCTGAATTCTTCCGCCAGGTTGCTGCGACTTTTCTTCGGGCTCAGCAAGCCTTCGTCGGTCAGATGATCCAGATCGATCTGAATCATGGGTCCTTCCGGGGCGCCCTTTACCGGTGCTTCCGCCGGTTGCGGCGCTGCCGCTTCCGCCGCAGGTTTGGCGGTGGCCGCGGTAGACGGCGACGCCGGTGCACTCTGCGGGGCTGGGGCTGGGGCTGGGGCTGAAGTAGCCGACGCAGTCACCGTTTCCGCGGGCTTCTCCACCTGTTCCGCAGCGGGCGCCGCTTTCTTTTCAGCCTTGGAATCGGGCTGAGCTTCGCCCTTTTTCTTTTCGACCGCTTTTTCGATAAGGCTCATGGCTGGACTCCCGCAAATGCCTATTTCAAACGGTCTTGCAGAAAGGCAGGCATGCGCTCCAGCATCTGCGCCCGTGTTTGTTCCGGCACCAGGTTATTCAAGCCCACATTCCGTTCGTAAATCATTAAGCTGCCATAGGTACCGACCAGGATGGCTGCCGCGGCCAAGAAGGGCACATGGCGGGCCAACCGCATCACACTGGCATCCCCACCGGAAGACTGGCCGACGGTGCCCAAAACCCGCAGGCCCGTGATATCGGCCAATGTGCGCGGGCTGTAGAACGTTTTTTGGAACAAGACGAAGACGATGCAGATACCCAGCCCCGCCGCCGCGGCCACGCCCAAAACCGTGGTGACCAGGGCGGAACGCTTGACCCCCACCGGAATTTTTGGGACTTGCGGCGGCTCGATAATGCGGAACTGGACTTTCTCCACTTCCGTATCACGACTTTCAGAGATGGCGGCCTTTTCCTGGCTGGAGCGCAGTTCCGCATAGTTCGACTTCATGATCCCGTGATCACGTACAAGGCGGGAGAGTTCGGTTTCCACCTCGGGGATCTTATCGGCGAGTTCTTCCAGCTTTTCAAGGCCCGCTTGCGCCGTGGTCAGCTTGGTTTGCAAGGCCGCGGATTCGCCTTGCAATTCGATCAATCGGGTCTTGATGGATTCATAAACCGGGTTGGGGGCCTTGATCTTGTTGGAACCCGATGAATCACCCTCCGAATCATCGGGGTTGGCATTCATTTCGGCTTCCAATTCAGCCCGCAGACCGGCCAGGCGCCGCCGTACGGCCTGCACATCCGGATGACGTTCCGTATATGTCAACAGAAGTTGGTCCAACCGGCTTTCCATTTGCAGGATGCGCTCTTCGGTGCCAGACGAAGGACCACCGGAATCAACCGTATTCGCATCCGTTTCGAAAAATTCGGGAACGGTCGCGAGTTGCTTCTCCAGTTCTTCCGCTCGGGAAGTCACCTCGTCAAAGGTGCCTTTAATGGCGGCGATCTGCGCCCGGGCATTTTCCACCCGTTGGTAATATTGGCCACCGCCGCCCAGAAACTGAACATTGTCCTGACGGAACCGGGCGATTTCTTCTTCTTTTTTATTGAGTAGCGCTTCATAGCGCCGGGTCTCGTCTTCCAAAAAGCGTTGCGCGCTATCCATCTCTCGGCGCGACGACCCCAGATTGGATTCCATGAAAATATCCAACAGCGCCTGCACCACATCGCGGGCATTGACCGGATCATCACTTTCATAGCTGATCCGGAACAGGTTATTGCGGCCCGATTGCACGTTAATCCGGCTCCGCACCTCACTAATGAGAGATTGCATTTGCCGGTCACCCGTGACCTCGGCATCCATATTGGTGATGCGAAGTACCCGCTCCAGATTCGGGGTGCTCACGAGGGTCTGCTGCAGGATCTGCAGTTCGCGGGCGCGGTTGATATCAACAGTCAACCGGCTCAACAGCGGCTTCAACAGCTGCTGCGCATCCACATAGACCCGGGTTTGCGATACATATTTATCTTGCACAAAGGTAACCGCAAACCACCCTACGGTGCACACGAGCGTGGCCACCACCAAACCGATCCAGCGCCGCCGCCAAATCGCTGGCAATGCAGCGACGACCTGTTCAAGTAACTCTTTCATTCAAAGCAACCCCGTCCGCTACCTTCCCTTGCGCCTGATCCCCCAAAGCGGCTCCAAGTTCTGCCACGCCGGCACCAAAGGAAATGTGACCTACATCACACGGCATGAAGGTATCTATAAGACCTTTACGCAGCCGCGTCATTTGAAACCGTACTTATTCTTTCACTTTAACGTGAGGTGCGGGTGATTATTAAGCCACATCTCCAGCACAACAAGAACCCAAACCACCTCTCCATAAAACGACGCATGCCCATCGCGATGCTGCGCCCGCGACCCTTCCAGGAAAGAGTCTTGGAAGATGCCACGATCCCGCAGGCTTGCTAAAGCGTCGTCGGTCAATGCGGCAAGATTTTGATCGCTTTTAAGCCAATGGCCGAAGGGCAGGCCGAACCCGTGCTTGGATTTATCCAATGTGCTTTGCGGCAAGAAGTTTTGCAGGGAGTTTCGGTAGAAATAACGCAGGGTGTTATGACGGATTTTCAGGTCTGACGGCACCCGTGCGGCGAAATCGACAACCGCCTGATCCAAAAGCGGAAATCTAACACCAACCCCCGCCAGATCGGCGGTCCGGACCACTTTACGCAAATCGTCGTCCGACAAGGTGGTGCGGATATCCAGATACATCATTCGATTGAGCGTGGAGGCAGGCTCGGCCAACCAATAATGGTCTTCCAGCACCGCGTTTACGCCGTTCGGATCGATTTCTGTGCATAGGTCAGGGGCGAAAATGTCCGAAACAGCGATATCGTTGTAGAAATTATAGCTTTCCATCCGCTGTGGCAGGCGGATATTCGCCCGGTTCACGTAGCTCCAGGCCTTTCGCGTAAGGGGAAAGGAATCGCGACCCGGCAAGTGCCGCAGGACCGGCTCCAGAAATTTTTCCCGCACCGGCTTGGGGAGCTTGAAATACCGTTCAAAAACAAACTGTTTCACATAGCGCTCGTTGCCCGCGAAAATCTCGTCGCCGCCATCCCCGGCAAGCAGGCAATCGACCCCGGCTTCCCGCGCCATCTTCGCGCAGTAATAGGCGGGCACGGCGGAGGCATTGCCGAAAGGCTCGTCATACAGCGTCCCCATTTTCGGGACAAACGCTTCCACCTCCGCCGGGGTCACGTAATGCTCATGCAATTCTATGCCGAAATGTTTGGCCGCCTGGCGGGCATAAACCATTTCATCAAATCCTTCCGCATCGAACCCGATGGAGAAGGCCCCGCCATTGGTCGGCGCAACCTTGGCCAGAAGACCGGCGACCGTAGAACTATCCAGCCCGCCGCTGAGATAGGCCCCCAACTTGGTCGGTGCACAGCCCACACCTGCCCGCTGCACGGCTGCTTCCAACGTCTCCAGCAGCTCTTTGCCGAGAGCGGCTTCCCCAGCGGCGGAATCCTCGGAAAACGCCATTTTCCAATAAGTTTCCACCTGCCGACCCTGGCGATCCTGCCACAGCGCCTGACCGGGGAGAAGCTTTCGTATATCGCGGTAGATGGTCCGTGGTGCGGGGATACGGGTGAAATACAAAAGTTCGTAAATCGCCTGGTAATCGGCCACCGTGGGCACATCCGGGTGGGCGGATACCAGATCCGCCGTCGAACCGAATACCGTCCCCCCTTGCGGGATATCGGCCAAACACAAGGTGGTGACAGCCAAACGATCGATCGCCACCAAAAGCGTCTCAGACTGATGGTCCAAAATCGCATAAGCGGCCGCACCCCCGATTTGCTGCGGGGCGTCCCGCCCATATCGACCGAAAGCCTCGATCAATGCCGGCCCAGGGCCATATTCCTCTGCAATTACCGCCAGGTCGGGATCATACCATTCCAGGGTCCCGTTGACCGCAGCGCTTTGCGTGCCGTTGGGGGCGCTATATAGCGAGGCCGCCGGGCCGCCCACCGCGAGGCAGCTATTTTGCGACACTGCCGGGGTGATATCCGCTATCGCCAACCCCTGGCGTTTGGCCATGCGTTGCAAAACCGGCTCAGCCGTCCCCGCCGCACCCCCTATCCATCCGAAAATAAACCCCATCAGGCTCCCTTTCCGCCCGTTCTTAGTTGGACTCAGCGGCGGCGCGACGGTCCCGCATCCGGGCGCGCCACTGGCGCAACAGTCTTTCCGCCTGTAACCTCAAGCGCGGACGCTGGGCCACCAACCACGTCATCATATATCGGTCGGTACCCAGGCTTTTTTTATGTTGGGCCTCGCCCGCCATGAATTCATAGCGCCCGCAACCCGCGTCCAAATAGTGGTTAATCGCCGCGCAATGGGTCACCAGACCCGGCTTCACCTTCGGGTCCTCGCTATAGTCGAATCCGGATTGATAGGCGTAAACACATCCGTGGGAGACGAAATTATAGAGATACCCAATGAGCTGCCCGTCAGCCTCGCAGCGGAGAAGGTCGATGGTGCCGTTGTCGAAACATCGGGCGATCAGCTCTTTATGAAAGGTCACGAAAAATGGATTGGCGTAGGCGCCGGATTGACCCCGCGCATTCCAATAGACTTGATGCGGCGCGCGCATCTCTTCGAAAAAGGCCAAGGCCTCCTCGGTGGTCTTGGCAGCGACCAATTTGACGCTGTCTTCGCCGCCATAAAGTTTTCGCGCCCGGCGGATTTGATAACGGGTATTGCGGCTAAGAGAGGCTTCATAACCCTTCCCCGCTGCGCGGATGGCCGCCAGGTCCACGTAATCGCATGGCTTTTCATCGACAATCCAAGGATACCAACCCTGTTCCGCGCAAAGTCTGGTTAGCAGATCATATTCCACGGGCGCCAATCCGCTGAACTGGGCTTCGTCCCAGCGGGTATCCTGCGCCAAGGTATCGATGAACGCGGTGAAGGCCGCTTCGCGGTCCGAATCCGCTGCCACCAACCCGTTATATTCCAGGGTGAGGCCATCAAAAGTTGGGCGGCCAGTTTCATTGAGAATCACCCGGTTGACCCCCAGCACCCGATGGCGGGTAACCCGTTGGTGGCAGAGGAACGCCAGACCATTGGTTTTCCCGTCAGCTTCCAGAATCAACGGTTCCGGCGCCGCCTCGGCGCTGGTCAGGGCATGCCAGGTTCCCAACCAATCCCAGGTTTGGAAGAACGGCGATTTTGCCGCATGCTCTTGCCGACGCCACTGGGTCGCAAGGGTATTGGGCGCGGGGGAATGCGGCATGATCCTTGGGCAACCTTGGTCGATGGAAATTGACAGGCGCAGCGGGGCGCATCGATCACGACAGCCGACGCGTGGATCAGGATCAACGGCGCGTTCGGGTCGGCGTTAATTGACAGTATTTTCGTTGGTTTCGCAACGCCTATTCCGTTAGGGTCAGCGACCGCGGGCCCGCCCGGTTCGCCCCCCTCTGTTTTGGGACCTTGCGACAAAAGGGATTGGTCGTGCCATGTCGGTGACTTTTTACGACGATTTGGAGGCCTTGCCCGCGGCCGGCGCGGCGCTTTTTGCCCCGACCCCTGCGGGAAATTTTTATGACAGCGCCGCCTGGTGGCATTGTCTTGTCGCCTCGGCCGTGGCCCCCGGCACGGCCTGTCGATTCGCCCTGTCCACCGATGACCAGGGGCAGCCGGAGGCGTTGCTCCCCTTGCAATGTTCAAAACCCGGTAAATTCGCGAGCCTCACCAATATGTACTCCATGGAGTATCAACCGATGCTGCGCCCCAATGCCCCGTTATCTGAAGCGCTGAATCGGTTGGCGCGGGGATTGCGGGCGGCGAAAACCCCGGTTCACAGTCTTTGGTTGGATTCATTGCCGGAGGAATCCGCCCTCTTAGACCCCTTCTGCAATGCGCTTCGCAAGGCAGGCTATGCGCTGCATCGCTACCATCATTTCGTGAACTGGTATGAGGACACCGCGGGCAAGAGCCTGGACGCCTACATGGCAGACCGCCCCTCCAAGCTCAAAAATACGATAAAGCGGAAACGCAAGGCCCTGGAGCGGGACCATCAGGTAGAGATGATTTTGGTGACGGATTCCGTCGGGCTGGACGCCGCCATGGCCGATTACGACGCCATTTATGCCAAGAGTTGGAAACAACCAGAGCCCTATCCCAATTTCGTGCGGGAACTGGCCCGCGCCGCCGCTGAGGCAGGAACGTTGCGCATGGGTGTGTTGAAAGTGGATGGCGTACCCGCCGCAGCGCAGGTCTGGCTTGTCTTCAATGGTCGGGCAACCATTTACAAGCTGGCCTATGACGAGGATTTCAAGAAACAATCCGTGGGGTCGATCCTGTCGGTGTTTCTGACGGATGCGGTGCTGAACGAAACCGGGATCGACGAGATTGATTTTGGCCGGGGCGATGATTCCTACAAAAAGGACTGGCTGAACACGCGGCGCGAGCGCGGCGGCTTGGTCGCAGCCTTTCCGTTCAGTCTGGTCGGGGGCGCGGATTTCGCCCGCCATATCCTGCCGCAACGGCTGAAAACAGCGCTCGGGAGGGGGTAATGGCCCACAAGGTCGTCTACATCGCCTGCTTATCCTTTTCCGGCTCGACCTTGCTGTCCTTCGCCCTGACCAACCATTCCCGTATGTTCACGGTCGGCCACACGGTGGGGTTTCCTTTCCCTGACCATGAAGATTTTTTCTGTTCCTGCGGGCAGCGCCTGCAGGAATGCGCCTTCTTCTCGCAGATGAAAACCACCTTCGAGGCCAAAGGGCTCCCCTTTGCCTATAACGAATTTGGCACCAACTACCGAGCCGTAGACAATGAGCGCCTCAATTGGTGGCTCACCTTCTCTTTACCGAGGGTGCAAAGCAACTTTCTGGAACATACCCGCGATGCGGCGCTCAACGCTTTGCCGCCATTTAAGGGGCGTTTGGCCGCGCAAGATGCTGCCAATGCCCTGTTTATCGATACCGCACTGGCCTTTTCCAAAGCCGATGTCTACGTGGATAATTCCCACAGCCCCTACCGGTGGCGGCGCCTGCGGCGGATACCATCCTTAGACCTGTTTCCTGTGCAACTCTATCGGGACTTTCGCGGGGTCACGCTGTCACACATGCGCAACAAAAGCATGGGCGCCGAGGAAAGTGTCCGCAAATGGATTGACTCCCATCTCAACGTCATTCGGGTTTTCTCCGAAGCCGAAGACTACACCCAGATCTATTATGAAGATTTCTGCGCCGACCCTGAAAACGGCCTTGGCCCCCTGTTCCGGAAACTCGGCCTCACCTGGGAACCGTTGCCAGATGACCTGTCCCAAACCGAGCATCACATACTCGGCAATTCCATGCGCGAAAGCGGGATACGGATCAAACTGGATACCAAATGGGTGAAGGGATTTACCCTTGAACAGCGTAATCTGGTGGAAGGCGTCGCCCAGGATTTCGTGCGCAAGGACAAGAACCACCCCCTATCGCAGGTGATCACTTATTACCTGGATACCTTCCGCGCCGATTGAACCCCGACCATTTCTTCCTTCGCGGCTTGCCTCTGCGCGATCCGGCGGGAGCGCGCCGAGGCGAAGTAGCCGCGCTTGACCATCACGTTGTAGGAACTGGCCAACACTGCCAACAAGATCAGGTAAAAATCGAAATAGGCTTTGTTAAGGAAGGCACCGCCCACCGCAAACCCAACCAACGCCACCTGAATGGCGCCGCCCAGATCATTGACCCACGCATCGTTGGGATCGCGCACATGGACCCGCCGAAGGCGCCCGGCGTACACCAATCCCACCAGCCCCATGGTCAGATATAGCGCCAAGCCAACGAATCCGTGTTCTCCCAATACCTCGAAATAGATGCTGTGAACCGCCCGGGCATCTTCCGCCGCCAGCCCATATTTTGACCAGAGGTGGCGGGCATCAAACACATTAAACCCACCTCCCTGGATTGGTCTGTCGACGGCCACATCAATGGCGAACTCCCACATAATGATGCGCCCCATGGCAGATCGATCTTCATCATAATTATCGATGGTGCCGATCCGCTCCCAGTAGCTATCGGGCATGAAGAAAAAGCCACCCACCGCGGCGGCCGCGGCGACGATCAACATTAATGCTTTTCGTTTTGAACGGGTAATCAGGACCAACCCCATGGCCGCCAATGCCAAGAATGCGCCACGGGAATGGGTGGAAACCACGGAAGCCGCGCAGAGCAGGGCAGAGAACCACAGACCCCAGCGGATATAATTTAGACGGCTGACGCTGGCCATATACAGGATGATCGGAATAGCCATGGTCAGCGCCATGCCGAGGGCATTGTTGGCGCCGATAAAGCTTCTTTCCGGCCCAAAAACCATATAGTTGCCGCCAGAAAGAATGGTGAAAATGCCCCCTTTGACCCCGAAATAACAGAGCGACAGCACCAAAATCCACAACAGGGCATGGATCCGCTCGCGGCTGTTTATCAAGATAATCGCCACGAAATTCATCACCACGATCTTGGCCACCAGAATAAGTTTCGCGACCGCCGGCGCCGGCGCCTGGGCGAAGATCGAGGTGAATAGCGTCCAGCCGAAAAACACCAGCAGAATAATGGTCACCCCGTTCCAGGGAAGTTTCTTGCTTTCCTTGGAAATCGCAAAGCTAACCACGGTGGCCAGCGCCACCATCATCGCGGTCTGAAAGGTTTGGGCAATCCCCCAGGTGAGACGGTGGGGGTTGAGGATGGAAATCCAGAACCAGGTCAGAATCCCCAGATGCGGCAGAATTAAAGTGCTGAAAACCGCCGACATCGCTATCAGAAGAACGAGGAGTGATCGCATGCCGGGGAGAGGTTCCGCTTTGGTGAAGTCTTTTACGCTGGTGCTGACCTTATACCATTTTTCCGGAATAGGGCAGTGAAATGGCCAGACCTGTTTGTGCCATGGGCATCCTCGTGATAAGACGGTCGCCATCAGTTGCGGGAGCCGTCGATGCTTGAAACCGTCTATTTCCTTATTCTCGGCATTGGTGCCTTCGTTTATATTATGTTCTGGTCTTTCAAGAACGATAATGTGAAGGATATTGACGAGCAAACCGGGTTCCTCGCCATGCGCAAGCCCGACCCCTCGAAGAATCAGCCTGGTCGCCACAGAACCACCGCCGCCCCAGCACAAAACCCTGAAGCCCCGGCGGCCAAGCGCAGCGGAAGCCCGCGCAAATCATGACGGCGATGGTGAAACCCGTCTTCATGTTCGGCATGGACCGAAGCGGCACCACCTTGCTGTCGATGGTGGTGGGCGCCCATCCCCAAATCGGCGTGCCTCATGCCACCGCCAACATGTGGTTTCAGTTCGCGGACAGGCTGGAGAAAGATTTCAACGATCTGCAAACCGAGACCGACCTTATCGCCCTGGTGGACGCGGTCCTTGCCCATGAACGGGTCGGTTTTTGGAACACCGACCTGGACCGCTGCGCCATTCAAGGCAATGCCCGCATTGGAGATTTTGGATCCGTGGTCGCCGCCACCCATCTCGCTTATGCCCAAGCCCATGGCAAGCCCTATTGGGCGAATATGGATATCGGCACGTTGGAGGAGATGCACCGGGTAAACCGCTGGATTCCCGATGCCCGGTTTTTGCATATCATCCGGGACGGGCGAGATGTGGCGCTGTCGCACCAGACCATGCCCTACGGCGCGGGCAATATTGCGGAATGCGCAGAGGCCTGGGTGTCGCGCCTGTCCACCAATCTGCGTATGGGGGATATTCTGGGGCCAGACCGGTACCTCGCCATCCGCTATGAAGATCTTGTTCTGCAGCCACAGGAGACCCTGAGCCGGATATGCACCTTCTGTGGTTTGGATTTCGACCCGGAAATGCTGGAATTCGGCAAGACCGTGGAAAACCGGGTGCCGAAGGAAAAAATGTGGCTCTGGCCCGGCCTCGATGGCCCTTTGCAGGCCTCCAAGGTGGATCGCTGGCGGCGGGAGATGAGCCAGAACCAGCGCATCGTCTTTGAGATGACCGCCGGTCCGCTGCTGCGCGAGCTGGGCTACGAAGCCTATCAGAATCCGCCGAAAAAACTCATGGCCTATGGTTTGGAACTTCTCTATTTCCTGGGCCGGGGCGGCCGCTGGAAACGGCTTTTGGAAAAATTCGGCGTGAAGCGGGAATCCCAGTTGGAACGCAATAGCAAGGTCAAGGAATCCACATGACAGCAGGCAACCAATCACGCCAGCGGGAGTCCTTCAATCAATTGGTGGCCGACGGCGTCTACGAAGCGGATTTCGACCATCCCCCCAAGGCGCAAGCCTTCGTGGCGCAGATCCTCGCCGATCACCTGATGCCCGGGCTGGCCGGTACCGGGGCCACCTATTTGGATGCGGGCTGCGGCACCGGCGCCTGGCTCGCCTATGTGCAGTCGGTAACGGCACAACAGGGGATAGCCCCGCGCTTCATGGGTTTTGACCTTTCCGACGGCATGGTGGATTTGGCGCGCAACCGGCTGGGCGCCTTTGCCGAGGGTGCCGATCTGCGCACCGGCGATGCCAGCGACCCTGCCGCCTATACCTTTCCCGGTACCGAGACGGGAATCGACCGCATTTTCGCCTATGATCTTGTGCAGCAGCTTCCCGTCAGCCAACAGTTCAGCGTGTGCGAGATCATCGCCAAGCGTCTGGCCCCTGGCGGCGTGGCCGCCATTTTCGACCATGACAAGGATTCCGATTATGGCCGCACCATGGGGCGCAAAAAATTCCTGACCCAATTTTTCTTCCTGCCCCTGGTGCCCCGCTACTACTGCAACGCCAAATACCCGCCGCTGGCCAAATTCGCCGAAAAGATCGCCGCCCAGGATGGCATGTCGGCAGAGATCGTTCCCGACGCCAATGGCAAGAAACGGGCGCTGATCCTGCGCCGCGCGGGTTAGGGTCGCGGTCGTGCCCAAGGGCTTCCATGTGCTGGAGGTGCAGCAGACCTGGGATGCGGCGGAACCGGGCGGCATCGTCTCCATGCTCAAAGACCTGATCCACGGGTTGGAACCGACCCATAGGGTCACCCTGCTGACCCCGCGCTGGACCTGTCTTTCGCCCACGGCAATGACCGATGCGGAAGGCCGCCCCTATTTTGGCCTGCGCCTGCCAGTGCCGCCCAAACATTCGGGCGAGATAAAAAAGCTCCTCACCTGGCTGATATTTTTACCCTTGATGGCCTGGCGGCTGGCGCGATTCTGCCGCCAACAGGGCGTCACGGTGGCCCATCTGCATTACGCCCACCCCATGTACCTGACCTTTGCCATGGCGAGGCTGTTCGGCGGCCCGGAATATATGATCACCACCCACCGGGGGGATGTGGTGAACTTCCCCAATCTCGGCCCCTTGCAGAAATGGGCGTTTCGCCTGGGCCTGCAAAAGGCAGCGGTGGTGGTTTCCGTCTCCCAATGGCTGGCGCGGGAAACCCAGGCGGTGGCCTCCCTGCCCCACCCGCCCCGGGTGATCTATAACGGCTTTACGCCGCCCGCCGAAGCGCCGACGGAGGCGCCCCTTCCGGAAAATTTACCTGACGCCTTCGCGGTGCTCGTGGGGAATTGCCGCCCTTACAAGGGCCAGGATATCGCCTTGCGGGCTTGGCAGCAGTTGGCGGAGAGGGACCCGGGGTTTGACCTGCCCCTCGTGCTGGTGGGCGGCGGCCCGGATCTGGAGGCCATGCAAGCCCTGGCAGGCGAACTTGGCCTCGATACCCGCGTCATGTTCACCGGATCGGTGGACCGGCAGACGGCCTTGGCGATTACCGCCCGGGCGCGGCTCTACATCGCACCGTCGCGCAGCGAGGGCCAGGGGATCGTGATTCTGGAGGCGGCATCGGCGGGCGTTCCCGTGGTGTGCAGCGATATTCCGCCATTTCTGGAAATGGTCAGCGCCAATGCCTCCGGCTTCGTGTTTGAAAGCGAGGATATCGACGGCCTGGCCAACGCCGTGCAATCCGCCCTCGCGGCACCGGAGACCGCGCAAGCCTATGCGGACACCCTCAAAGCACGGGTCGAAACGGATTTTTCCGTGGCCCGCATGGTGGCCGAATACGAACGGCTGCTCGCCGATATCAGCGCGGCGCCGCCCCGTTAATCCGCGCCGTTTCCGTTGCCAGCCAGGTTAGGTCTTCGGGATGCGCCGCCCGCCAGGCCGCGCGCTCCTCATCCAACTGCGCCGCCCGATCCGCCACGGTTTCCGCGGTCACATAGACCCCGAAACCGCCGGTTTCGCCGGGCTGGTCGGCATTGGTCAACATCCGGTCCAGCACCTGATGTCCCACCGATTTGCGATGGTGGGAAATATCCCACCAATGGGCCATTTTGAACGCCACGGGCTCACCCGTGATCTTGGAATAGCCGGAAAAATCCCAGTACGGGGCCAGCGCCGCGAGGCGCTCCCGCCAGGCGAGATATTCCGGCCAATTCCCGGTGTCGTGAGTGGCCTCCAACAGCAGCGCATGGACCGGGTTGATATAGGCGGTGAGTTGGGCGTCATGGGCCTCGGTCATCTCGATGATGCGTTGCAGTTCCGCATAGGCCGCCTCGCTGCGCTGGTAGTTCCCCAGCCGCGTGGGGCTGAGATAGAGCTTCAACGATTTTTCGAACCGGTCGATCATCCCCTCCTTGGCCACGCGGCGCGCCATGGGGATGGCGGTCAAACTCCCGTCGGGCAGAAAGCGTTGTAAATCTGGGTCCTGGTAGTTGGAGAGCAGGGTTTCCAGGCTATCGAGGGTGGCATCCACGGTCAGGGTGGTGGCGATCACGTCGGACAGGATCATCGACCGGGTTTGCAACCGTTCCGGCACAAAGTTATCCGGCGGTTTCAACTCCGTGCTGAAAGCGAAAAAATCCAGGCCGATGAACACATGGGTAATCTTCGGATCGACCGAAAAAGCATGTTCCAGATTACGGCGAATGGATTCCATCTCGCCGCCCAGCAAGGCCAGATTATAGCCTTCCCCTAATTTCTTCACCGCCGGGTGCTGCGGGTCCATGCCATAGGCCACCCGCGACGAGCCCAGGAAAAGTACCTGAGGTTGCCGCGCCGTGACCGCCAGCGGCTTGAACATCTGATCGACCTTATCCGCCTGGGGCTTGGCCGCGTTAATGCCGTCTACGCTGACCAGGGTCCAGATCCGGTAGGGATCAACCAGCATATTGGCCCCGCCCACAAGGCCCAGGATCACCAAGATCCCGGCGACCAGGGTCAGGGTATAGCGGATGTAGGGTCGGGTCATGGATGGGCCGCCTAAAACTGAAAATACAGGAATTCGGAAACCCGGGTTAGCGACAGCAGGCTCAGGCTGGCCATCACCGCCAAGGCCAGCGCCGAGATCGGCCCGGGGCGCCAGCGGAAGCGGGAACGCCGCGTCGCCTTATGGGCCTCGTAGACCGGCCGATAGGCTGCCATCACCTGGTGGGAATTGGGTAAAAACCACACCACCCCCAGCAAAAACACCAAAGCGATGATCTGCCCCACGCCCTGGAACAGGGTGCCGGAAAGATCGAACGAAACGCCCAGGGATTGCAACACCGGCGCCAAGGGGCCCGCGTAGGCCGCATATCCTGGCGGCAAAGCAATACCGTTCAGGCCTATCATGCCTTCCAAGATCAGGGCCGAGGCGGAAAAGGACTCGGCGCGGAAAGGCACCCAGGCCACCACCACGCATAGGAAGGTCAGCGCCACGAAAAATCCATGCACCGGCCAACGCCAGAAAGAGCCCCGCTTGGGCCGCCATCCCAGGTTCCGCCACAAATTGTTGACCACCAGATACAGGCCATGCAGCCCCCCCCAGGCGACAAAGGTCCAGCCCGCACCGTGCCACAGCCCCCCCAACAGCATGGTCGCCATCAGATTGCGGTACCGCAGGATCGGCCCGCCCTTGTTCCCGCCAAGCGAGATGTACACGTAATCGCGCAAGAATCGGGACAGGGTCATATGCCAGCGGCGCCAGAAATCGATGATGCTGGCCGCCTTGTAGGGCGAATTGAAATTTAGCGGCAGCCGCACGCCGAACATCCGCGCCAGGCCGATGGCCATGTCGGAATAGCCGGAAAAATCGAAATAAAGCTGCATGGCATAGGCCAGGGCGCCGCCCCAAGCCTCCACAAAGGTAAGCTCCTGGCCGCCCAGGGCGCCATTGAACACGGGCGTGGCATAGACCGCGATACCATCGGCCAGCACCACCTTCTTGAACAGGCCGATGATAAAAATCGTCAGGCCAATCGCCAGGTTTCGATGCGCGAATCGGAAGGTGCCCGCCTTACGGAACTGCGGCATCATTTCCGAATGATGTACGATGGGGCCGGCGATAAGCTGCGGAAAGAAGGTGACGAACAGGGCATAATCCAACAGCCGCACCCGGCCCACCACACCGCGGTAGGAATCCACCAAAAAGGTGATCTGCTGGAAGGTGAAGAAGGAGATGGCCAGGGGCAGGATGATGGTTTCGAAATTCCAGCCCAGATCGAAGGCGGCATTCACGGAGTCGGTAAAGAAGTTCCAATATTTGAAGTAGCCGATCAGGCCGATGTTTACCGCCACCCCGGCCAGAAGCACACCCCAGGGGCCCGCAAGGCGGCGATCTTTGGGCGCCTGTGGGCTGCCGGATCGCGCCCCTGCGGCGCGGGCCAGCACGCCCCCCACCATGAAGTTGAAGGCCATGGAAAAACCCAACAAAACCAGATAGATCGGGTTCCACCAACCATAGAAGAACAGGGACATGGCCACCAGGAAGCCCACCGCCCAATCCCGCCCCCATCGGCCAAACAGGAAAAAGCCCGCCATGGCGGCGGGAAGGAACAGGAACAGGAAAATCGGGCTGTTAAAAAGCATGGCGAAGCGAGCTACATCTTTGGTTTAGCGGGCGCCGGGGTGGGCGCGGCGGCTTGCTTTTGCATGGCCCGGACTTCCGCGAAATACCCCATCAGGAAGGCAATTTCCAGACGTGCGGCAAAAGCTGCCGTGCGATCAGCCCGCAGGGTCGATGTCGCCCATTTTCCCATTTCCTCCAGAAGCCCCCGAAGGCGCCAGCGTGGCACCCCGAAGAGCAACGGGGTTTTTGCGGGGTCTTGTCCGGAATCGCGGTAACAGACGCCGCGGCCCAACCGGGCCGACCGCTTGATGATCCAATCCCGGTCCATCTGCCAGGGGCGGATGATATGGCCGACGCGGGGCGCATTGGAAAACCAGGGCTTGTAGCCCGCCTGGGTCAGTCGGCGGGTGAATTCGGTCTCGCTGCCCATGCGGTACTGGCCGGGCGCGGGGCCCACGGCCTCGTCGAATCGGTGACCGGCGTCAAAAACCGTGCGCCGCACCGCCATATTGGGCCCGAAGATCTGGCTGGAAATAACCGGACCATCTGCCAGCGTATCGCGGGAGATGGCATAGGTGGCCTGCAAGGGCACCGCGTTGAGAATCCAGTCTGGCGGGGGTTCCGGCCACAGGGGAAGCACCCGCCCCCCGAACAGATCGGCCTCCGCCGTGCTGTCTGCCACCTGCCGCCAGCGTTGCAACCAGTCCGCCTCGGGCACCGCATCATCGTCGGTCAACACCACCAAATCCCCCTCGGCGGCGGTGAGTCCCAAGTTCAACGCCCGGTTTTTACCTGGCTTTGGCTGATCGATAACCGTCAGCGGTAGGCGGTTTTTGTAACTATCGAGAATCGCCGCCGTCTCATCGTCACTGTTATTGTTGACGATGATGACCTTCCAACCGCCTTTCGGCGCCTGCAACGCTTCATAAGCCGAGAGAACCCGGGGCAACGTCGGCGCGCCATTTCGGGTGGCAAACAGGATAGACAGCATGGCACCGTTCTTACCGCAGGGAGGGGCGCAAGGGCCCGGAAATGTTTTGCTAAAAAATCACGCGTGTTGCCTATTCTCAAGCGCTAAAACGGGCAGGCGTTCCGTTCCTTCGACGAATCTACAGAGTTAAGGGGTTCCCGAGCTCATCGGCAGGGGGGCATTACAGGCACGGGCAGCGAGCAGCCCGAGAACGCCATTGCATCCCCGTGCTGGGTTCAGTAAACCGCAATCGGGTGCGCCCCTTTTCCCCGGGGCCACCCGAGCCAAGCCGTTCGACCACGCCCGCATCAGACCAGTCATTCAAAGGGTAACCCTTCCCATGCCGGACCCTCAGGCTACGCCCCCGACGACGCAAAATGGCCGCCCCCTGCGCGTGGGCCTTTTGTGGCATTCGTTGACCTCGGGCAATTTGGGGGTGCGGGCGCTGACCCTGTCGCAGTTGATCCTTCTGGAGGACATCGCCAAGGAGACGGGGATAAGCCTCGATATCACCATCTTCGGCAACCGGAAGCACGCCTACCCGGAAAGTGCTTTCGACAGCGACGTTGTGACCATCGCGGAAAAATACGTTCCCATTCAGATCGATCCGCTGATCAAGAAATCCCTGCGCCTGCGCCAGGCCTACCGGGAGATGGATCTTGTGATCGATATCGGCGAGGGCGACAGCTTTACGGATATCTACGGCAAGACCCGCTATTGGCGGCAGATTCAATCGCGCCTCATGGTCCTTGCGAGCGGGCGGCCCTTGATCCTCGGGCCGCAAACCGTGGGGCCGTTCAAGCCGGGCCGCAACGAGATCCTGCCCCGGCTGATCCTGCAACGGGCCAAGGGAAGCTTCGTGCGGGATGACGAATCCTTCGACTATGTGCGCACCATGACGAAAAAGGCCCCCGTGCAGACCGCCACCGACCTTGCCATGCTGCTGCCCTTCGATCCCCCACCGGACCAAACCCGGGCGCGCCCCCGGGTGGGCATCAATGTTTCCGGTTTGCTCTATAGCACCAAAACAGACCTACGTGATTTCGGTATCCATCTGGATTACCGCGCCATGATCCATGACCTGATCGACGCCTTCGCCCCGCTGGCGGATGTAGTGATTGTCAATCATGTGGTCGCCGAACCGGGGCATATCGATAATGATAACGATGCCGCGCAGGCGCTGAAAACCCGCTATCCCGACCTGGAAATCGCCCCGGATTTCATGGATCCCCGGGATGCCAAAACCTATATCGCCACGTTGGACTTTTTTACCGGCGCCCGCATGCACGCCTGCATCGGGGCGTTTTCATCTTGTACGCCTCTGATTCCCATGGCCTATTCCCGCAAGGCGACGGGGCTGTTCGATTCTCTTGGCTATGATATGGTCACGGACCTGACCCACGAAACCGAAGGCTCTGCCGTGGTGGCCGCCGTGCTTGATGGGTTCCACCGTCGCGACCAGTTGAAACAACGGGTCACCGAGAGTTATCAGCGCGCGGCGGCGAAGCTCGCCATCTACCGGAATGCCCTTCAGGCCCTTATCACGGAACATCGCCCATGACTGCTGCTTCCCCCCCTTCCGTCGAGGATATTGCACGGCGCGGGCATTGTTCCGGCTGCGGGCTCTGCCAAAGCGTTTCCGGCGGTGCCATCCAGGTGAGCTTGAACGATACCGGCTATATGCGCCCGGCGACAACCGCGCCCGCCGAGGCCTCAGCGTTGCGAACCATCCTGTCTGTCTGCCCCGGCGTCAGCGTTACCACGCCCGCTTCCGAAACGCCCATCGATCCGTTATGGGGGCCGATCGAAAGCCTGATGATCGGCCATGCAACCGATCCGCAAATACGCTTTACCGGTTCGTCCGGCGGGGTGATCACGGCAACAGCCACCTATTTGCTGACCAGCGGCGCGGTGGATGCGGTGGTGACCAATCGGGTCAACCCGGAGGACCCGTTGGGCAACCAATCCTTCGTTGCCACCACAGCAGAGGAACTGCTGGAGGCTGCCGGTTCTCGCTATGCCCCCAGCGCGCCGCTGCGCGATATTGTGCAGATCGCGCAGACCTATGAGCGCATTTGTTTCGTGGGCAAGCCCTGCGACATCGCGGCTTTGCGGGCCTATACCGCCGTCAACCCGCTGATTGCCGAGCGCATCCAGTATTATCTGGGGTTTTTCTGCGCGGGCATCCCCAGCCGCAAAGGGGGCCGCCGCCGTGGTCACCCAACTGGGCATGGACGCGGACCAGGTGACCGAGTTCCGATTCCGCGGCAATGGCTGGCCCGGGCCCACCGTCGCCAAAACCGGTGACGGGCGCGAGGCCAGCATGGATTACAACGATTCTTGGGGAAAGATCCTCAACAAGCATTTGCAATTCCGCTGCAAGATTTGCCCGGACGGCACGGCAGAGGCCGCCGACCTCGCCGCCTTCGATTCCTGGGAAACCCGGGATGGGTATCCGGATTTCGAGGAACGCGACGGCTTTAGCGGCATTGTCGCCCGCACGGCCAAGGGAAAGGCCTTGCTGGATGAACTGCAAGCACAGCAGGTGATCGCCGCCGCCCCCCTGGAAAGAGACCGTCTAGCCGTTATGCAACCTTATCAGGAACGGCGCAAACGGGCGGCCCCGGCGCGGCTCGCGGCGGTCAAATCCGTGCGCGGCATCACGCTACGACTGAAAGGGCTGCGGGCCTGGCGCAATGCGCTGGCCTTGGGGCGGGCCAACTTGCAAGAGTTTTCCTCCACCCGGCGGCGCTGCCAGAAAGGCGCCGATCTGGAAACTTGATTTCCGATGGCGCGGGAACGATCCCTATGAATACGCGCGTTACCATCGGCATACCGGCATACAAAAATGCCGCCACCCTGGCCCGGTGTGTCGAGTCGATTCTGAACCAGACCTATCAGGATTGGCGCCTGATCATCTCCGATGATGGTTCCCCAGATGAGACCTTTGCGCTCGCCCAGGAATACGCGGCGCGCGATGCGCGCATCACCGCCATCCGGCAGGAGAAAAATCTCTATTTCCTGAACTTTAAATATCTGCTCGACGCGGCGCAGACGCCTTATTTTGTCTGGCTCGCGGGCGATGATTACTGGGCGCCGGAATATTTGGCGGAATGCCTGGCGGTCTTGGAGAAACGGCCCGATTGCTGCGGCTGTGTCAGCCAATGTCTGTTTTTCGATGTGGATGGGAATGAGTTCCTTGCCAAGGGCACGGCGGCCCGGTTGGATGACCCCCTCACCAACGCGGCACTTTACCTGCAAGACCCGGTGGATAATACCCGGATGTATGGGGTGTTTCGCACCGAAGCCTTGCGCGAGTCCTTCCCGCCGAAAATCATGCATGCCTATGATTGGGCGCTGTCCGCTGGCACCTTCCGCCATGGCAAACATTTTGAAATCCAAAAACCCCTGTTGTTCCGGGAAAAATCCGCCCTCGAAAATTACGTGAATGCCGTGCGCCGGGATGAGAAAAACCGGCTCTTACGGCTCTTTCCCGTCCTCAGGATGAGCCTCTATTGCCTCAAGAGCGGCAACACCCCTTTCAAGGGAAAGATCATCAAGGCATTGATAGCGATCAACTATAAAAAACATAAGCAATACATGGCTTTCAAGCATAAGAAGGCCTATTCCCGACTGGCTTTTTTGTATGATTTTTTCGACAAGAATATTCTGTGGCGATTGGTCCAGAAAGGCGGCTAATCGGACTTACCCCACATAGGCTTCCCGGGTTTTCGCCGCCATGCTTTCCCAGGTGAGGGAGGCGCACAAAGACCGATTGAAGGCGCCCATTTGGGCCATATCCATTTCCATCGCTTTCTCCAGCGTTACGAGGAACGCGGAATCCTCGAAATACAGCGCGCCCTCGTCTCCCGGCACATCAAACACCCGGGCCCGTTCCGGCAAGATCAGCGGCTTGCCGTAGGTCATGGCGAGCAGGGCGGAACCGGAGGTCAGGGTGTTCACGAATGGTAATACCATCACCGAGGCGAGGTTGAGCAGCGGCGATATGTCTGCATCGGGCACGAACCCCAATCGGGCAATGATGCGGGGGTCGGCTTGGGCTGCCGCCTCGATCTCGGCGGTTAGCGCATCATCCGTGCAGCGCCCGGCGATGATCAACCGGGCCTGCGGTGCGGCCAAGCGCTGGAAGGTCTCCACCAGGGTATCCACCCCCTTATAGGGGCGCACCGCCCCGATAAACATAAACACCACGTTGCCGTCTTCCAGGCCCAGTTCTTTTTGCAGGGCAGCTTGGCGGGCGGGATCCTCCGCATAGGCGCCGCCATAGCTGGCATGGGGCGTGATGGCCGCCTTGCCCTGCCAGGAAACGCCATAGGTTTGGCAGATAAGTTCCAAGGCGCTGGGGCTATGCAGGATGATCCGATGCGCGAAAAAGCCGATCAGGTGGCGCACGCGCAGCTCCAAGGCCCGATCCCGGCTCTCGTGGGACATCACATTATGGACGGTCCACACCAGGCGTTTCCCCTTCAGCCGCACCAAAGCCAGATCGACGCCGATTTTGGCCAAGCGCAGTGCCCGCTTCAGCGGACTTTTCGACCAGAAAAGATGGTGAATATCCAGATATGGCGCGATCCAATGCAGATGCAGAACATCCAGTTCCGGGTGCGCGGCAATGGCCTTGTTCAACGGCAGGGCCGCCTGGGGATAATCGAGGAAGCTGACGGCGCAGCTTTGGCCCTCCAGCCCCCCGGCGAGTCGCTTCTGATAGGGGTTATCCACCGACCAGTTTGGGAAAAAACCGATGTTAATAGGTTTTGACGGCACGGGACTCACGGGCTCCGGAGATGGCAGGAAAATCGTTAAACGACCCGCCTTTCCTAGCCTAATTCCCCCGCCCGCACCAGAGGGTGCCGACAGTCGCTACGCGCTTTCATTCGGCTACAAACCAGCGCATCACGCATCCATCATAAGATTGGCAAAAAAATAGTCACCATTTTTTACTAAACAAACGAAGGGACCTTCCAATTCTCCGTTGGAATGAAATCACATTCTATGCAGCGGGAAATTTCCTCGGAGATACTACGCGTAAATATTTCCCTTTCTCTCTGAGATACCGTGCGTTTCTCTCTTGAGTTTACGGTTAGGGTTCTCCGGCAATACCAACGGAATGTTTTTTTCAAACCTTCATTCGGTATTAGATTTTCAATCCTCTGATCGATTTTGAGGTCCATAATTCGAGAAGAGATCATGTTTCTCGGTAAGTAGGTTTGGTTGAAAATACGCTCGGCATCGACATCACAACGGGGCAGTTGCAAGAAATTCGTGACTTCATCAATCATGTTTTGCGGATGCTTCGTGAGTGAGAAATCCAAAATAAGGATATAATCGCCAAATATATTTTTATAATTTTCTAAATCTTTGGATACTGTACTTCTTCTTTTGTGATAAAATAGTGGCTGCCACCCTTTTTCCATTCTCTTTTCTTCATTTAAAAGAGAGTCCTCAAAGGACAGAACCTCATCCCTATTTCTCAGGGTATGGTTATATTCAGATACGGCTCTTTCAACGGGGTCACGCACTATAGCGACGAGCTTCACCTCATGTTCTTTGGAAAAGTCAGCAATTCTCTTTGCGGATTGCGGCTGCCAGATATAGTCCGTTGATGCATCGATACACCAGGTCTCCTCATCCGCCCCATTAAAGTTTGCAAAATAAGCATTATCACTGGAAATTATTGTTTCCGAAAAAATATCGCTTCCAGGTCCCGTCCAGTTTCTTTTTCCAAAATCAGTAAAAAACCTAGGCTCCTTTATCGGACCTAACAGCATGTCTTCTCGTTGATTGAGCCAATGCGCTAGAGAAGTCGTGCCACATTTCGCACTACCAATGATAATTAGAAATTTTGCCATAAACACTCCTTAAAAGTGTTGTGATGTTTTTTCTGCTATTATAGGTAATTCACATAAAATTGAAAAGGTTTTTCTGAGCACGGCACCGCCCCCTGATAGGCCTCTGACAAGAGTGCGAAAGTCTCCCTAACCCAGGGTTTCAAGGAAACCGTTTGGCCCAAGCCCGGCAATATGCGATACGGGTGCCCATCAGTTCTCGAGCCGGGACACCAAAAGAGTTCACGCCCATGCCCACCCTTCGAAAATCCTTGGCCTGGAGTTTTGGCCAACAGGGCGGCCGGTATGTCATTCAATTCGTGGGCGCCATTTTCATCGCCCGATTGCTGACGCCGGAAGAAATGGGGATTTTCGCCCTGGCCATGGCCGCCAATGGGGTTTTATCGGCTTTGCGCGGTATGGGGGTGGGCCGGTATTTGATCCGCGAACCGGATCTCACCGACGATAAAATCGCCTCCGCTTTTGCCATCATCCTTCTGGTCGGCATTGCCTTGGGGGTAATTTTGCTTGGCGTTGCCGGGCCGGTTTCCGCTCTTTACGGTGAACCGCGCCTCGCCAGTGTGCTCTATATCGTTTCCATCGGCTATTTTCTCTCGCCCATCGGCCAGCCCGCCATGGCGCTCATGCAGCGCAATATGCGGTTCGACCAACTCGCCTACATCAATCTGGCCAGCGGGCTGGTGGGAACATCGACAAACATCATTTGCGCCTATTTGGGATATGGCGTGCATTCCCTGGCCATGGGATTGGTGCTTGGCAACATCGTGCAATATCTCGGCACCCTGGCGCATTACCCCAATCATATCAAGATGATGCCAAACCTCCGGCATTGGCGCGAGGTGGTTTCCTTCGGTGGTCTCGCCACCTTGGCAAATCTCATCGGCACCTTGAATTCCGATTTCATGAAATTCGTGACCGGCGGCATTTTGGGGCCCGCCGCTCTGGGCCAGATCGACCGGGCGGGGAACCTGCCCAATATGACCCGGCGCATGCTTTTCCTGCCCATGTCGCGGGTCCTGTTTCCCCATTTTGCCAAAATGATCCGCGATAAGGCGCCGCTGAACCCTGCGGTTCTGGGGGTCGTGGGCGGGACCTCGATCATCATCGTTCCGGCATTTTTCACCATGGCCCTGGTCTCTGGCCCTGTGGTCCGTCTGCTTTTCGGTGATCAGTGGGGCATTGCCGGCGAAATTATGCCGTTCCTGCTGGCCGGGTCTGCGCTGTTAACCTTGCAGCCGCAACCCGATGCCCTGCTGACGGCCGATGGTCGCCTCGGTCGATTGGTGGCCCTGCGCCTTATTCTGCTGGTGAGTTCCCTCCTGTTCACCGTCTTTGGAGCCTTGGGCGGCATTATGACCTTCGCCTATTCCCGGGTTCCCGCGGCCCTGTTCGCCATTATCGCCATCTATATAGCGATAAGACCGGTCTGCGCGCCGCCCTTCAAAGACTATCTGCGCCTGTATCTGAAGGCGATGGCGGTCATCGCGATCACCTGCCCCCCGGCGGTGATCTGCCATCTTTATTGGGGGGAGGAAGCGGGGATCATCGAATTGGCCGGCGTTGCCATCTCTGCCACCCTGCTATGGCTGGCGGCGATCTTTATCGTTAACCACCCGTTGAAAAAAGAAGTCACAATGATCTTGACGCGGCTTACGCGTCGCGGCGATTAATCTCCGGCAGGTTTCCATAAATCCCCATCCGCGGAGAGCATCCATGAAAATCCTCGTTACCGGCACCGCCGGGTTCATCGGCAACAATCTGGCCGGGCGGCTATTGGCGGCCGGGCACGAGGTTGTGGGGGTCGATAACCTGAACGATTATTACGATCCGTCGCTAAAGGAAGACCGGTTGGCGAAGATCAAGGATCATCCCAATTTCACCGAGGAACGCATCAGCGTCGAGGACCGGGCGGAGATGACCCGGGTGTTCGAGGAACATCACCCCCGCCGGGTGATGCATCTGGCGGCCCAGGCCGGGGTGCGCTACAGCCTGATCAACCCCCATTCCTACATCGATAGCAACCTGGTGGGCTTCACCAATATTCTGGAGGGCGCCCGGGCCTGCGCGGTGGAGCATCTGGTTTATGCGTCTTCCAGCTCGGTTTACGGCACCAATGCGGTTTCGCCCTTTTCCGTCGACCACCCCGTGGATCACCCCATCAGCCTGTATGCCGCCACCAAGCGGGCCAACGAGTTGATGGCGCATACCTATAGCCATCTGTTCAATATCCCCACCACGGGCTTGCGGTTTTTTACCGTTTATGGCCCCTGGGGCCGGCCCGATATGGCCCTGTTCCTGTTCACCAAGGCGATTCTGGCCGGAGAGCCGATCAACGTATTCAATCACGGCAATATGGAACGGTCTTTCACCTATATCGACGATATCGTGACCGGCATCGTCAACGTGCTGGATGTGCCCGCCACGCCGACTCCGGCCAGCGAAACGGGCGAGCAACTGCCCTCGCTCAGCGCCACGGCGCCGTTCCGCGTGACCAATATCGGGTCGCCCCGGTCGGTCAAGCTTACCCGCTATATCGAGCTGATCGAAGAGAATCTGGGCCGCGAGGCGATCAAGAACATGATGCCCATGCAGCCGGGCGACGTGGCCAATACCTGCGCCGATGTATCGGATCTCAAGGCTGTTTGCGATTACGAGCCCTCGACACCCGTGGAGGAAGGCGTTAAACGATTCATCGACTGGTATCGGGATTACTATAAGGTGGGCTGACATCATGGGTCACGACCGGCGCGTTTCCGTTATCGGCTTGGGCTATGTGGGCCTGCCCGTCGCGGTGGCTTTCGGACGATCTTCGCGGGTTATCGGCTTTGACATCAGCCAACGCCGGGTGAACGAATTGAAGGCCGGGGTCGAGTCCACCCGTGAAGTGGAACCAGCGGACCTGGCGGCTTCGGACATTTTGTTTACCTTCGATCCGGCAGACCTGGCCGACGCGGATTTTCATATCGTCACCGTGCCGACGCCGCTCACCGAAACCAAGCAGCCAGACCTGAAGCCCTTGGAGAGCGCGTCTAAAACAGTCGGAAAGATTCTCAAGAAAGGCGACATCGTCGTTTTCGAATCCACCGTTTACCCCGGTGTGACAGAGGAATTTTGCGGTCCGATTCTGGCGGCTGAATCGGGCCTGGTCTGCGGGAAGGATTTTTTCCTGGGCTATTCTCCGGAACGGATCAACCCGGGCGATAAAGTGCACCGCCTGGAAACCATCACCAAGGTGGTATCGGGCCAAACCCCGGAGATCTGTGATATTGTCGCCGCGGTTTACGGTTCCGTGGTTACCGCGGGGGTTCATGCCGCGCCGACCATCAAAACCGCGGAAGCCGCCAAGGTGATCGAAAACACCCAGCGCGACCTCAATATCGCGCTGATGAACGAGCTTGCGATCATCTTTGATCGTATGGGAATCGATACCAAGGCGGTTTTGACCGCCGCCGGCACCAAATGGAATTTCCTGCCCTTTTCCCCCGGCTTGGTCGGGGGGCATTGCATCGGCATTGATCCTTATTATCTCACCTTCAAATCGGAACAGATGGGCTATCATCCGCAGCTAATTCTGGCAGGACGCCGGATTAACGACGGCATGGGGCAGTATATCGCGCGGGAAACCGTGAAGCGCTTGTTCAAATCTGGCCCCGGATGGGGCGACCGCCGTCCTTTGGTCACAATTCTAGGCTTCACTTTCAAGGAGAATGTCCCCGACTATCGCAACACCCGGGTGATTGATATTATTGAGGAGTTGCAGGCCTTCGATGTCACCGTACAAGTGACCGACCCGCATGCGGACCCAGCGGACGTGCGCGCCGAATATGGCGTAGATCTGGTTCCGGAGAGCGATGTGGCGCCTGCCGATGCGGTAATTTTGGCGGTGGCGCATGAGGCCTACCGGGGTGATGGCTGGCCCGGTGTATGCCGTTTTCTGCGGGAAGACGCGTGTTTGGTCATCGATGTGAAGGGCACTCTGGACCCAGGTGAACGGCCGGAAGCAATTACCTCTTGGAGATTATGAATGGCAGGTTGGACGCGATTTTTGATGACAAAGCAGAAGACCCTTCCCCTGATCCCGACCATTTTCATCTTTTGCCTCCTGGCCGTTGCGGCGCCATCCTTGGACGCGCGGGCAGAGGATTACAACGAGGCCGTCTACCTGGAACGGAACGACACCTATTACGAATTGGTGCGCGCCGAAACCGCTTTTCCGGACTTCAACTTTCCCAACCTGCGCTATGCCATTTCGTGGGAATCTGCGCGAGAACTGGCGCGCACCCGCTACCATAATGGGCGCCGCGGACGCTTGGCGGTGATCGATGCCGAGGATATCCATACGCTGTTGAAAGAGCATTACGAGTTGGATGAATTGGCCTGGATCGGCCTGCGTTATTGGTGCAAATACAGCAAGGGCACGTGGGAAGACGGTACGAAGTATTCTCATACGGCCTTTAAGGTCTGGGCGCCGCTGTGGAACCAGGATGGCACCAAGGCCAGTAAAACGGGCAAGGGGCGCCGCCCCAACTGCACGTCGTACCTGAATTATTGGCCCGTGCATTACTGGCCGAAAGCCAAGAAAGACGAATATTCCCCAGGTGCGTTCAAGTGGAATGCCAACGGCACGTATAAGCACGCCAAGGCGTTTTTCATCGAATATCCGCCGAATTAGAGCCCATTGCGATGCCTTCTCCCGCGCTCATCGTCGTCATCGACACTGAGGAAGAGTTCGACTGGTCGCAGCCGTTTTCCCGCGACAATACCGCTGTTACCTCCATGGACCACCAGGGAAAGGCGCAGGAGATTTTCGCGCGCCACGGGATGATCCCCACCTATGTGATCGATTATCCCGTGGCGACCACCCCCAGTTCCATCGGCGTTCTTCGTGAGCTCCACGATGCCAACGCCTGCGCCATTGGCACCCATCTGCATCCCTGGGTGAACCCGCCCTTCGAGGAAGCCGTTAACAGTCAAAACTCCTACCCGGGGAACCTCCCCGCTCCCTTGGAGAGGGCGAAGCTGACTGCCTTGACCGAGGCGATTGAACAAAACCTCGCCGTTCGACCAACGGTCTACAAGGCCGGACGCTATGGCATCGGGCCGAATACACCGGCCATTCTGACGGCACTTGGATATGAAATTGACGTCAGCATGGTGCCGCGCACTTGGTTCACCGAAGATGGTGGCCCGGATTTTAGACAGCTGGACAGCCCCCCGTTCCGCTTCGGACCGGAAGACGGCCTCTTGGAAATTCCCCTCTCAGTTGGCTACTGCGGGTTGCTGCGCCAATTTGGCGCGCGGCTTTACCCGCCCCTCGCCACCCCCGAAATGGTGCGCCTGCATGCCCCAGGGGTTTTCGCCCGATCAGGCTTGCTGGAAAGGATCCGCCTATCCCCCGAAGGCGCTGATTTAGAGGCACTTAAACGGCTGACCCGTGCCATGGTTGCTCGAGGGGATCGGGTGTTTTCATTGACCTATCACAGCCCCAGCTTGATGCCCGGCTGTACGCCATACGTCCGAGATACTAATGATTTGTCGGTATTTCTGGGAATTATCGATGGATACCTCAGATTTTTCAAAGACGAAATTGGCGGCCAATTTGCCACGCCGGAAGAGATCCTATCTCACACCCCCTGAACAGGTGCCGGGATTTTTTACAGGCCCTTCCCTTCTGAGGACCCTCCCCACAGGCCTTTGATTTAATTGATAAATTAAGCCCTCTTTCCAGCAAAAGGCGCGGGATACCGCATCTCGCTTATACGTCGGCCGCAGCGGGTGTCGAAATATCTTCCACCTTACCGTTGATGGCCCCAAAATATCCTCAGAAAATTTTTCAACTTATTGATTTTATTTAGTAAATAATATCTGGCACAGCCCTTGCTAGGTAAGGGCGTAGTTGGATACTGGCGGCAAAACATCTCTGAATTTAGCCGCCGAATGATTGTAAGGAGCTTGAGAAATGCAGTTTAAGTCTATCTTAGCCTCGGCGGTAATGGGCGGTGCGCTCGTCGTTGGGGCCTATGGCGGTGCGCAAGCCGCCCCCCTGGATTCGTTCTTTCAAGCGGGTGAGAACCTGCTGGATGACGATAGCCAGGAATGGTTCGTCACCTATGACGACAACGGCAATCAGATCGTTTTGGATACGACCAGCGAATATGCCGACACGAGCTTGTTGGAATTGTCGCAGACCCTGGAAAACGGCCTGTACATTCGCGGTGTTTTCGAAATCGATACCGTTAACGGCGAACAGCTGATCAGCGGCGTCGATAGCGAGCTGACCGGTATCTTCGAACTGCGGTTGAACTGGAACGGTTTTGCTTACGAGCTGACCGCCAGTGAATATTTCGCCGACGAAGCCCTTGGTTGGGGTTACACCAATGTTGAAGGCGCGACCGTGGCCTTTTTTGAAGGAAGCGGTGCCACCAACAATTTGGATATCGAATACAATCCGGAAGATTTCCCGCAGCCGTCCGATGATACCACCATTGTGGAATACGAAGCCGATGCCACCGATGGTGACGCCTTCTGGCTGGCCGGCTTGGACGGTGAAGACGATTTCTGGAGTGCGTTCATCGCCAATCCGATCGTGACCATCAACCAACTCTATGCCTCCCAAGGCGACGCGGTGCAGGTTGGTTTCTATAACTTGGCCGTTTCCCTGCTGGAAGCGGGCACGGGTCCGGAATTGGCCGAATTCGATTGCGGTGCCTTGTTGGGCAACCCGATGGCGCATTTCTGCGGTAATGGCGGCCTGGACGCCGCGGTGGTTGACGGTATTGAAGCCGCCTCCTCCAATGATATCGACCTTCGGGTTCTGATCGTCCCTGAACCGGCCACTTTGGGTCTGTTCGGTCTTGGCCTCCTCGGCGTCGCCGGCTATGCCCGCGCCCGTCGGAAAGCCGCCTAACGGCAACAGAAACACACAGTCAGTATCCAAATACGGAGAGGCCCTCGTGTAAACGAGGGCCTCTTACTTTATGGGTGTTGGGGGAAAGAATAAAACCGCACGGCGCGGCGTCAACGACGGAATAAGAGCGGCCTACGCCGACCTCCAATACCGGCCTTTGTCCGTCATGATCGCCCATACATCCTCGTTTTCCTGCCGCACCTGATCCAACAAGAGGCCGAGATCCCGCACACAGGGTTGACGTTTCCCGTACAGATCCACAAGGGGCCCCATGGGGTCGAAGAAAATCCCGACACGGCTCAACAACCTGAGCAGGGAAGGCTCCAGCGTCGCGGCCACATGGGAAATGTGATTTTCGCTGCAAGACCTGATCACTGCCTGCATTAACCCAAGAGTGATATGGGGCATGACCCGGCGCAGTTCTCCGCCAGGCTGCTGCTGCTTTTCGAAGGACTCGACCTTTTCATCCGGGTAGCTACCGTCCGTCAAACGCCGTCTAAAATCCTTGGAGACATTGAAGCGGGAGATTTCACCAGTCAGGTCTGGTGGCAATATATCCGGATCATGGGCTTCAGGTGCCGTACAATGCTCCAAGATTGGCAGCCCGTGATGCGGCGCCGCCGATTGTGGCAATACCAGCCGTACGGAGCCCGCAAAGGCGCCGCTGGGACGGTGCCGCAACAACCAGTGGCTCGACGCGTCGTCGAACTCATCGGTTTCTTCGCCATCTGGATAATCGGCAGGGTCCAGATAGCCATGCTCGACCGCCAAAACCTGGTAGCGCAGTTTAAACACCACATGTTGAAGGTCCGGCGTGTCCGCGGGCACCACCTCGAAATAGGAATTATAGGCATCGATCAATTCGGACATGGGCTTATCCCTCCGATTGATTGCAGGTAGAGTCCAGCTTACCTTTTGTTCTGCAAGCTTTCCAGTAAGGCTTGGGCTTCGTCGCGTTCCGCAAAGGTAATATCCGACTGCAGCACTGGTTCCAATATAGCCATGGCGCGATCAACGTTGCCTTTCCGGTCGAGCGCCTGTGCAAGATGAAAAGCGAAACTGGCCTGTCGCGGCGCCCGCGCAAGCGCGCTCTCCAACAGACCGATTGCCTTATCCACATCGCCGTTATCCAGGTAGATGAGAGCCGCTGTATCCTCAATCGGCGGGCTGTCCGGCGCCTCCGCCAGGGCGCGTTCGGCCAAGGGAAGCGCTTTGGCAATGTCCCCCTTTTTCCAATACGTCCAGGCCAGATTGTTGAGGGCGGCAACATTCTTCGGATCGTCTGCCAGCACAATCCCGAACTCCGCAATGGCAGCGTCGTATCGATCCAAGGCCAAGAGCCGCAGGCCCTTATGGTGACGCATGGGAAGATCATCGGGATGCGCGGCGATGTAGGCGTCCAGAGTTTCAAACGCCAAGTCTTTTTGGTCGTTCC
>JBMYUJ010000030.1:0-34548 GCA_049605255.1 Magnetospiraceae bacterium
ATTAAGTCGTGAATCGCCCTCTAAGATTTTATTTAGAGACGGATTCACGTTGAAACCCTGGTCAGGTTATTGACCAGGATTTCAACGATCCGGCTCTAGAAGGTGAGATCGGCAGGGGAGATCAAAGCCCCGAATTCCACGCACCAAATCACCACGCTGGGATAATTCTTTAGGTCCACGCCCGGCGGGATGGCATATTTCTGACTGCCCTTGAAGGCGCGCAAGCCGCCGAGATCCACAAACATGACCCCGTCCATGTCCTCATTTTTGCGGATACCGGTTTTGGGAACCAAATAAACCCGATAGGCGGGACCGGGGCCCACCTCAAAATCCGCCTGCAGGAAAACGGTGTTTTCATAAACCGTCACCCCGCCCGTACCATGATGTATGGGATCGGATGGATTGGCGTGGATGAATTGGCCCTGGGCGATCACCGCCGTTTGTTCCTCGGCGGTGAGGGTTTCCATGGCTTCGGGCGGCGGAAACACATAGGGGAAGGCGAAGAATCCGACGGCGACACCAAAGGCTGTGCCCAACAGGCCCCCGGTTAAAAAGACGGCGGCATATCGCCACATGCGCAACGCTCCCCTTCCCTCGCTTTCGATGGACGGGCATCGTAAAGCAATGCACCCACCAATAAAAGGCTCGGGACATGAGGGTTTTACGCGGGGTCAGATTTCGTTTTTGCGCAGGAACCTGCGCAACATTTCCACATGCATATGGGCGCTGGCCATACGAGGGCTGACCGCGAGCGCGTCTTCAAAGGCGGCCAGGGCTGCCTCCCATTTTTGCAGTTTCAAATTCACCAGCCCGCGCCCCGACAGGGCGCCGAAATGCCGTGGTTCCAGGGCCAGGGTTTGAGCGATGTCCTTGAGGGACTCCGTATAGTTCCCCAGCATGAAATGGGTCGTGGCGCGCTTGTTCCAGCCTTCCGCGTAAAACGGCGCGGTGGTGACGAGGTCATCGAAAAACGCGAGGGCGGCGCCGTAATCGCCCCGATGCATGGCATTGAGGCCGGTTTGCAGGAGCTTACCCGCTTCCGGGTCGGCCACATCGAGCCAAATCTGCCAAATCTCCGCTTCGATAAAGGAGGCCTCATCGGCGTTCGCAACCACCTGCAAGCGTTCAAACAACCCGCCGAGGCGGGGATCATTCTGATCCGCTGCCGCCGACGCCCCCATCAAAGGTACAAGCAACATAAGAAAGAAGAACCTGGGAAGGCAGAACCGCATGGTGATCTCCCGTCTGAGGTTGGCGTCGGGGTCCCTGAACTTACATGTGAAGGCGTTCTACGTTGTACAAGCCCCAAATGCGGTTGCAATATTCGCATTAAAACTAGGTTAGAGGGGTTGCCCTCTGGCGGGAGAAGTAAAACCACAAGATTCATACGACTAAAGCGGGAAGAGGGTCTTCATACGGAAGTTTCTCAAATAAGAACTGCTTTTATCTCTCTGAAACGGAAAAGATTCCGCTGCCAGGCATCAGGTTAATTACATTTTCAAGTTGGATAATTAGGAAATAAACACCGTTCGTACCCGATTAAGCCCTTATTATCACTATAAAAAAATATTTATACTCACCTCTAGTCATGTTAGGATTAACTCTTAATAACAAAACTGAAAATAGGGAAGCTGTCATGAATTGGAACGCTTGCATTGGTTTGCTGGCCGTCACCGTGATCGGCGTGTCGGCCCCAAACGCCGCCCCCGCCGCCGAAGCCTCGGGGGAGATGTTGTCTCTTACCTGTAATGCGTGTCACGGCCCGGGGGGGAGTAGCCACGGCCCCGCCACGCCTTCTATCGCGGGCATGAACGCCTTCAATATGGAAGAAGCGCTGAAGGCCTATAAGGCGGATACCCGCCCGGCAACGGTCATGAACCGGATCGCCAAGGGGTACACGGATACGGAGATCGCCGCCATCGCCAAATATTTCGCCGCGCAAGAGCTCATGCGCACCCCGCAGATGACCGATGCCACCATGGCGGAAAAAGGCCAAGCCCTGACCCGGGAACTTTGCAGCGACTGCCATGAAAAAGATGGGTATGACGGGCGGGATTATCCGGTGCTCGCCGGGCAGATGATGCCCTACCTCAACAACGCCCTGAGCGACTTCAAAACCGGCTTCCGAGATTTGGAAAAGAACCCCAACCTTTCCGCCAAGGAGCGCCGCAAGAAGATGCGGAACCTGCAAACCCTGTTTGAGGACCATGGGGAGGAAGGCGTCGCCGCCGTTGTGAATTTCTACGGCAGCTTGAAATAAGGGAGGTTGGTTATGGGAAAATTTAATCGTCGCCGTTTCTTACAAAGTTCCGCCACCGCCGCCGTAGCGACCGGCGCGTTTCTGTCCATGCCCCATGTGGCCCGGGCCGCGGGCGGCAAAGTCGTCATCGTGGGGGGCGGCGCGGGCGGTGCCACCGCCGCGCGCTACCTCAAACTCTTTGACCCCGCCATGGACGTCACCCTCGTCGAGCCGCTGGCCACCTACCATACCTGCTTCATGAGCAATGAGGTGATCGGCGGGGAGCGGGACCTTAAAAGCATCGCGGTGAACTATGACGGCCTGAAAAGCCTGGGCATTAACGTGGTCAAGGATATGGCCAAGAGCATCGATGCAGCGGCGAAAACCGTCACCATCGAAAGCGGCGATACCCTCGCCTACGACAAATGCGTGGTCGCGCCGGGCATCAGCTTCGATTACGGCACCACCGAAGGCATCGGCATTAACGATAGCGATGTCATTCCCCATGCCTGGAAAGCGGGCGGCCAAACCAAGATCTTACGCAATCAATTGGAAGCCATGCCCGATGGTGGCACCTGTTGTATCGTTGCGCCGGGTAACCCGTTCCGCTGTCCGCCAGGACCCTATGAGCGGGCCAGCATGATCGCCCATTACTTCAAACATCATAAGCCGAAATCCAAGGTGGTGATCATTGATCCCAAGGATAAGTTTTCCAAGCAAGGGTTGTTCATGCAGGCCTGGAAAGACCTCTACGGATACGGCTCCCCGAACAGCATGATCGATTGGATCCCGGCCTCGAAATTCGGAGAACTGGTGAAGGTTGATGCCGGCACGAAAACCGTCGTCACCGATTTCGAAACCGTGAAGGCGGATGTGCTGAACTTCATCCCGCCGCAGAAGGCCGGTCAGATCGCCCTCGCGGCGGGCTTGGCCAATGAGGCCGGCTGGTGCCCCGTGGACAAGCGCACGTTCGAATCGACGATGCACAAGGATATCTACGTGATCGGCGACGCGAGCATCGCCGCCGCCATGCCAAAATCCGGCTTTGCCGCCAATTCCCAAGGCAAGGTTGTGGCCGCCCATATCATCGCCAACCTGGGCGGGAGAGAGTCCCCCGTGCCGTCCTACGTGAACACCTGCTATTCCATTGCGGGCACGGATTACGGCTTCTCGGTCGCCGCGGTCTATCGGTTGAGCGAGGATGGCAAAACCATCTCCGGCGTCGCGGGCGCCGGTGGCCTCACCCCCGTGGATGCCAGCGCGGAAATTCGCCGCCGCGAGGTGGAATTCGCCCATAGCTGGTACAACAATATTCGCCAGGATATCTGGGGGGCTTAATCGCTTCGCCCTTGGAAGCCGCGGGGAGCCCCTCCCCGCGGCCCTTGGCGGATCTGGAGAGAGTTTTCGTGAAAAAGATGTGGTTGTGGCTCAAAAAGCCGGGCGTCGGACTCGCGCTTTTTGGCGGCGCGGCAGGCATGGCGCTGTTCTTGTTCGCTTTCGACTATGGCATGGCCAAGACGAACACCATGGAATTCTGCATTTCGTGCCATGAGATGCGCGATAACGTGTATCAGGAATACAAGAAATCCTACCATTTCTCAAACGCCACGGGCGTGCAGGCCACTTGCGTGGATTGCCATGTACCGCTGGAATATCCCGATCAGCTCTACGCCAAGATCATTGCCGCGAAAGACGTATACCACACCATTATTGGTACCATCGATACGCGGGAGAAATTCGAGGCCAACCGGCTCGCCATGGCAAAACGGGTTTGGGCCGGAATGGAACGGCGGGAGTCCAAGGAATGCCGGAACTGCCACAAAATCGTCGATATGCGCCTGGATGAGCAGGGCCGCCGCGCCCGCCGCGTGCATGAGGAAGCGGCGCAGAATGGCAGCCATTGCATTCAATGCCATAAAGGCATCGTGCATCAATTGCCCGAAGGCTACGAGAAATAGACGCGGCGTGACCCGCCCCTATTCTGTCAAGGTGGTGAGGTCCAAGCTGGAGGCATCGCCCACGGAATCCGCATCATCCCGTAACCAAGCCTCCGCCGTGGACCGGCCCCGGTCTCGGAGATCTTCCAACAGCTCCCGATAAGGGGTGAGCTTGGTGGTATGCCCCAGCATCAGGGTATGTTCGCCCGCATCGATCATATGGAACCGGTGGCGGATCACCCGCCGATCCTCGGGCCGCGAGAACAGGCCGCCCATGCGGGAGGTATGGCGCAATTCTTCGATGGTCTTTATTTCCGAGCGCAACGGCTGGCCAAAAGCGAGATTGCTTACCCGCGCCGCGATCTCCTGCGCCTTGGTGGGCAGGTCGGGTTTTTGCGTGGGGTCCAGCTTGACCAACACGGTATCTTCCGCCTCGCTCTCGCGCACCAACGGCAGAATCGGCGGGTTGGAGGAAAAACCGCCATCCCAGTAATGATGCTCGCCGATCTGCACCGCCTTGCGCAAGGTGGGCAGACAGGCCGACGCCAACACGGTTTCCACATCGATGTTTTCATTGCGGAAATAATGGGGCTTGCCGGTCGATACCTCGGTCGCAGCGATAATCACCCGCGCCACCTCGGGGTCGCGCAAACGATCAAAATCCAGATTCTCCACCAGCACATCGCGCAGCGGATCGAAATCAAAGATATCCAGGTCATAGGGCGAATAAATGCGCGAGATCAGGCCCATCAACAGATGAGTCGCCACGTCTTCCTGGCCTTGGCTCCCGGCCTCCTCCAACATTTTTCGGGGGCCTGGGCGCAAGGCATCGAACCGGGTGCTCACCCCATCCCAGATCTTCGCCAGCTTCTCCCGCGCGCCTTCCGGTCCGCCCTCGGCGAGGCCAATGGCCAAGGCGACGGCATTCACCGCCCCGGCGCTGGTGCCAGATACGCCATCGACGGGAAACCGGTCTTCTTCCAGCAGGCGATCGAGAACGCCCCAGGTAAACGCA
Organism: Magnetospiraceae bacterium; assembly: GCA_049605255.1. Lineage (GTDB taxonomy): Bacteria > Pseudomonadota > Alphaproteobacteria > Rhodospirillales > JBMYUJ01 > JBMYUJ01. Next base: position 5,192 of record JBMYUJ010000030.1, read on the forward strand.
CCATGGGCGCCGCCACCTTGCAGGGCGAGATTGATACCGGGCTTGGGCCGGCTCAGCAGGTCGAGACTTGCAGCCATCTGTTCCATTACCGTCACGTCCGAAAGAAAAAGGATGGCGGTCATTGCCCCGCCATGCAACCACGCAGCGCAGGAAGGCTCTCTTCCAGTAGCCGCGCGTATCCAATCTGGAAGGTGGCACGAAACCCGACCCACAACAAGAAAAAATTGCTGCAATGCGAAAATAAAAATGTAACTAATTGTTAATTAATGAATATTTTACGCTGCAATGCATCATAAAGACACCTCGCTGCGCTTGGCCGTTATTTCAACGCCTGCCAGGCATCGTAGTGAGACAAGAACACCCGGCCATTCAAGGCTTGCAGAAGATGGGACTTTTCCAGGCGGTCCATCACCGGGCCCTTCACTTCCGATAGATGGAAGCCTATGCTGAGATTTTTTAGGTTTTGGTTAATGGCCTCCAACCGTTCAAGGGCGGAAAAGTCGATTTCATTGACCGCCGAGCAGAGCAGGATCACATGGCGAATGTCTTCGGCATCGGCGAGTCGCCCCATGATCAGGTTTTCCAGATAACCCGCATTGACGAAATACAGGCTTTCATCGATTCGCAAGGTAAGGACGGATGGGCTTGTCTCCACCTTGTGGCGCAGAATGTTGCGAAAATGGTGGGTCCCCGGCACCAGGCCCAGCTCCGCCACATGGGGGCGTGAGGTTTTGTAAAGATGCAGGAGGATCGAGAGAACCACCCCGGCGGAAACGCCGATTTCCACCCCGGCCCCCAGGGTGAACAGGATGGTGGCCGCTATGGCCAGGAAATCCGCCTTGGAGTAGGTCCATGTTTTCTTGAGGATGGAAAAATCCACGATGCTGAGCACGGCAACGATGATGGTGGCTGCCAGCACGGCCTTGGGCAGAAAGAAAAACAGGGGCGTCAGGACAAGCGCCGCAAAAGCGAGGCCAACGGCAGTAAAGGCGCCCGCAGCCGGGGTCGCGGCCCCCGCATCATAATTGACCACGGTGCGGGAGAACCCGCCGGTAACCGGATAACCGCCCGTGAACGCCGCGCCCAAATTCGCCGCCCCCAGACCGATCAGTTCCTGATCCGGATCGATTCGCTGGCGTTTTTTCGCGGCCAGGGTCTGGGCGATGGAGATGGATTCCACGAACCCGATGATGGAAATCAAAATGGCGGGCAGGAAAAGCTGCCGCACCAGATCAAAGGAGGTATCGGGCATGGTAAAGGGGGGCAGACTCTGCGGCACCGCGCCGACAATGGCGACCCCCCGGTCCGCCAGCCCAAACAGCCAGACGCTGAGGGTGGTGACCGCAATCGCCGCCACCGGCCCGGCTTTGACCAATACGCTGGCCAGGGCGGGTTTGACCCCCAACCGGCGCAGCAAAGCCCCCAGCCCCTTGCGCACCCAAAACAAAAACCCGGTGGCGGCCACCCCCAAAATCACGGTGATCCAGTTGGTTTCGGGAAGGCTCGACACCAGGGTCCGCAGGATGTGCAGAAGATCCTGGCCGCTGGCGCTGATGCCCAGGATATGCTTGAGCTGGCTGATGGCGATGAGAATCCCCGAAGTGGAGACAAACCCGGAAATCACGGGATGGCTGAGAAAATTGGCCAAAAACCCCATGCGGAAAATGCCGAGCAGCAAGAGGAACATCCCCGAGAGCAGCGCCAGGGTCAGCGCCGCCGCCGCATAACCCGCCGTGCCTTGCTGGGCGATCTGCCCCACGGCGGAGGCGGTCAAGAGCGAGACCACCGCCACCGGCCCCACGGCCAGCACCCGGCTGGTGCCGAACAACGTATAAAGCAGGATGGGGAAGATGGAGGCATATAGACCCGCTTGGGGCGGCAACCCCGCCACCAGGGCATAGGCCAGGGATTGGGGAATCAGCATGATGGTGACGATCACCGCCGCCACCAGATCGCTGCTCAAGAGGCTGCGGTCATATTCCCGCGCCCAAGCGAGAATGGGAAGCCGACTGGTAATAACCTGTTTCACCCGAGTGTTGCCCCCGCGGATCGTGTTTTTAGCGCCGCGTGTTAATTTCGCTTTTTCTTATATAACGGAGGCGGTGAAAACACCAGTTCGCCTTGGCGCGCCTATTCCGGCTGGCAAATCGCATGCGCCAGGGCCGCCCGGATGGTCCGATAGATCAAGGCGGCTATCACGATGACCAAAAAGACCAGCAACACATAGCCCACCCCTTCATGCAAGCCAGACCCGGTGATATGGGCGAAGCGGAAACTGGCCGTGGTGATCGCTGCCAGGGGGAAGGACAACCCCCAGAACGATAAGGCAAAGGGCAACTTCAGAAGCGACGGAAACTGGATCAGCACCAGGGCGGTGAAGAAGTATCCCAGGTTCAGGAATACCCGGGCCATGGCATCCACCTGCCCACCCTGGAACTGCACCCAGGCCAGAAAGGCCACAGCGGGCGGGGCGATCAAAATCACCAAGGTGGGCTTCAACTTGCCGGGCAGCGGATCATGAAAAATCAGCCGGTTGAACACTAAGGTCAATAGCACCAACCAGAACACCATGCCCACCGAAAAGAAATACCAGGAAATTTCCACATAGCCGAAGGGCACGCCCGCCACCGGCGCAATCACATTCCCCACCGCCGGAATGAACCAGGCGGGGGATAAATGCCCGGGTCCAAAGGCGCGATGGCTGATCCAAACGGAAATCACCATCAGGGTCAGAAAGGCCTGGATCACCGCGCCGACCAGCCAAATCCCGTTCGCAAGGCCGGGCGCCGAGTCCCGCAAGAAGGTCGCGAACAACAGCAGGGAAATGCTGGTGGCGGGAAAGAAAGCAAGCCGTACGGGATGCGCCCATTCCGCCTTCAGGGCATTGGGAAAGCGTACTGCCTTGGCCGCCAGCACCGCGAACAGACATAAAAGAACCAGCGCCCCGGCCCACCCCGCAATGGCAGAAAGAACCGGCAAACCCCCGGCGTGCAAGGCCAGGGCTAAACCGAAAACCCCCATGCTGACACCAAAAAAACTGATGGGAAAATGCTCTAACCGATTGGGTAATGCGTCAGTCGGGGTTTCAGTGGACGTTTCCGGGGCACTCATTGTCGTTCCTTCTGTCGGCATCGCAGCAGCAGAGACAACGACGCCCCGCTCCCCAGGGTATCGCCTGAGACCGTTCGTCGATGTTCTACCGAAGTATTCCGCTTACTATGCCATAAGGCGCCCCGCCGGTAGGTGACTTTGTCACCCGGGCGGAGAGCGACCACTAATCCGCCGAAAGCTTCCCGCGTTCTTCCAGTGCTTGCACGATCTGGTCGGCGGCCTGTTCCGGGCTGGTCTTATCGCCATCGATATGAATATCGATGGTTTCTGGCCGTTCATAGGCTGAATCGATGCCGGTGAAATTCTTGATTTCCCCCGCGCGGGCCTTGGCGTAAAGCCCTTTCACGTCGCGCCGTTCGCATTCCTCCAGGGAGGTATCGACGAAAATTTCGATGAATTCCCCGTCTTCCACCATGGCGCGGGCCATGCGCCGCTCGGACCGGAATGGCGAGATGAAACTGACCAGGGTAATCATGCCCGCTTCCACCATCAGCTTTGCGGTTTCGCCCACGCGCCGGATATTTTCCACCCGGTCCGCATCGGTAAAGCCGAGATCCCGGTTCAACCCATGGCGCACATTATCCCCATCCAACAGGCAGGTATGCCGCCCCAGGGCATGCAGTTTCTTTTCTACCAGGTTGGCGATGGTGGACTTGCCCGATCCAGACAAACCGGTAAACCACAAGACGCAAGGCTTCTGGCCCTTCAGGGCGGACCGGGCGTTCTTGTTCACGTCCAGCGCCTGCCAATGGATATTGGTGGCCCGGCGTAGGGCGAAATCAATCATCCCGGCGCCAACGGTGGCGTTGGTGAACTTGTCGATCAGGATGAACTTACCGGTGCCCGCGTTTTCCCCATAGGGATCAAACGCCAAGGACCGATCCAGGGACAGATTGCAAATGCCCACCTCGTTAATATCCAAGGTCTTGCCCGCCATATGGTCCATGGTGTTGACATTGACCTTGTATTTCAGGTCCGTCACCTTGGCATTGGTGGTGGCGGTGCCCAGCTTCACCAGATAATCCCGGCTGGGCAGCATGGGCTGGTCATGCATCCATATGATTTTCGCTTCGAACTGGTCGGCGACCTCAGGGCGTGCGGCCTTGGCTGCCAGCATATCCCCGCGGCTGATATCAATCTCGTCCGCCAAGGTGAGGGTCACCGCATCGCCCGCCGAAGCTTCCTCCAGGTCGCCATCGAAGGTCACGATCCGTTCCACCGTGGAGGCCTGACCCGACCCGGCAACGACCACCTCATCGCCCGGCTTGACGGTGCCAGAGGCGATGGTGCCGGAAAATCCCCGGAAATCCAGGTTGGGCCGATTCACCCATTGCACAGACATACGGAAGGGTTTTTCCGCCTGGCTGGAGGAAACCTCCACCGATTCCAGATACCCCATCAGCGTGGGGCCATGGTACCAATGGGTTTGCGGCCCCGGCGCCAGCACGTTATCGCCTTTGAGAGCAGATACGGGCACGGCGGCGATCTCGTCAAAGCCGAGGCCCTGCGCCCATTCAGTGTATTCCTCGACGATGGCGTTGAATTTCTTCTGATCGTAATCGATCAGATCCATCTTGTTGACCGCCAGCAGGACCTTCTTGATCCCCACCAGCGAGACGATATAGCTGTGCCGCCGGGTCTGGGTCAGGATGCCTTTTCGCGCATCCACCAGGATCACCGCCACCTGGGCGTTGGAAGCGCCCGTGGCCATATTACGGGTGTATTGTTCATGGCCCGGGGTATCGGCGACGATGAACTTGCGCTTGTCGGTGGAAAAGAACCTATAGGCCACATCGATGGTGATGCCCTGTTCCCGTTCCGCCTGCAGGCCATCCATCAGCAGGGCAAAATCCACATCCTGCCCTTGGGTGCCCACTTTTTTGGAATCGCTCTCCAGCGCGGCGAGCTGATCCTCGAAGATCAGCTTGGAATCCCACAACAGGCGCCCGATCAGGGTGCTCTTGCCGTCGTCCACGGACCCGCAGGTGATGAAGCTGAGCAGGCCTTTTTCTTCCTGCACCTTCAGATAGGCCAGGATATCCTCGCTCATGAGTTTTTCTTGCTGGAGCATCAGAAATACCCCTCCTGCTTTTTCTTCTCCATGGACCCGGCCTGGTCCGAATCGATCACCCGGCCCTGGCGTTCCGAACTACGGGTCAGCAGCATCTCCTGGATCACCTCGGGCAGGGTGGTGGCCGTGGATTCCACGGCGCCGGTCAACGGATAGCAGCCCAGGGTGCGGAACCGGACCGACTTCATCATGGGCTTTTCACCGGGGTCGAGCGGCATGCGGTCATCGTCCACCATAATCAGCACGCCATCGCGCTCCACCACCGGGCGTTCGGCGGCGAAGTACAACGGCACGATGGGAATGGATTCCTGATAGATATATTGCCAGATATCCGTTTCGGTCCAGTTGGACAGCGGAAAGGCACGGATGCTTTCGCCCTGATGCACCCGGGCGTTATAAATGTTCCATAGTTCCGGGCGCTGGTTTTTCGGGTCCCAGCGGTGGTTGGCCGAGCGGAAGGAAAACACCCGTTCCTTGGCGCGGGATTTTTCCTCATCCCGGCGGGCGCCGCCGAAGGCCGCATCGAATTTGTACTTGTTCAACGCCTGTTTCAGGGCTTCCGTCTTCATCACATTGGTATAGAAGGCCGATCCATGGGTGAACGGGTTAATGCCCTGCTCCCGGCCTTCCTCATTGGTATGCACGATCAGCTCGAAACCATATTCGCTGGCGATCTTGTCGCGAAAGGCGATCATTTCCCGGAATTTCCAGGTGGTATCCACATGCATCAGCGGGAACGGCGGTCGCGACGGAAAAAACGCCTTGCCGGCCAAATGCAGCATCACGGCGGAATCCTTGCCGATGGAATAAAGCATCACCGGGTTTTCAAACTCGGCGGCGACTTCGCGGATAATATGGATACTCTCCGCTTCGAGTTGGCGAAGATGCGTGCGGGACGGAAAAGACATCAAGCTTCTCTAATGTAAATGACTTCCTAGCGTTCGTCGGCAACATAGGCGGGAGCCATACGAAAGGCAACTCGCCCGTGCCCACTATGTTGCATTGCCGCATATTGTGGCCCTCTCGCAACAAAATTCAGATTTTGTCTGCTCAGGGCACTATCCAATAGGGGCGAATCATCTCCAAAATCCACAACCAGGCGGAAATGGTCAGCACGGCGCCGGTGGTGGCAATCAGAATCGTGTTGGCGGCGATATCCGTCGACCGGTTATAATAGGTGGCGAAAACATAGACATTCAGGCCGGACGGCATGGCCGCCGTCAGCACGGCCACGCGGGCTAGTTCCCATTGCAAATCAAGCAGATAGGCAACCAGCAAGACCACGGTTGGGTGTAAGAGCAGTTTGCCGCAGGAGGCCACCAGGGCCGTGCCCCAGCTATCGCGCAACCGGTATTGATTGAGCGCGCCGCCCAGGCCGAACAGGGCCACCGGCAACACCGCTTGCGCCATCATCTTGGTGGCGTCGTCCAGCATGATCGGCAGGGGCAGGCCAGACAGGTTCACCGCCAACCCGAGGGAAATGCCGATCAACAAAGGGTTGGTGATGATCCGTTTGCCCGCCTGCAACAGCGCCGCCCCCAGGGGGGCGCCATCGCGCCGGGTCAGCTCCATGATGAGCATCGCGGTACTCATCAACAACGGCGCATGCAAGCCGATGATCGCATATAGCGGGGGCAACGCCGCATCCCCGAAGGCCCGATGAACAATGGGCAGGCCCAGCAGCACCGTGTTGGTGAAATAGGCGCTGAACCCCACCACCACCGCTTCCCCGGGCCGTAGCTTGAAGCCCCAGCGGGCCAAGGCGGCCACCAGGAAGAACGACGAAAAGGCCCCGATATAGAATGCCAGCAGCAGGGCGGGATCGAACACCGTGGAAAATTCCAGGGACATCATGGCCTGGAACAACAGGCAGGGCGTCGCGAAATTATTCACGAATCCCACGATGCCGCCGATCCCCGCAACGGGGAACCATTTCACGCGAACGCTGAAATAACCGGCGCCGACGAGCAGGAACACCGGCCCAATAACATAGAGAATCATCTGCATGGCAAACGGGCCCTCATGCCGCCCGGTGACCATACTTACCCCATTTGACGGCCCAATGCCTGCGAAATTGCGCGGCCTTCCCTACCCCGCCTCCGCCAGCGCCTGGGCGACCACGGTTTTCGCCGCCGCCAGGGCTTCTTGCGCCCGTTGCAGGGGCGGCACCGTGCGGGCCCGTTCGACCTGCGGGATTTCGATGCTGAGCGGCGTGCCCATCGGCAAGGCCTTGACCATGGCTTTCAGATCGATCCCGCCATCGCCGGGTAACAATCGGGCGCCCCGGGCGATATCGATCAATCCGGCATCCGACGGGTCATAAGGCACCGGGCCATCGCAGAGCTGTGCGTAGTGGATCAGTTGGTTCGGCAAGGCCGCCAAATCTTCCACCGTGGAAGCGGACCGATCGAAATGCAGGGCATCCACCAGGACCCCCCCATTGGGTTGCCCGGCGGCCTCCACGATCGCCCGCGCCGCGTTCAGGGTCTTGACCCCCGTCCACGGCATGAATTCCAAATCCGCGGTCAGATTGAATTGTGCCGCCAAAGCCGCAAAGGCGGCAAAGGTATCAGTCAAACGACTGTGATCCGTATCGTCACCCGCCACCAGCACATTACGGGCGCCGAGTTTCTGACCGAGGTCACAGAAGCCCCTGAATTGAGCAACATCCGTTTCCGGCTTCAACCGGACGATTTCGATATCGGCCAGTTGAATACCGGTATTGGTCAGCGCATCCAGAACGTCTCGCTGTTCGGCAGGATCGGTCAGAATTGAATAGTCTGGCTCCGTCGGCGCGGCGGGCATCAGGCGCAATCCCACCATGTCGTAGCCTGCGGCGGCCGCAATCTTTACGGCCTCCGCAGGCGGCACTTCAGCGGTGGTCAGGAAGGCAAGGGAAAAAGGGAAAGACATGGAGGTATCCGCCCTCGGGATCAGGTCATGGGAGAGAAAGGCAACGGCATGGCGATGGTGGAGGTTATCCACGGGGTCAGCCAGTCCGGGCCGCCTTTGGCCGGCCAGGCGCCATCGGCCACCGATTGGCTGCGCGCCTTGGCCCGGGCGTCCAGGGATTCATAGGGCCAGATTTGCGTGATCCGGGGCTCGCCATCCCAACCCCACCCGGCGAAGGTGAGCTGGGAGTATTTGCGCCGTTCCGGCATGGCGCCACGCCATTTATCCTGGGTCACGGCAACGCCGTTAAGCTTCGCCTTATAGGTCCGGAATTCATAGACCGGGCCATAGGCGCCCGGTTCCACCTCAGGCAGGAAATCGAATTTCCTCAGGCTGTCGAATCGCATATCCACCAGATGCTCCATACAGCCCATGGGGTTGTCGGACAGGATCGCCCGATCCCGCTCCGCCATCATTTCATCCAGGCTGTCGAATCGGCGGAACAACAGAATTTCGTTCAGATTGCCGATATCCGGCGCGAAAGCGCCCAGCAGGGTTCCCGACCCGGCGGCGAGCCATTCCTGCAGCCCGGGCGATGCCTTCCCCGCCCCAAAGATGACGGTTTTCAAGGTGGTGATTTCATAACAGCTCATGGGTTTTGGTCCTGTTCTTGAGGGTTGGAAAAAGCGGGGGCCGGAGCGGCCCCATGAAGCGGTTGACCGGCCAGCACGCGGCCGATCACGTAACCGAAGGTCATGCCGGGGCCGAGGGTGATGCCGCCGGAGGGATAATTGCCGCCCATGATGGACGCCATGTCGTTGCCCGCCGCATACAGGCCGGGCACGGGGGTACCATCGGGGGCGAGCGCCTGACCCTGGGCGGAGGTTTTGATTCCGGCAAACGTCCCCAGGCTGCCGGGGACGATTTTCACCGCATAGAACGGGGCTTTTTCCAGCGCCCCGAGGGAGGGATTGGGCAGGTTCTCCGGATCGCCCTGGATGCGGTTATAGGCAGAGGCGCCCCGCTCGAAATCCGCGTCCGCGCCCTGCCGCGCCGCCCCGTTGAAGCGGGCGACGCTGTCTTCCAGCGCTTTGGGCGGCAGATCGCAGGCCTGCGCCAACGCCGCCAGACTGCGGCCCCGCTGGAGGTAGCCGTTCCGGAAGTACGGCGCGAGCGGGAAGGGAAACGGCTTCGACCAGCCAAGCCCATAACGCCGCTGCGCCCGGTGATCACAGATCAACCAGCAAAAGGGTTTTTCCCCCGCCGGGGTGGCCTGCAACAGGGTTTTCATGAAATCATGGTAGCTGTCGGCTTCGTTGACGAAGCGCCGCCCGGCTTTGTCCACCGCCATGAACCCCGGTTTGGCGCGGTCAACCAGATGGGGGAAATGCTTCCAGCCACCCGCGCCATCGGGCACCAGAGAGACCGGCGCCCAGGCCCCCGGCTCCGCCAGATCGAAATCCAAGGCCGCGCCGCTGCTCTCCGCCAGCCGCAGCCCATCCCCCGTATTGGTTTTCGGGGCCGCCGAATAATGCCCAACGCCATCGGGGGTGTGATCGAAATGCGCCGCCTGGCGGGCCGGATCGTGGGGAAAACCGCCGGTCGCCAGGACGACCGCCTTGCGGGTGTGGATGGTGTTTTTGGCGCCGCCGCGCTCCAAGACGGCACCGGTCACCGCGCCGCCGTCGCGCAGGATTTCCCGGGCGGGGGCACCATGCAGCAGGGTCACCCCCAAATCCACCGCCGTTTTCAACAGACCGGCGACCAGGGCATTGCCATTGACCAATTGCAAGGACCGCCCCTGCAGGGCCAAATCGCGCCCATGCTTCGCCAATCGGCGCAGCACATGCCAGGCAGAGGCCGGGCGCCGGGTGGCGTTAAAGAAATGGGTGAGGTCGGCACCGCTGGCGATTCCCATCCCGGCCAAGCTGATCACATCCAAGGGGGGTGACAGGCGGTGTATCCAATCGCCCAGCTTGCGGCCGTCATAGGGCGCGACGGATACCGAGCGCCCGCCATGGGCGCGGCCGGGGGTTTCATGGAAATCCGGGATCCGGTTGCCGTCGATCCATTGGATATCCGAATGGTCGGCGAAGAACGACACCATGGCCGGGCCGTTTTCGAGAAAAACCTCGACGCGGGGATCGTTCGCACGATTGCCCAATTCGCTTTGCAGGTAGCGGCGCGGTTCCGCCGGGTCTTCCTGAATGCCCGCCGCCACGGCCAGGGGGTTGCGCGGAATCCACAACCAGCCGCCCGACCAGGCACTGGTGCCGCCAAAGGTTTCCGCCTTTTCGGCAACGATGACCTCCAGCCCATGAAAGGCCGCGGTCACGGCAGCGGCCAATCCGGCAGCGCCCGATCCTATGATGAGAACGTCACACGTCCTCTGAGCCACATTTTCATGTGTCATGTCCTGCCCATACCTTGCTCACGGGCCCTGACCGAAAAATAAACGGTGCGGGGAACCTAGGGCCGGGGTATGGGCATGACCAAGATCATCCCACCCGGCGTGTTGCGGTTTGGGGCACCTGGCCCCGGTTTTGATTAAAGAAAGACGAGGCGCCAGCGGCGTCGCCAATTTCCACGGCGGCCGCCACCAGCGGCCCTTTCAGTTCTTCCATGCGTTCGGGCGTCACGCGCACGGCAGGCCCCGCGATCGACAGGCAACCGATGGGCGCCCCCGCATTGGGCCGGTGCACCGGCACCGCCATGGCGGCCATGCCCGCCAGATAACTGTTCACCGCGACCGAATATCCCCGGGCGCGGGTTTCCTTGAGGATTTGCAACAGCTCGGCGATGGTATGGGGAATTTCCGGTCCCGCCGCGAAGGGCGGCTCGATGCCCTGGGCGGCAACCAATTCCAGCGCTTCTTCATCCGATAAGGCGCTGAGCCAGGCCCGCCCCCCGGCGCTGGATGCCAGATGCACCACCACCCCTTGTTCCCGGCCCGGATCGTAGCGCAGGCCCGCCGTGGCGCCTTGCGCGACACCGACCCAGACCAGGTCGGGATAATCCACCACCGAGAGCCGCACCAGTTCCTGGGATTCCGCCGCCAAACGGTCCAGGATCGGCTGCGCCACATCGGCCACGCCGGTCTTGCCCAGGAAGGACAATCCCATGGCCGCAAGCTTGATGGTGAGAGCGTAATCCCCCTGGCTGCGCAACTGGCGCACATATCCGTATTGGGACAGTTCCTTCAGCAACCGGTGGGCGGCGCTGGCGGGCATATCCAGTTCGGTGGCGATGGTGCTCACCTGCACGCCGTCCGGGTGACCGGCAAGCAGTTCGAGGATCGCGAGGGTTCTTTCCATAACACCTGACATCGTGTGTTCCCTTAGGCTAATGGGGTTGACCATTGTCAGGTGCCATGGCGGGCGGTATCGCGTCAATGGATACCGGGGCGCCGTTTTCAGCCGAAACCCTTATGGCTTCGAGCACACGCATGTTCTCGTAACCGTCCGAAAGTGGGACCAGGGGCACGACGCCATCCTGAATCACCGCCCCGAAATGCCGGATTTGCCGCCGGTAGACATCGTCCTCGGCGGGGATCAATTGTGTCCGCTCAAGATGCCGGGTCCAATCCTGTTCCCCGGCGTGCCACCACCAGGTCAGATCTGGCAGGCTGAACCCGGCGCGGGTTCCGCTGAAGCAATGGGAGGTCACCGCATGGGCCGGGAACCGGTCTGGATTTTCCCCCGCCGCGATATCCCAGGCCCAGGGCCCCACCGCGATATCGGAGATCGATAGGGTAATCAGGCCACCCCCGGCGAACTGGAATATCACCGCCCCTGTATCTTCCACCTCGAAGCCCCGCTGCTGGTTCGAGGCGATGGCGGACACGGACTGCACCTCGCCAAATAGATGCCGGATCAGGTCAATCTCATGGATGGCATTGATCAGCAGCGGGCCGCCATTGCCCACTTCCCGGCGCCAGGAAACCTCGAAATAGCTGTCGGGCTTGCGTAAAGACGAGGTAATGGTGCCCATCACCAAATCGCCAAAAGCACCCGTGGCCATCTTCTCCCGCGCCGCCACCACGATGGGGTTATGCCGACGGTGATGGCCGATCAGCCCGGGCGTGCCGGTCTCCGCCGCCGCGCGCACCAGTGCGGCGCCCGCCTCCAGGGTCTCCGCCAGGGGTTTTTCGATCAAAACCGGAATACCGGCCTGCATCAGGGCAATGCCCATGGGGGCATGATGGGCGTTCGGCGTCGCCACGATGGCGCCACCCGGGGCATCGGCGATCAATGCGTTCAGATCTTTATAGAGCGGGCAGGCATGGGCGGCGGCCATGTCGGCGGCCTGGGGCACGGGATCGAGGATACCCGCGAGCATGACGCCCTCACACTGCGTGACCGCGTCCAAATGGGTTTTGCCAATGGCACCCGCGCCGATAACGGCAATTCTAAGGGACGTCATCTAGAGCCCGCCTCCCGATGTCGCGCTTTACGCGCTGTTCGATCTCACATGTTCTGACTGGAGTATAGCAAAGTGTTTTTAAATTGAAAGTATTTTTTAAACTTGAAACTCTTTTCAAAATCAGTATAAGGGATCGCAGAACAGGGAGCGTGGGGAGCATCCGCGCCACGGGACCAACAAGAACAGCCCAACCCCAGGGAGGGACCAAATGGCGGGCGCAGCAGAGAGCAAGCAAGCTTCCGGCTTGGCAGAAACTTATGACGTGATCGTGCTCGGGTCCGGCGCCGCCGGCATGGCCGCGGCCATCTTTGCCGGTTTGCAGGGGCAAAAGACCCTTCTCATAGAGCGCACGGAATATCTGGGGGGCACCTCGGCCTTTTCCGCCGCCACCACCTGGGTGCCGCTGACGCGCTTTTCCAATGCTTTTGGGACCGAGGACAGCGCGGAGAAAGTACTGGGCTTCCTGGACCGCGCCGTCGGCAATCGCGCCCCGCGCCCCTTGCGCGAAGCCTTTGTCGAAAATGGCGCCGCCGCCATCCACGCCCTGCAGGACAAAACGGATGTGCAGTTCCGGCCCCGCCCCTTCCACCCGGATTATCTCTATGAAATCGAGGGCAGCACCGCCAACGGGCGGGCGCTGGAGCCCGAGCCCTTCGACGCCCGCGTGCTGGGCGACGATCTGCATCTGGTGCGCCCGCCGATCCCTGAATTCACCATTCTTAACGGCCTGATGATCGACCGGGATGACATCCCGCATCTTCTGAACATGAAGAAATCGGGCAAATCCTTGATGCATGCCCTGCGCCTGATCGGCTCTTATTTTGTGCAGAAGCTGCAATATGGGCGCGGCACCCGCATGGTGATGGGCAACGCGCTGATCGGTCGCATGTTGCTGACCGCCCGCAAGCTGGGCATCACCATCAAAACCAAAACACAGGTTACCCATATCGAAGCAACCGGTGGCAGCGCCCATCGGCTGGCCTTGCAAGCCGACAGCGGCACCACGACGGTCACAGCCACCAAGGGGGTGATCCTGGCCAGCGGTGGTTTTGCCCGTCACCCGCAAAAACGCCAGGACATGCTGCCGCAACCGACGCCGGAATTCAGCCCCGCCGCCCCCGGGCATACGGGTGAGTTACATGACCTGGTTTTGGAAATGGGCGCCCATTATAGCGATACCTCCGCCCAGCCCTGTTTCTGGGCGCCCGTATCGCATCGCAAGCGTGCCGATGGCTCCACCGCCGCCTTTCCCCATTTCGTGCTCGACCGCAGCAAGCCCGGCATCCTCGCCGTGGGCAAGGACGGCCGACGGTTCATGAATGAAAGCCGCTCGTATCATGAATTCGTCAGCGGCATGTATGAGGCCAACAAGGACGGCAGCCATATCCCGATCTATCTGATCGCCGATGCCGCCGCCATCGCCAAATACGGCCTGGGCCTGGTGCGCCCCGGCGGCGCCAACCTGAAGCCCTTCCTCGCCGATGGCTATCTGACCCAGGGGGACACCCCCGCCGACCTGGCCGCCAAACTGGGAATCGATGCCGCAGGGTTGGCCGACAGCATCGCGCGCATGAATAAATATGCCGTGACCGGCATCGATGCCGATTTCCAACGGGGCAGCACGGTGTATGAATGCGCCAATGGCGACCCCAGCCATAAACCCAATCCCACCCTCGGCAAGCTGGAAACGGCGCCCTACTATGCGGTGAAGCTGTGGCCGGGGGATATCGGATCCGCCACCGGCCTGGTCACCGACCCGCAGGCGCGGCTGTTGCGCAAGGATGGCTCCGTCATCGAGGGGCTGTATGCCTGCGGTGCAGATATGAACTCCATCATGGGAGGGGTGTATCCCGGCCCCGGCATCACCATTGGTCCGGGCATCGTGTTCGGATATATCGCGGCAAAAGCCGCCAGCGAGACGCCCGCATGAAACGGGTCCTGGTCACCGGCGGCACGGGATTTATCGGCGCCTGGGTGGCCCAAGAGCTGATCGCCGCTGGGTATAAGGCCCGCCTGTTCGACCTGACCCCGCGCCCGGAGAACTTGAACTTCGTGGTGCCGGGCCTCGCGAGACAAGTGGAGCTGGTGAGCGGTGATATCCGCTATGAAGCGGCGATTGCGGCGGCGCTGCGGGGCTGCGATGGGGCGATTCACCTGGCCGGACTGATGACCGTGGATTGTGCCGCCAATCCCCGCCTCGCCATGGAAATCAATCTGCTGGGCAGCCATCATCTGTTGGAGGCCGCCGGAAAGCAGGGCATCCGCAGGATCGCCTATGCCAGCACGGCGGGAGTCTATGGCCCCACGGATCCAGTGCATCCCCAACCGCAAACCTTGTATGGAATTCTGAAATTGGGGGTGGAGGGGCTGGCCCGCATCGCCTTTCACCGGCATAGTATTCTGAGCGTCGGGTTCCGGCCGTATATCGTTTACGGCCCCGGGGAAAGCGCCGGCATCGCCGCCGACCCCAGCATCGCGCTGCGCGCCGCCGCCAGAGGACACGCCGCCACCATTCGCTTCTCGGGCCGCGTTGGATTTGTCCATGTCACCGATGTGGCGCGGGCGATGGTCGCGGCGCTTTCCGCCCCCCTTTCCTCCCCTCAGGTTTTCGACTTGGCGGGAGACGCGGCAGACATGGCCCAATTCGTGGATTTGCTCCGCCAGCAGGCGCCTGGGGCAGAGGTCATTGTCGAAGGCCCCCCTCTCACACTCCCGGAAACCTTAGCCGGTGGCGACAGCGCAGCCTGGTTTGACAGCCTGCCCGTCACCGTTCTGACGGACGGCATAAAGACCACACTTACCCACTGGAAATACCGCAGCGCACAATCTGGTTTTCAGAGGGCTGCGGCGGTAACGGAGGCGGCAAGATGAACCATTCGCGCCGTACCAAAGTCCAATTCCTAATGAATTGTCTAATCATTTCAGGTCTGCGTCCATGTTCCCTGGACACCAAAAATGAGACCTTTGGCATCAACGAAATCCGCCAGGGGAACTTGGCGGGGTGGCAGCCGGGCCACGGGACCATCGGGTTCCAAACCTTAACTAACCGGCGAAAGGGAAGCTGAACCATGGCCGTACGACTTGACGGCGAGACGCAAATTTTTCCGATCGTGGGCGATCCCATCGCCCAGGTCAAATCCCCCGCGCTGCTCACCGGGATCATGAATGATCGCGACTATAACGGCATGGTTGTGCCCGCGCATGTGGCGCCGGCCGATCTGGAGGCTTTCGTGACCGCCATGCGGTCGGTGCAGAATGTGCAGGGCGTTGTCGTCACCGTGCCCCACAAGGGGGGGGGCCCTGGCCCTGTGCGATGCCCCCAGTGATCGGGCCCGGTTTATCGGGTCGGTGAATGTGATGCGCAAGCGCCCGGAAGGCGGCTGGACCGGGGATAACACGGACGGCCAAGGCTATATGGACGGCGTCGCCGCGCGTGGTTTTGACATCGCGGGCAAGCGCGCCCTACTGGTGGGGGTCGGCGGCGCCGGTGCCGCCGTGGCGTTTGAAATCCTCAATCGGGGGGCGGCGTTTCTTGCCATCCATGATGTGGACCAGACCCGCCGGGAAACGACCATCGCCAAGCTGGACGCGCGGTTTCCGGGAAAAGTGGGCGCCGGAACGGCCGACCCGACCGGTTTTAACTTCGTCGCCAATGTCACCCCCGTGGGGATGCGCGAGGGGGACCCGCTTCCCGTGCAGGCGGAAAAATTGACGGCCGCGCAATTCGTGGCCGATGCCATTACCAAGCCCGAGGAAACGCCGATGCTGAAAATCGCGCGGGACAAAGGCTGCAACACCATGCCTGGGCTCGGCATGTTCAATGCCCAGGCGGATATCTTGGTCGACTTCCTCAGCGGACAGGAAGCGCCCTGATTTTTCAACAGTAAGACCATCCAGGGAGGACTATATGTTTAAAAAGACCCTATTGAGCGCGGCCTTGGTCGCCAGTTTTGTGAGCGGCGGCGCCCTTGCCGATACCGTAAAAATCGCCAATGTCGCGGAGCTTTCGGGCGCCGGCGCGGCGGCGGGTTCCGTTTGGGCCGATGGTGTGCGCCTCGCGGTGGATGAGATCAACGCGTCCGGCGGTATCCTCGGCAAGCAGATCGAGCTGGCCGAATATGACAGCCAGACCGACCCGCAAAACAGCCGGGCCATGGTGCAAAAGGCCATCGACGAGGGCACCTATGTGCTGCTCGGCACGGTGTACTCGTCTTCCACGGTTGTGAACATGCTGGTCGCCATGCAGAACGGCATGCCGCAGTTGACCGGGTCTGAATCCCCGACCATCACCGCCAAGGGCAATCCCTATATCTTCCGCACCGCTTTTGGCGCGCAGAAGGGCCTGCCGAAGCTGGGCGCCTACCTCGCCAACGAACTGGGCGTGAAGAAAATTGCCCTCGCCTGGGCCAACACGGAATATGGCAAGGGTGGGCATGATGCCTTTGTGAACGTCGCCAAAGACCTGGGGATGGAAATCGTCGCCGACGTGCCGTCCGAGCAGGGCCAGGCGGATTTCGCCGCTGACGTTCTGAAGATCAAGAACTCCGGTGCCCAGGCGGTCTTCGTGTACCTGACCGAAGAAGAAAGCGCCCGGTTCATGATCGAAGCCAAGAAGCAAGGCCTGAACATTCCCACCGCCGGTGATACGGTGCTGGCCAGCCAGAAGGTGATAGACCTGTCCGGCGGCGCGGCAGAAGGCGTTCTCGGCCATGTGGGCCTGACGGCGGATGCGCCGATCCCCACCTTCCAAGCGCTCGACAAGGCCTTCACCGAGCGGTTCGGCTATCGCCCCGACCATAATGCCATCAAGGGCTATATCGGCGTCTATACCGTCAAATATGTCACTGAAATGATTGGTGAGTTCGACCGGCAAAAGTTTGCCGACAAGTTGCACGGCCTGTGCCTGGATGCTGAAAACCACCCGGGCATCTTGCTGGATCTCTGCTGGGATGACAGCGGCGAACTCTCGCGGGAAAGCTTCCTCGTGGAAGTGGTCGACGGCAAGCAGAAGATCACCAAAACTCTCCCTGCGAACTGAAGCCGTTCGCACACCTCGCGCGGCGCGCGGCCCTAAACCGCGTGCCGCGCCATTTAACCAAATTTAAGGGCCACCAACAGGCCCCCATAAAGAAACTGTTTTAACCGTTTTGACGAGGGACGCGTCATGGCTGAAATATTTCAGATCCTTATTTCCGGACTATCGGCGGGGTCGATCTATGCCTTGTCGGCGGTCGGTTTCACGCTCTTGTGGCAGGCCTCCAAGACCATCAATTTCGCACAAGGCGAGTTCGTGATGCTGCCCGCGTTCTTCGTGCTGGCGGGGATGGAGTTTCTCAATCTGCCGCTTTGGGCTGCCGTGTTGACGGCACTGGTTCTTTCGCTGCTGATCCTGGGCTTGATGTTCAAGAAGCTGATCGTGGAACCCATGCTGCCCCATGGCACTCTGCCCCTGGTCATTGCCACCATCGCGCTGGGCCTGTTGTTGAAGGAAGGCGTGAAGGAATTCTATTCGGCGCAGGGCCAGCCCTTCCCGCATATTTTTCCGACCGACGTGATGGATATTTTGGGGGCGGCGGTCTCGCTCACCGATATCTTCAATCTGGTCGTCTCCTTTGCCGCCATTATCGCATTGCAGCTTTTCCTGATGCGCACTCGTACGGGCCGTTGCATGCAGGCCACCGCGCAGAACCCGGATGTGGCGCAAATCCTTGGCGTCGATATCAAGCGCATGGTGCTGTACACCTTCTTGATCAACGGTGCGCTGGCGGCCATCGCCTCTGTGCTGATCTCGCCCATTTATCTCGCGAAGTTCTCCAACGGTGAAACATTGGGTCTGGTGGCCTTCATCGCCGCCATCGTGGGTGGGTTCAACCAGATCCGCGGCGCCCTGGTGGGCGGCTTGCTGATCGGCGTGATCGATAACCTGGCCGCCGTTTACGTTTCGGCACAGTACCGCGCTGCTGTCCCGCTTATTCTTTTGATCATCATCATCATGGTGCGCCCACAAGGCCTATTGGGCA
Source organism: Magnetospiraceae bacterium (assembly GCA_049605255.1). Taxonomy (GTDB): domain Bacteria; phylum Pseudomonadota; class Alphaproteobacteria; order Rhodospirillales; family JBMYUJ01; genus JBMYUJ01. The sequence goes on from JBMYUJ010000030.1 coordinate 23,708, forward strand.
CGTCCGAAGGGAGGACCGTCTGATGAACTGGCTTAAAATTCTCCTGGGCGTCGCAGGCCTCGCGGCCTTGATCGCCGCCCCCATCGGTCAGGGTACTTATTTTACCTATGTGCTGTGTTCCTGGCTGATCTTTTCCATCGCCGCCATGGGCTTGAACCTGACCCTGGGCTATGCGGGCCAAGTCTCCCTGGCGCAAGCCGCCTTTATGGGAATCGGGGCCTATATCACCGCCCTGATGACCATGGCGGGCATCCCCTGGATCGTCGCTTTTGCGGCCGCGGTGGGGGCGACCTTCGTGATCGGCCTGCTCCTCGGGTATCGGGGGGCGCCACGTCACACCCCGGGGCGTAGGCCCGGGGGCCCATCTCACAAACCTTTCCGCGTCATTCTCGGCGCGGACTGGATTGAAAAAGGGGGGCTTCGATGCCCCCCTTCTTTGTTGATCTCCTGAAAATCTGATTTTTTTGTCGGATCGTTTTAGAGGGAATCGCTTGACGCGCCCCCCCTAAAACGTGAATCCGTCTCTAAACAATATCTTAGAGGGCGATTCACGACCTAATTTGTATCAAATCATGATTCAAATTAAGTCGATCGCGCTCTAGCTGGCTGTATAGCCGGGCCGGGGTACGGAGCCCATCAGGGTTTGCGACAGGCCCCCATCGACCACGATCTCCTGCCCGGTGATATACCCGGCGCGAGAACTGGCCAAAAATAGGGAGGCATCGGCCATGTCCTCCGGGCTGCCGATCCGCCCCACGGGAACCCATTCCTCCCGCGCTTTTTTGACCGCCGGATCGGCGTAGAAGGGCTCGGACATGGGAGTCAGCACCAGGCCCGGGCTCACCACGTTGGACCGGATGCCCTTCGGCCCCCATTCATAGGCCAATTGCCGGGACAGCATGGCCACGGCGGCCTTGCCCGGGCTGTAGGCCCCGGAGAATGGTTGCGGCTGGCTCGCCGAGATGGAGGCGATATGCACGAAGGCGCCCGCGCCCTTGGCGATCATCTGCCGCCCAAAGGTCTGGGCCGCGAGGAAGCAGCCATTGAGGTTTACCTCCAGCATTTTCTGCCAATCGGCCAGCGGCAGGTCTTCCAGGGGTCCGGGATGCAACACCCCCGCATTGTTGATGAGAATATCCGCGCCGCCCCACTGCCGGGCCACGGCGACGGCGGCTTCCGCCACGCTATCGGGCTGGCTGACATCGCATCCCAGGCCCAGGGCCCGCGCGCCGCTGGGGTCTATATCCTTGGCGGCGGCAATTGCCGTGGCTTCCGCGTAATCAAGGCAGACCACGCGGGCGCCGGCCTGGTGGAAGGCGGTCAGGCAGGCACGTCCGATCCCGCCCGATCCGCCGGTAACGACAACGGTTTTATCCTGTAATCCGAGCCAATCCATATGTCCGCCCTCCTTACAGAGACGCCAGATGGCGTCTGGTGATATAGCCGAAGGTCATGGCCGGGCCGAGGGTAATCCCGGCGCCCGGATAATTGCCGCCCATGATGGAGGCGCGGTCGTTGCCCACCGCATAGAGGCCCGTGATGGGCGTGCTTTGCACGTCCAACACCTGGCCCTGCACCGTGGTTTGCAGGCCATCGAAGGTGCCAAGATCGCCCATGATCACTTTCAGCGCATAGAGCGGCCCTGTCTCCACCGGCCCGACGCAGGGGTTGGGGGTATGTTCCGGGTCAGCCAGATAGCGGTTAAAGGCGGTCGATCCCTTGTGGAACGCCGGGTCTTCGCCCTTGCGGGCACCCACATTATATTCCTGAATGGCTTGCTCCAGCCCGTCGGGGTCGATGCCGCATTTCTTGGCCAGTTCCGCCAGGGTTTTGCCGGTTTGCAGATAACCGTTATTGAGGAACTTGCCGAGCGGCACCGGCGCCGGTTTGGCGAAGCCCAGCCCGTATTTGCGTATGGTCGGGTGATCGGCGATCAGCCAGCAGGCGGTTTCCGAATTGCCGCGACAGGCGTCGATCAGTGCCGCGCCCACATCATGATAGCTTTCGCTTTCATTGGTGAACCGTTTGCCATTGGCCAGCACCGCGATGATACCGGGTTTATAGCGATCCAACAGATGGGGGAAGGCCGCGAACTTACCGCCACCCACGGGAACCTTCGATACCGGCATCCAGGCCGACGTGCTGGGAAAGTGGATATCGAATTTGCCGCCCACGGAGGTACCAAGATCAATCCCGTCGCCCGTATTGCCTTCCGGTACCGGCGAGAAATGCTCCCCGCCCGATTGCAAATGGGGATAGGCCTTGCGGATCTTATCCAGATCATGGGCGAAACCACCGGCGGCCAGCACCACACCTTTTGAGGCGGTGATACGGGCGGTGCCGTCGGGCCCGTTGATGACCGCGCCGCGCACCGCCGCGTCTTCCAAGATCAGCTCCTTGGCGGGGCTGTCCGTATGGATCGGAATGCCGAGATCGAAACAGCTTTTCGCCAACCGTGCCGCCAAGGCGTTGCCCGAGGTCACGTTGACACCCCGGCCATAGCGGGCCAGTTCCCCGAAATGGGCCAACAGCCGCTTCGCCACGTAGATAAAGGATTTCACCGATTTGGTGGCATTGAAGAAATGCTTGATGTCGGCGTTGGAGGAATTGAACATCATCCCGGTGAAGGTGATGGTCGACAAGGGCGGGCGCAGGCGCTTCAGATTATCCCCCAGGCTGGAGGTATCGAACGGCGCCGCCAAAACGGACCGGCCCACATCGACCCCACCCGGCACATCGGGATGGTAGTCTGGATACAGGGTGGGAATGAATTTGACCGAAGTCTCGGATTCGAAGAATTTCAGCATCTCCGGCCCCGTATCGATGAAGGCTTCCACCGCCGCGCCGTCATAATAGTTGCCGGTTTCCTGCTGCATATAGGTGATGGCGTTTTCTCGGGTATCCTTGGCGCCGCAATGATGGTTTCCCGGAATCCACAAAACCCCGCCTGAAAAAGCGGTGGTGCCCCCGAATACCGGTTCTTTTTCCACGACGATGACCTTCAGGCCATTCTTTGCCGCCGTGACGGCGGTGGATAGCCCACCCGCGCCCGACCCAACTACCAAAACGTCGCAGGCGACATCGCCCTTCAATGCTTCTGCCATATCAATACCTCCCGAGGCCGTCTGGGGGTGTGGAACCCATTTGCGGGCATTTTCCCAGAGCGTGGCGTTTTTTATGCCAGGACAAGGGCGACAGACGAATGGACTGAGCGGCGCAATTGTTGCACAATTCCATAATCGGAAGCGGCGCTAACGCCGCCCGACGCCGTGGGAGGCAAAAATGGGAAAGCTGAAAGTCGCGGATATTCCGTATTGTTATCTGTATGGAGACCCCGTCACCGACGTGGAACTGAACTTCATGCATATCGAGCTGATCAAGGAGCGGAGTGGCGCCCATGATTGGACAATTCGCGCCCATGCCCATCCAGATCATACGCAAATCCTATTCGTGGAAAGCGAAGGCGGGGCAATTCTGATCGAAGGCAAGGAATATCTGATTCCCACCAAAAGCATCGTCCTGATCCCGGCCGCCATGGTGCATGAAATTCATTTCCGGCCCGGTACCGATGGCTATGTGATCACGGCGGCGTTGGATTATGTGCGGCGGGTGGCGCAGGGGGATCATCGGCTGCTGGAAATTGTCGCCACACCTGCTGTGTTTCCGTTGGACCAGACCGTGCTGAACGTGAATGCGATCATGGATAGTTTCCATTGGGCCTATCGGGAATATGCCTCGTCCGCCCCCGGGCGGCGGCTGTCGATCATGGCGCAGTTCCTGCGGATACTGGTGGCCCTGCTGCGGCTCAGCGGTGAACAGGAACGGCTGGATGTGGCGGGCAGCGACCGGGATTATGAGATTCTCTGTCGTTACCGACAAATGCTGGACCGCAATTTCCGCACCGAAAAATCCCTGGAATCTTACGCCAAGGAATTGGGCGTCAGCCCCCAACGCCTCAACCAGGCCTGCAAGGCCCGGGCGGGCAAGACCTCGTCGGAACTGCTCCACGAACGGCTGATCATCGAGGCCAAACGCTACCTGCTCTATATGGAACTGACCGTGGCGGAAATTGGCTATGAACTGGGCTTCGAGGACCCGGCCTATTTCAGCCGCTTTTTCTCGCAGCGGGTGGGGCAACCGCCCAGCGCCTATCGCACCAACCATAAGGGCCAGCGGCAACAGGCCGCCGAATAGGGGGCCGAGAGGATCGGCGCGGGAACCTGCTTTTGATCTGATATGTCAGATCAAACGCCACATGAACTATCGGAAAGTCCAAGGGAACGGGGGTTTCCTCCATTCCCTCAGGCGTCCTCTGTCGGCACAGTCGCGCCTTAAGAAACGAGGAGGCGCGCCATGCTGTATGAACTGAGAGCCTATGATCTGACACCGGGGATGGGCCCGGCTTATCTGGATCTGTTCCGCAAACAGGGCCTGCAATATGTGACCTGCCATCTGCCCATGGGGGGCTACTGGCTGACCGATAGTGGCGCCCTCAATCGGCTTTATCATCTGTGGATTTATGCGGATCTAGAGGAACGCCTCGCCTGCCGGGCGAGCCTGGCAACGGATAAGGATTGGAACGAAACCTTCGTGCCCAAGGGCTTCCCCCTGATCCAGGCGCAACGCAACCGGCTCATGGTTCTGGAAGCGGGCTCCGACGCCTTCGCCAGTATCAAGGAATCCCGGCAGGAAAGTCACGCGGCCCAAACAGAGGACACGCCCATGTTCGCGGCAGGCTATTTGTGTCTGACAGAATCTGACGTGACCCTCCCCCATGAGGGCGCCCTGCTGGGACAATGGCGTGTTATTTCCGGCGAAGACCCGGGCAAGATCATTACTCTTTCGCGTTTAGTGGGCGCTACCCCGCCGCCGCCGGGCGCCGGGGTTCAACGCTCCGAACTTCTGCGCTCGGCGAGCTTTTCGCCCCTCAAGTAGGCGCGCCCGAAGGATCCCCCGCGGCGCCGAACGCGGTCCACCCCGCATCCACCAGCAAGGTCGTGCCCGTGATGGCCGAGGCGGCGGGAGAGGCCAGAAAGCAGACCGCCTCGGCGATTTCCCGGGGCTGGATGAACCGGCCCAACGGGGTGCGCTTGGTGATGGACTCTCCATCCAACAAACCATCGGCGATCAGTTTGTCCACCAGCGCGGTCTGCACATAGCCCGGCGCCACCGCATTCACCCGGATCGACCGCGCCCCCCATTCCGACCCCATGGATTTGGTCATGGCGACGATGCCCGCCTTGGCGGCGCCATAGGCATTGCGCCGGGGCAAGCCCACGAATCCCGCGATGGGGGCAATGTTCACGATGGCCCCCGGGCGGCCCGCATCGATCATGGCTTGGGCGGCGATGCGGGACATCAAAAACGTGCCTTGCAGGTGAACGCTCAGGACTCTTTGAAAATGATCGCCGGTTTGTTCCAAGGTGGGGGCGCTGGTATCGCCAATGCCCGCATTGTTCACCACCACATCCAACCGGCCAAAGGCCTTTAGCACCGCACCCACGGTGGCCTGTACCGCGTCTTCGTCGGTCACATTGCAGGCGAAGCCGCGATGGCTGGCGCCCAATTCCGCGGCTTGCTCCGCCGCTTTGTCGCCGGCCAAATCGGCGATGGCGACCCGATAGCCCCGCGCGGCAAACAGCGAAGCGGTCGCCCAGCCGATCCCGGCAGCGGCCCCGGTGACGAGTGCGGTCGGTTGATTCTTAGTTTCCATTGATAGGCCTCCCCAGTTTACGGGGAAGCTTGGACCCAGGCGCAGATGCAGGCCATGGATTCTCCGCCCAAAAGCTTGGACGTTCCCGCCCCCCCACGGGCGGACATGGCCTCTTAGACTTCCGTAGGGGGTGGGCGGGTTCCGCTTGAAACCTCGGGGAAAGATATGCATTAAATACTGAAATATCCCTGCAACGAGAAAAATGACAGTTTATGCAGGATTTCACAGAGGCAATCACGATGGCATTCGCACTGGTCGGCGGTATGGACCCCGACCTGTTGGAGATCGTCCTCCTTTCTCTACGGGTGAGTCTGACCGCCATGCTGTTCGCCTGCCTGATCGGTTTTCCGGTCGGGGCTCTGTTGGCCATTTCGCGGTTTCCCGGGCGCGGCGCGGTGTTGATCGCCCTGAACGCCTTGATGGGCCTGCCGCCGGTGGTGGTTGGCCTGTTGGTCTATTTGAACCTGTCGCGGTCCGGTCCCCTCGGGTTCCTCGGCCTGCTCTATACCCCAACCGCCATGATCATCGCCCAGGTGATATTGATTTCCCCCATCGTGGCGGCCCTGTCCCGGCAGGTGCTCGAAGATCTGCATGGGGAATGCGCCGATCTGTTCCGCTCGCTCTGCCTGACCGGCGCACAGACCATCCGGGCACTGATTTGGGAGGCGCGGTTCTCCCTGGTGACGGTGGCGCTCGCTGGGTTTGGCCGCGCGGTGGCCGAGGTGGGCGCCGTTATGATTGTCGGCGGCAATATCGATCATCTGACCCGGGTGATGACCACGGCGATCGCGCTGGAAACGTCGAAGGGCGACCTGGCATTGGCGCTTGCCCTTGGCATCGTATTATTGGCCATTGCCTTGACGGTGAATGCGCTGGTGATGGGGCTGCGGATGACCGCCGCACGGTTCGCCTATGCATGATTTGGTGCAAGATATGCCGGTGATCGGCAGGGCAGAGACGGCAGACTTCCCGCCCGTGCTGCCCCTGGAAACCCGGCATTTGCGCCTGGATGTGCAGGGGCAAACCCTGATCGAGGATATCGACCTGCGCCTGGACCCGGGCGGCATTACCATGGTGATGGGGTTCAACGGGGCGGGAAAAAGTTTGCTGCTTCGATTGTTGAACGACCTGTTGAAACCTACCGCTGGCAGCGTGCTGTACGGCGGGGCGCCGCTGACGGCAGCGCATCGGCAGCGGCTGGCCATGGTGTTTCAAAAACCGGTGCTGCTGCGCCGGTCCGTCGCCGCCAATATCGATTTCGTCTTGAAAAGCCGGGGCCTGCACAGCCCAGCGCGCGTTGCGCAGCTTTTGACCCGGGTGGGACTCACGGAAAAAACCAACCAGCCCGCGCGGTTGCTCTCGGGCGGGGAGGCGCAGCGGCTCGCCCTGGCCAGGGCCCTGGCCCTCGACCCCGCAATCCTGTTCCTGGATGAACCCACCGCCAATTTGGATCCCGCCTCGGTCCTCGCCATCGAGGATGTTGTCAAGGAGGCCAGCGATCAGGGGACCAAGATCGTATTCGTGACCCATGATATGGGCCAGGCCCATCGCTTGGCTGCCGACATCCTGTTCTTGCACGCGGGCAAAGTGGCCGAGCATCGGTCTGCCCCTGCCTTCTTCGACGCCCCCCAATCAGAGGCCGCGCGTGCCTATCTGGCGGGAAAACTTTATCTCTAACTGTTTTTGACCTTGGGAGATCCCATTCATGAAACGAACTCTTGCCCTCCTCACGGTTGGCCTTTTGATCTCCGCCCCCGCCGTCGCCGAAGAGGCGATCATCGTGCAATCAACCACCTCGACGGCCAATTCGGGCCTGTATGATTATCTGTTGCCGAAGTTTAAGGCGGCCACGGGCATCACCGTCAACGTGGTCGCGGTCGGCACCGGGCAGGCGATCAAGAATGCCATGAACTGTGATGGCGACGTGCTGTTGGTGCATGCCAAGACGGCGGAAGAAAAATTCGTGGCGGACGGCTTCGGCACAAAACGCACGGACCTGATGTATAACGACTTCGTCATCGTCGGCCCGAAAGACGACCCGGCGGGGGTCGGCGGCCAGACCGATGCCGAAGCGGCATTGCAAAAAATAGCCCAAGGCGGCGCCCTGTTTGCCTCCCGGGGGGATGACAGCGGCACCCACAAAAAGGAAAAGGCCCTGTGGAAAGCCGCCGGTGTGGACCCTCTCGCCAGCTCCGGCGATTGGTATCGGGAAACCGGGTCTGGCATGGGCGCGACCCTGAACGCGGGGATCGGCATGGGGGCCTATGTGCTGACCGATCGGGCCACCTGGATCAGCTTCAAGAACAAGGGGGATTTCACCATCCAGGTGGAAGGCGATACGGACCTGTTCAACCAATATGGCGTGATTCCCGTGAACCCGGAAAAATGCCCGGCGGTGAATGTGATGGCCGCGCAAAGCTTTGCCGATTGGCTGGTGTCTGCCGAAGGGCAGGAAACCATCGCCACCTATCAGGTCGAGGGGCAGCAGCTTTTCTTCCCCAACGCTCCCGAAGGAAGCTAACACCCAGGTCGCTTTAACCTTGCAAGGGTGTGGCGGCTTTCGCTACTTCTGGTCGTGCCGCCACACCAAGATGGGCCCATGTCCGATTATTTGACCACCAAGGAACTCGCCGACCTGCTCCGCATCAAGGAACGGAAGGTCTATGACCTCGCCTCCTCCGGGGATATTCCCTGCGTCAAGGTGACGGGCAAGCTGTTGTTTCCCGCCCGAGATGTGGATGCCTGGATCGCGGATTCCCGCTTCGGCCCCCTGGTGGGCCGGTCATTACCCAAGGTGTTTCTGGGGAGCCATGATCCGCTGTTGGACTGGGCCCTGCGAGAGAGCCGCTGCGGCCTCGCTACTTTTTTTGACGGCAGTCATGACGGGATCGGTCGGTTTATTTCCGGCGAGGGGCTCGCCACCGGCCTGCATGTTCGCGATGCCGCGGGCGACTGGAACATCCCCGAGGTGGCGCGTAAATGCAGTGATATGGATGCGGTGCTGATCGGTTTCGCGCGGCGGCGGCGGGGGTTGGTGACTCTGCCGGGTAGCGCGCTTACCAGCCTGCCCGACCTGGTGGGCCGGACGGTGATTCGCCGCCAGCCGGAATCCGGCGCCGAGCCCTTGTTTTTGCAATTGCTGACCGAGGCGGGCCTGGACCCAGAGACCATTCACCGTACCGATGCTGTGCGCAACGAAAGCGATGCGGCGCTCGCCATTTTGCGCGGCGATGCGGATGCGGCCTTCGGGCTGGAGGCTTTGGCCGTGCAATATCGCCTGGGCTTCACGCCGCTGATCGAAGAGAGCTTCGACCTGCTGGTGGACCGGCGCGCCTATTTCGATGCGCCGTTTCAGGCCTTCCTGGACTTCTGCCGATCAGATACTTTCCTGGCGGTCGCCGCCCGCTATCAGGGCTATGATACGGCGCCGCTGGGCAAGGTCCGGTGGAACGCCAGCTGACCTTCGAAAGGTGAAGCAATGAAAACACTGGTGATTTGCTCCGGCGGCATGGATTCGGCCACGCTGGCCTATCAGGTAAAAAAGGAACGTAACCTGTGCCGTCTCCTGTCGTTCGACTATGGGCAACGGCATAAAAAAGAGTTGGTTTTTGCGGCCCAGGTGGCGGCGGACCTCGGCGTACCCCACAGCATCATCGATATTACCAGCATCACGCCCTATCTCACCGGGTCGGCCTTGACCGATTCTGTAGACGTGCCCGACGGCCATTACGCGGAAGACAGCATGCGGGTGACCATCGTGCCCAACCGCAATGCCATCATGCTGACCATCGCTTTTGGGGTCGCCGCCAGCGACAATGCGGCGGCGGTGGGCGCTGCCGTGCATGCGGGCGATCATTTCGTCTATCCCGATTGCCGCCCGGAATTCGTCAGTGCCTTTCGGGAGATGCAAAATCATGCCCTGAAGGATGTGTGGGAAATCGATCTCTACGCCCCTTATGTCCATATCAGCAAAGCCGATATTGCGCGCATCGGCGCCGATCTGGACGTGCCGTTTGAAAAGACCTGGAGCTGCTATAAAGGCGGCGACATCCATTGCGGGCGCTGCGGCACCTGTGTGGAACGGCGCGAGGCCCTGCACATCGCGGGGGTAGCAGACCCCACCCCCTACGCGGACCCGGACTATTGGCGCCACGTGTGCAAGGACGGACCCTAGGTCACATACCCATACATCAGGTATTCCAGGAGAAGCAGCCGTTTATTCCAGCCACAAAGCGCGCATGGCCAGGGACGCGGCCGTGGTGCGGTTTTCAACATTCAGTTTGGTAAAGATGGGTTCCAGATGTTTGTTGACGGTGCGCGGGCTGAGATCCAGGATATCCGCGATATCCTTGTTGGATTTACCATGCGCGACCCAGAGCAGGACCTCCGCTTCCCGTGCTGTCAGATCGAAGGCCTTGACGAGAATCTGAATGTCTTTTTGTTCGTTGATTTCGATGACTCTGAAAAGATACTCGTCCGGCCCGGATTGCCCCAGATAGGAGGCGACCAGGCGCAGGTCTCCCTCCCCTTTTAGTTCAAGGTCCGTTTCAGTTTCATGCCGATTGTTCCGGCAGGCGGTCAGCCAGTCGATGATGTCTTCGGTTAAGATGCTGACCCCCTCTTCGTTGATCACGCCGCAACAGCGGGCCACCAGATTCGTGGCATAGGGTGTGCACCAGACGAGGTGACAACACCGGAAATGATCATCAGGATGATGAAGGCCTTGAGCAGAATCGACGCCACGGCGCCGTTCGAGACATGTGAAACGATAACAGGCCCCGTTGGGGCCTGTCAAAATCGCGACTAAGTCATTGAAAAGATTGGTTGCGGGGGTAGGATTTGAACCTACGACCTTCAGGTTATGAGCCTGACGAGCTACCGGGCTGCTCCACCCCGCGTTGGTGGTTTTGGGACGGTGGATTATATTTTTGCACCGTCTGATTATGCTTTTGTTTCCCATGGTGGGGCGGCGCTGATGGCGGTATCCTGCCCTATTTAGGAACGCGTTTTATGTTTTGTTTGAAAGTATTAAAGGGAATATTTTTGAGTGATTTGTCTTTGTGGTCGAAGTTCCTGGGGTTTTTTGTTTTCCCTCGCCGGGCGGGTTTTTGTAGCCGCCCTCAGACGC
>JBMYUJ010000031.1:0-32306 GCA_049605255.1 Magnetospiraceae bacterium
ACGAGGCGCCCGATTGCAAGGTAATCAGCAGAATTTCCGGCGGCATATTGAACCGCACGGGGAGAATGCTGGTGCCGATTCCGCCGCTGACGATCATCCGCTTCCCCTCTTCCAGAATCGGCCCATATGCATGGCGGTGGGGCGCTTGCCCGGGGGTGATCAGGGCGCCAAATCCCGGCAGATAGACCTGCCCGCCATGGGTATGCCCCGCCAGGGTCAACAACACGCGGTGGGGCACCTCGGGGAAAATCGCGGGATCATGGGCAAACAAGATGATCGGCGCATCCTGAGGAATTGCTGCCACCGTCGCCGCCGGAGCCGGGTCCCGGGTACTATCATCCGCCACTCCGGCCAGCCAGAGTGATCCTGTCGGCAGCGGTACCGCAACGGCTTCATTTTCCAGTACTTTGATCTGGTTTGATTCCAGCGCGGCGGTCATAGCGGGGCCGTCATGCCACCAATCATGATTCCCAAGCACCGCATAAACACCCTGGCGTGCCCTCAGGTCCCCCAGGGTTTCGGCAATAGGTTCCGGATCGACAAAGGAGCCCAAAAGGACGTTGCGGATTACGTAATCCCCCAGCAGCAGCACAATATCCGGGCTCAATCCATTGGCCCGATCCACCACCCGGCGCAGCGCGGCCAAATCCGTCTGCGGGCTGCCCACATGGGGATCGGCGATGACCACGATCTTCACCCCATCCAAGGCGCTGGGAATACGCTCTCCCTTCAGCGCATACCGCTTGACCATCAGGCGCCCGGGCTCGATGCCAAAACCAATCACGAACGCCGCCACCCCGGCCCCGAACAGGAACAGGATCGCAAGCGAGGCAGCACGATTCCAGGTCATGTTACCAGGGGATTTCCTGCCCATCGTAATTGTAGAACCGCCCGCCCGTTTCGGTAGTCAGTCCATCAATGACGCCACGCATACCGGCAACGCTTTGTTCCGCATCGATCAGGCCCCGGGGCCCGCCCATGTCTGTGCGTACCCAACCGGGATGCAGGACGGTAACGGCAATATCCCGCCGCGCGAGATCAATGGCGAGGCTGCGCATATGGGCGTTCAGCGCGGCCTTCGACGACCGGTAGATATAAGACCCGCCCGAGCTGTTATCGGCCATGCTGCCCATCTTGGAAGTTAACACGACGATCTTGCGCTGCACGCCGCGCTCTACTTGCGGCAGAAAAGCGGTAATGACCTTGAACGGCGCAAGGGCATTGACCCGCAAGACCTGCTCCCAGGCGCCAAAATCGATCTCCGTCATATCCGCGCCGCGCGGCCCCATGATCCCCGCATTATGGACCAGCACATCGATGGCAACGTCCTTCAGTTCCGCCGCCAGGGCATCGATCATCTCGAAATTCGCCACATCCAACAAATGCACCTGAATATCGCCTTGCACAGCGGCCAAGGCGGCACCGCTCTCTGGCTTGCGGATCGTCGCGATGACCCGCCAGCCGTCGGCCGCGTATTGCCGGGCAAATTCCAGCCCTAACCCCCGGTTTGCCCCGGTTATCATCACTGTCGGCATGGATTAAACTCCTGTTTTAATCAGTCGGTATCCGGGTCGTAAGGTCGGCCATCCTTGTGCCGAAAGATGAAACAGCCATCCGATTTTTCGGCCTGCAAATCCACATCGGGATAGTCAACGACTTCCTCCGCCGAACGGGTGCCGATTTCCAGATAAACACCATCGGACTCCGACTTATTGACCAAATGATGGCCATCCCGCTCTCCTGCTGGAAAACCAACCACCATTCCTGGTGTCAACAGAGTCTCCCCCGCATCCATGACCAGGGTCAGCTCGCCCGCCAACACGTAGACGAATTCATCTTCCCGCGCGTGCCAATGCCGGTGGGCGGAGGCCGCCCCGGGTTTCAACCGGACCTGGTTTACGCCAAACTGGGTCAGACCGAATATATCGCCCAGAATGTTCTTCTCGCGCGATGCCACCACGCCAGCTAAGGATTTTGGATACATACTGCCGACTCGAAGGGGGCAGTCTTGTGCCCACTTCGGTTTTTCCCGTGCCATGGGGATTACCTCCCGGTGCGTCTGACCACACCATCAATGGTGACCACGATTTCGCGGGCCAACGCGGCTTCTTCCTCGCTCGCTGGAATAACCGCCTGTTGAATCGCCATGGACAAGGGCTGCATGAGGTCCAGATCCCGATGATCAGGGACAGCCACACCTAAAAACCGGTCTGTCGCTTCCACCAGGGTATGACAGAGTTCACCCACATGCCCCATGGACCGCCGGTCCAGACGTGCGATCATGTCATAGGCAAGGTCGCGGATATCCTGAAGGTCGGGCAAGATCAATTCCTTGTCGCCAGTCCGTTCGAAGCGGGGCACAGCGGTTTCGGTGAGCATCACCAAACGTTCGGCAGAGCGCGATAATTTCTCCGCATCGAAGACGGCGACGGTGGCCTCGATGGCGGCCCGGATGGTGTCTTCGTCTTGTCCTTCAATGCGTGCACTCAACACATTGGGCACTTCAATTAACGGAACTTTCGACCGCTTCTGCCGTTGGCCCTGGCGCCGGTCGGGCCCGATATAATCCGCTGTCACCACGAACAACCGGCGGCTATCAAGCATATGCCGCACGCGGCTTTCGATGGCGGCCGGGGAAATGGGCTTGACCAGCAGGTGGTCTGTCCCCGAATTGGCCGCTTCCAAGACCCGTCGCTCCGTCGGATCGGAGGTCAAACAGATGATCGGCACAAACGGGTTCTCCCCCCGGTGATGATACCGAATCGCCCGCACGATCTCGAACACATCCAGTTCCGCCTCGTCGGCATTCAGCAACAATAAATCCGGCAGCGAGGTGGAGAGGCTTTTCGCGAATTCATCCAGGGTGCGATATTCGCGAATTTGGTCAAAGCCCATGCGGTTCAAGCCCGCGCGCAAGGCACGCCTGAAGGCATTATTTGGATCGATCAGAACAACACCGATCCTGTCAAAGGCAATCCGTCGATTCATGCGCCCCAATACTGGCGAAGTTGGGAGCGCCGCCCTAGTCGGCGCGGAAGAAAAGGGTTTCGTGAAGCTTGTCTCGAATTGTCTGAACTTCTTATACTGTGCGGTACAAGTCAAGCAAAGGCACCAAAAAAGGGCCCGCGCAAGGCAGCGCCGGGCCCTTGAATTTTGGTGCGGTCGAGAAGACTCGAACTTCCACGGGGTCTCCCCCACAGCGACCTCAACGCTGCGCGTCTACCAATTCCGCCACGACCGCGTGGAGGGACGGTGGGCAAAGGGCTTGCCCTGAATGGACAAGGGGAATACCAAATCCCTCAACGGCAATCAAGCAGTCAGGAATGGGAATGTTAGAACAATTTCCGCTGGAGTGGCGCTATTCCCATAGCCCGGAACCCTACGAACCTGCACTGCGGTTCATGGAACAGCGGGTGGACGCGGTTTTGCATGGCCAAGCCCCTGAATGTGTTTGGCTTTTGGAACATCCCCCCCTCTATACCGCCGGCACCAGCGCAAAATCCGACGATCTCTTGGCGCCAGACCGCTTCCCCGTCTTTTCCGCCGGGCGTGGCGGCCAATATACCTATCATGGGCCGGGGCAACGCATCGGCTATGTGATGTTGGACCTTCGGCGGCGCGGGCGGGATGTGCGCGCCTTCGTGCATCATCTGGAAGAATGGCTGATCCGCACCTTATCGGCCTTCGGGATCGCGGGAGAGCGCCGGGAGGGCCGCGTCGGCATTTGGGTGGTGAATGACCAAGGCGGGGAAGATAAGATTGCCGCCTTGGGGGTGCGGGTCCGCCGCTGGATCAGTTTTCATGGGGTTTCGCTGAACGTCTGTCCCGATCTCGATCATTTTTCAGGAATCGTGCCCTGTGGGATCAGCGATCATGGAGTAACCTCTTTGGCGGCGCTGGGCGTAACGGTGAAGATGGAGGACGTGGACCAAGTGATGACGGCCGCTTTTAAGGACGTTTTTGAATGAGCGATTCGCCCGACCCCCACACCGGTCTGGCCCGCCAGACGCTGCTTGCCGAATTAGAAGCCGCCGTCGAAGATCATTTGATCTGGCTGTCCCAATGGCACCGCCGCCTGTTTTTTTCCGATCCGGTGGATGCGGGCGATATCAGTTGGGACCCGGGCGCCCTGTGCCGCTTCGGCAGTTGGTATGCCCGAAACAAGCATCGCGCGGTGATCAACCAACCCGCTGTGCGCGCGTTGGCGGCGCACCACGAAACCCTACACGACAGTGCTGAAGCCCTGGCCACTTTGATGCGCCAGGGCAAACCGGTTAGCCGGGACCGTTACGCGGAAATGCTGGGCGGTTTTCAACATTTCATCAATCAGGCGCGGCGGTTGGAAAAGGCTTTCTCCGCGGCGGCGGCAGATCTGGACCCACTCACGGGCCTCTACAACCGTAACGCCTTGTATCGCAACATCGCCATCGAGCAGGCCCGTGCCGCACGTTCCGGTCAATCCCTCTGTCTGGGGATGGCCGACCTCGATCACTTCAAGAAGGTGAACGACACTTACGGGCATCACGTAGGGGACATCGTGCTTGCCACCGCTGCGGAGCGGTTCACCAGCCATTTGCGCCCCTTCGATACCCTGTACCGATTTGGCGGGGAGGAGTTCCTGTTCACCCTGCCCGAGGCGGACCCGGAGACAGGCGCCGATATTCTAGATCGTCTACGGCGGGCTTTGTCCGACACTGAAATCGATATCGGCGAAGCGGAGAAACTGCGGGTCACAGCCTCTTTCGGCGTTTCTCCGCTAACGGACGACGATGATGTGATGACGATTATCAACCGCGCCGATGCCGCGCTGTACCACGCCAAAGAAACCGGGCGCAACCAAGTGAAAATCTGGACGGCGGAAACGCCTATGCCGTCGGCAGAGTCGTAAAGCCCGGGGCCAGGGATTCCAGATCGGCTTCTACCGCCACCCCCCGGACCCGAGCCGCAGGTGGCCCCTCGGCGCAGCGATCAATCATTGCATCTACCGCGTCCAGCGGCCCGGTGAAGACTGCCTCGACCGACCCCTCTTGTCGATTGCGCACCCAGCCGGTGAGGCCCAGTGCGCGGGCCTGCTCCACCGTCCAGGCGCGAAACCAAACCCCTTGCACCCGCCCGGTGATGCGGACCCGCACTTGTTTCGTCGGCGCCATGAGGAGACCGGCCACTGCAGCGGTTATTCGAATTCCAGAATGATCTGTTCCACCGCGAGGGACGCCCCCGCCTGCGCGTGAATTTTAGAGACCACGCCATCGCGAGCGGCCTTCAGGATGTTCTCCATCTTCATGGCCTCGACCACGGCCAAATTCTCACCGGCCTTGACGGAGGCCCCCTCTTCCACACCGACGGAAACCAACAAGCCCGGCATGGGAGACAGCAAATATCTGGACATATCCGGCGGTTCTTTGCGCAGCATATAGCCATCCAGCTCCGCCGCCCGGTGAGTCAACACGATAACTTCGGCCTGCGCACCTGCATGGAACAACCGATAGCGAATTCCGTCCCGGATGATCTGCACGCAAATACGGTGACCATCCACCGTGCCTTTGAACAGAGGCTGGCCGAAAACCCAATCGGTGCGGACCTGAATCTTCTTGCCATCATGAACGATGTCAAACCCGCCCTCGGCCTGGCTGACACTCACCGCGGCGTAATCGTCGTTCAACTTGACAACCCAATCGGTGGCCACCCGGCGCGGTTCTGACATCATTTGCCCGGAGATCAGGGCATCCCGATTCATATTGGTTTGGTGCACGGTGGCCGCCACGGCCAGCAGAATAGTGGGGTCTTCCGGCGGTAGGTCGTCGGCGCGGAACCCATCGGGATACTCTTCCGCAATGAAATTGGTCGACAGCTTGCCGCGCACGAACCGTTCCTTGGACATTAGAGAGGCCAGGAACGGGATGTTGTGCGAAACCCCTTGGATGTAGAACTCATCCAGGGCCTCGCGCATATGGCGCATGGCGAACTCCCGGGTCGCACCGTAGGTGATCAGCTTGGCGATCATGGGATCGTAATACATGCTGATATCGCCCCCCTCTTCGACGCCGGTATCCACGCGCACGATCTCATTTTCCGCGGGTGGCATGTAATGGGTCAGGCGCCCGATGGATGGCAGGAACTCCCGATACGGGTCTTCCGCATAGACCCGGCATTCCATGGCCCAGCCCTTGAGAGTCACATCGGATTGCTTGATTTCCAATTTCTCGCCAGCGGCGATCCGGATCATATGTTCCACGAGATCGAGGCCCGTGATCAATTCGGTGACCGGATGCTCCACCTGCAGGCGGGTGTTCATCTCCAGGAAAAAGAAATTCTTGTTCTTGTCGACGATGAATTCCACGGTCCCGGCAGACACATAATCCACCGCTTTGGCCAGCGCCACCGCCTGCTCACCCATGGCCGTTCGAGTCGCCAGATCCATGAAGGGGCTGGGCGCTTCCTCGATCACCTTTTGGTGGCGCCGCTGAATGGAGCATTCGCGCTCGCCCAGATAGATGGTGTTGTCGCCATCCGATAGAATCTGAATTTCAATATGGCGGGGCTCTTCAATGAATTTCTCGATGAAGACCCGATCATCGCCGAAAGACGAGCGCGCCTCGGAGGTAGAGCGTTCGAAACCATCCGCCGCTTCTTCGGCGTTCCACGCCACCCGCATGCCCTTTCCGCCGCCACCGGCGGAGGCCTTGATCATTACGGGATAGCCTATTTCCTCGGCAATTTTGACCGCTTCCTCGGTATCCTTGATCACGCCCACATGGCCGGGGACCACATTCACATTGGCAGATTGCGCCAATTTCTTGGACTCGATCTTATCGCCCATGGCCTGAATGGCGCGGGTTTCCGGACCAATGAAGGCGATGTTGTTCTTTTTGAGGGCCGACTGAAACTCGGCATTTTCGGAAAGGAACCCGTAGCCGGGGTGGACCGCTTCCGCGCCGGTCTGCTTGCAGGCGTCGATAATCTTATCGATGACCAGATAGCTTTCGGCGCTGGGCGACGGGCCGATATGCACCGCTTCGTCGGCCATCTTCACATGCAAGGCATCCCGATCCGCTTCCGAATGAACAGCAACGGTAAGAATACCCATCTTCCGCGCGCTCTTGATGACCCGGCAGGCGATTTCCCCCCGGTTGGCGATCAGGATCTTCTTAAACATGGTGGTCCGGCCCCCGCTTATTTTTTGCAAACGCGAAATAGAGAAACAATGGCGCCCGGAAGTCAAGCCCCCGGGCGAGATTTTATCACGGTTTCCAGGCCTTCAGCCAGTATTTGGAAAGCTGTCTCTGTTCCCGGCAGACCAAATCGCAAGAGGTGCTGGTCATAGTCAAAGGCGCGGCAGAGCACCCCTAAACGCCCCAGACAGTCCCAAACCATTCGCGCATCCGAGAAAGTCGCGGTTCGAAATAGGTCTGTCCCACCGATAATCGTTCCACCAAAGCGGGCAATGAGCGCATCCAACCGCACCGCGTGTTCGCGAATGCGAGAACGGCTGGCAACAATCCAAGCATCATCCGCCATCGCCCGTGCCGCAATCCGCGCCGCTGGCCCATTGACCGGCCAGGGTCCCAAGCGATCTTTCAAATCGGCGGCCAAAGCCGCGGGCAGAAGGGCAAAGCCCAAACGTAACCCTGGCAGGCCGAAAAATTTCCCAAACGACCGCAAAACAATCAGTCCGGGCACCCCGGCCTGCGGCAAAACCTGGTCCGTCGCTACATCGGCGAAGGCTCCATCCACAATCAGAAAACCACCTTTGCGCGCTTGCCGGGTGGCAATATCCTGCAAGGCATCCGCCGGCCATTGGCGGCCATCGGGGTTATTGGGATTAACCACAACCACAACATCGGCGCTGGCGTCGGGATTGCGGGCGGGTGTGACGGTGACCCCGGCCCGCCGCCAGGCTGCTTCATGTTCAGAATAGGTTGGGGAGACGATGGCCACGCTCTGAGGACGCAAGAGCTGGGGCAATTGCTGAATCACCGCCTGGCTCCCCGCCGCTGGGACGATAGAGGCCAAGTCTTGGATCCCAAAATAGCGCCCGGCGGATTCCAACAGCCGTGCCAATAATCTGGAATCGGGGAGTCTTTCCGCTTCTCGATAGTCTGTGGGTTCCATCGGATAAGGCCAGGGATTCACTCCGGTGGAGAGATCGAGAAAATCTTCCGGCGCGACACCAAACCGCAACGCCGCCTGCGCGGTATCTCCCCCATGAGGAGGAAGGTCCGATACTGGTGTTGTTATTCCGTCCCGCACTGCGGTCAGTTGGTTACCTTTTCGACGATCATCTCCAGGCCGCGCAAGATCTGCGTGCCTTTGACACCGCCATTGCCGGTAATTTGCTCGGACAACACGAGATTGAGCGTATCGATATGCACCTTGATCACGGCAATTTCCGACGGGCTCACCGAATTGCGGTGTTCGACGAACCGGCACAGGCTATTGCCCACAATCGTCATCAAATCATAGCCGAAGGTGCCGCCCTGGCCTTTGACCTCATGGGCGATCTCGAAGATTTCGAGCAAGTTGTCTTTTGACGGATCAGAAACGAGCCGACGATGCGCGGCCACCAACCGATCCAGGTCTTTTTTCGCCCAAATCGGATAATCCGCCGCCAACGCGGCCACGGCCTGTTCGGCAGCGGCCAACATGGCATCCTCGCTGGTGGCGGCGGTGCCGATCACCTTCTGTTTCAAAGTGTCCTTCGGCTTGATGAGAACAACTTCGTCATTGTCGTCCCCGGATGCCGAGATTTTTTGTTCCTCAGCCATATTCTTTTTTGCTCCTTAGGACTCCGTTCGTATCACGCTTAGGCCGTTGTGCGCACGAGTAAAATGAAACGCTCGATATCATTTAACTCTAACCGTAACGCCTCGGTACGCTTCATCGCCTCGGAATCTTCCCCCCATTTTCGGATCTGATAGGCTTCCTCCAGGCGCGACACGGCAAAAGCCGCCGCCGCATCCAACTGCCTCTTGTGGAATGCCAAACCAATCACCAAAGACCCCAAAATGGGAACCGCGCATCTGAGGGCACAGAGTTCGAAATCAGAGGGAATGGCGTCGACGACACGCTGCAAGGCCGCGACCCCCGTTGCCGGTTGCGAAACGGGCATAATGCCGGAGGCCACCTGTAGTTCAGCCCCGATCTCCTGTTTTGCCCAGGCCAGAAGCGGATCCCATTTTTCCCCCTGCTCCGCCACCAGGTCCGCCGGGCTTTCCGCCCGATAGCACAGAAGGTCGGTTTCCCCATATTGGGCGATCTCGGCAACGATATCGGCGCGGCGCGGCGCGATCCGGTCGAGGGTTGTCCCGACAAACCCGGTAAGCGGCATGCTGGCCGGGTCGACCGCCGCGTCCTGGGCCTGCCATTCGGCGGCGGCAGCCTCTGCCAGGGCTTTTGTCGGCGCCGACCAGGCATTTCCCCCGGGGGTACGGATAGGCCGACCATCCAAGGTCACGGCGAACATCCCGTCCTGTTCCCGGACTGCGGCCTGTTTGTAAAACTTCTTCATCTTGTTAGTCGAACAATCCCTTGATCCCACCCACCGCATCTTTCACGGCTTTGTCGGCCCCCGCGGCCCCCTTTTTAACCGCGTCTCCGGCCCCTGTCGCGCCTTGTTTCAAGGTATCGGTCACACCGCCGCCGCGAGACGATTCCGCCGGGCGCGGGCGCGGCTTTAAACCTTGTGCCGTGCGACAAGGATCCGCATCCGCTGAACTTCTGTCCATCAGTCCTTCCGCCAACACCGAGACACCACCAGTCACCACGGCGCCGCCCAGCTTCAACACGGTTTTCCCCGCTTCCAGTTCATCGATCTTGGTGGTGGGGTGGGCCAAGTTACCCCCCAACCGAATGAAGCTCGCGAGATTCCCGACGCCGAGCCCGATCCCTTCCCGAGGTTCTGTCGCCAAGCCAAAATCCAAGGCTTCGTTCTTGAGATTCAACACCCCGCTGCTCACCAAATTAAACCGTTTGGTTTCCATGGCCAAACCATGGTCTGTGCTCATCACGCCGTTCTTCACGGCGAAATTCGCCACTCCGCAAGTCATGACGGTATGGGTGGACCGGCCCTCGAAGGGGTTGACCTTGTTGTACAAAGACAGCAGCAGATCGCCCCCGAACAAGCCCAATTTATCATTATTGATCCGCCCTTCGCCAAACACCAATTTTACCTGGCCACCGAGGCTTGCCAATACGCTGCGCAAGCTGCTCCCGGACCCCGCCACATTGATATCCGCGTTTAGTGGCGCGCCGGTGATCACGTCTGTTACCCCCAGATCCGCCATCATTTTCCCGGTATCCATTTTCCGGATGGTTATGGTAGCGGCGACTGGTGGCGTTTTTTTAGCCCCATCGATTTCCAAACTGGCCAGCAGCGTACCGCCGCCCACACCCCCTTTGGCCGGGTCCACCCGCAACTTGCCGTCAGACAGCGTGATCACGGCTTCCAGATCGCGAGCCGCAATTCGCGGGGTGATGAATCGCGCCGCCTTGTAGTCGATCTTGCCGTCCATTTCAGTGAGCAAATGGACGGGAAAATCGATCTCAGGAATGACCCGTCCATCCCCTGTCGCTTCCGCCCCGCCTTCGGGTAGATAGGGGCGCAAATCCATCATCTGGGAAGTAAAAGCGGCGCCGATATAAGGCCGTGGCCCATCCGTATTCAGCGCCAGGCGGCCCTTCATGTCGTTCTTGCCGAATGTCGCCTTGATCCCCCGCAGCACATATCCTCGATCCCGGTCGGCCAGGGTCGCCGCGATGGTATAGGCGCCGAAGTCGGGGAGTTCGTCGCCCAGGAGAGGCGACAATGTTTTCAGGCTTGCCCCGGCTGCGGTGACCGCCAATTCCACCCCGGAGACTCCGGTCAAATCGGCGACAGTCCCCTTGGCCGTGAGATCGACCCCCAGGAAACTGGCGGTGAGATCGACATTAATGGGGTCGCCGCCCGTCAGGGCCTGAAGGGAACCAAAACGCCCGGCAAGCGTCACCGGAGATCCGTCCACCGTTCCGTCGGTCTGAATGCGCAGCGGCGTGGATAAGGAGTCCGCCGTCAACGACAATGCCGCGAATTGAAAAATGCGGGAGGTCCCCGCAACGCCATCACGCAAGGTGAGGTTGGCATTTTGTAGGGCAACCTCATAAATCTCTGGCAGGTCCTTCAGGTCGAAGGGTTCGTCACCCCCGCCGAAATCCCAGTTGGCTTGGCCCTTGGCGTCCGTCTCCAACAGCAGGTCTATGTCGGACAGGACCACACGGTCGATTACCAGCTTATCGCGCAACAAGAATGGGAGAACCTGAAATTCCGCATTCAACTGCCCTATCTTGGCCATTTCGGGCCGAGAACCCCAATCCGCATTGGCAAAGGTCACCCCGGAAACGGTGATCGCCGGATTCAGGGACAGGGCCACATCCAAGTTCCCCGCAATGGTCAGATCACGCCCGGTCAGGCCTTTGACCTGCTCGGCAACCAAGCCCCGGTAGCTGTTGAAGTCTGCGTTGCTGAGATAAATGCCCACGCCGACGATTACGGCGATCCCCAGTACCAACAGGGCGCCTAGCCCCTTGATCAACGCGCGCATGATGTCTCCTCCAAAAGCCTCTCGGCGGCGGGCAACACCTCCTCAAACCGGGTGACCACACATTGCGCTCCCTGGTCGAGCAGCTCCTGGGTCTCATGGTAGCCCCAGTCGACGCCGATAGCGGAAACCCCGGCACTGCGGGCCATTTCCATATCAAAGGTCGTATCACCGACCATGACCGTCTGTACCGGATCGGCGCCGGTATCCCGCATTGCCTTATATATCATATCCGGGTTCGGTTTGCTGAGTGCACGATCAGCGGTTTGGATGGTGATAAACCTGTCCAGCACCCCGTGCGGACCCAAGGTGCTGACCACCCCCCGATGGGCTTTCCCCGTCGCCAACCCCAGCAACCAGCCCGATGTATCCGCGGCATGCAAGGTTTCCAACGCGCCGGGGAAGAACGGCTCCAAGACCTGCTTGGCGCTGCGCTTCTCCAGAAAAACCCGCCGATATGTTTCCTCCATATCTCTATGCAGGGACTCGGGTTCGCCAGGAAACAACCGGGCCATGGCCTCGAACAGCGACAGCCCCACAACGCGGCGGATGGCGGCCGCTTCGGCCCGCGGCAGGGATACCGCATCGCACGTTTCATGCATGGTGGCAACGATGGTTTCCTGGCTATCCACCAAGGTGCCGTCTAAATCAAAGATCATCAGCCTCAAGGGTTTTTTTGCAACTGACATGCCGTTGTTTTCCCAAAGCTTCTGTTGTGGTTGCAAATTATGCCGACATGGGCGAGGGTGCGCCCTGCGCATCCTAAGTCAACCCTGCCAGTGGCGGGAGTCGGAGATTATGATTATTTTTTTGAAAGGTGTCTTCACCGCCATGCTCTTGGTCGTGGGCATTAGCCTGGGGCTGGGATTGACCTGGACATCCCCTTCCGTCGCCAAATCGTGCAAACGACCCGGCAAGACGGATATTCGGATCAATTTGGACAAGCAGCGTGTGGCTTATAACTTCGATCTTGATAGCCAACAGTTGGCCAGACTAAATGATTCCGTGGGCATGGAGAACTTGGAAACGATTCTCGGCCTGCATGCGCCGGAATTTGACTGGGACCGCCGAGCTTGGACGCGACGGAATAAGGATGGATCGTGCCTTTCCGTTGCAAAGATTGAGATCGAAATCAAAGTTGAACGCAACGTTTACGTTTCCCGTGATCTGAAGCGCGGGAGCTGCCACTACAACGTGACGCTGCGGCATGAAGAACGCCATGTCAGATTTGACGACGGATTGTTGAACAAACTTGCCAAAAACATGCATCAACTATTAGCGACCAGAGTGAACAACCGCATATTTGCGAGTCTTAAAAGTCTCTACAAAGTCATCGACGGCACCATGATTGAAGCCCATGAGGGATATCTCAAGGAACGGAAGCGCGCCCATAAAACCATCGACAACGATACCAATTATCGGCGCGAATGGAGTTTATGCAAATAACCTTCATCGGCGCGATGACGGCTAGGCACCCCCGACAGAGCATTGCCTCCTTGGGCAATTTCACCGATGCTAAAGGAATCTCCAATGTAGATCGGCCATGCAACGCTCGGAGTCGTTGATGCCAAGAAAAAAACATCGGTTCGCCGGAAAATTTTTTCTGAAAGCGCTTATCTTCACCTTGGGGATAGCTGTTAGCAGTCACGCGGCCTTGGCCGCCTGCCCCACCGTTCCCCCGCCGAAAATTGATATCGATCTGGATTTACGCGCGGTGAAATACCACCACAACCTTTCCAAACAACAGATCCGTGGCGTTGCGCGGGACGTCAAGTTGGAAAAGAATCAGCAAATCGCGGGATTTTACCGGCCCACCATCACCTCAAAATATAGCCTGGGCTATGATACGCATTCTCCGGGAAACTGCGTTACCGTGTCGAATTTTCTCGTCAGTATTTTGGTCTCCCGAGAGGTTTTTATCGCGCGGGATTATTGGCGCGGAAGCTGCCAATATGACGTGACCGTCGCCCACGAGAACCTTCATGTGAAATTTGATCAGGACCTGATGCAGAAGCTGGCGACGACCTTGAAGGAGAGATTAGCATTGCGCCTGAAGCGGAATGCCTTTCGTGACGTGAAAAGCGTACAAGGGACCCTGGAAGGGGAAATGAACAAGGCGTTCGAAGAATTCTACCGCAAGCGGGATCGCGCCCATGCCTCTATCGACAACAACAAAAATTATACCCGTGAATCCAAACTGTGTCGGTAATTGGGGTGCGCCCTAAGAACGATCCAGACTCTAATCCGGCGCATCGTCCAAGAACGGGTCTTCGCCTTCCAACGCGCGATCAAAACCGAGAAAATCCCAAGTGGCGCGGAGGGTATCGGGCAATGGGGCGACGAGTGTGAGAGGGCCACCCTTTGGCCGGGGTAGTTGCAGCGCCCGCGCATGCAGATGCATGCGCTTTGCCACATTCTCTCCCAAGGCGAAAGCTTGTGCCCCCCCGTATTTTCCATCCCCCACGATGGGGGTCTCCAAGGCCATGCAATGGACCCGCAATTGATGGGTCCGCCCCGTACGCGGTTCCAGCAGCAGCCAGGCGGCCCGCTGACCTGCCTGATCCAACACCCGGTACCCGGTTTTCGCCGAGAGCCCGCGATTCTCATCGATCACCATTTTTTCGCCGCCCTTGCCCGGCAGCTTGGCGAGGGGCGCATGTATGATTCCGGATTTCGGCGCGGGCACGCCCACGACCACCGCCCAATATACCTTCCGGGCCGCACGGTCTCGAAACGCCGCCGTCAGCCAGCGCGCGGCAGCAGCGCTGCGGGCCAGCACGAGAACCCCAGACGTATCTTTATCCAAACGATGCACGAGCCGCGGACGTTCGGACGCGCCAAATCGCAGATGGTCGAGCATGGCATCCACGTGAAGGGAGGTGCCAGACCCCCCTTGCACCGCCAGTCCAGCGGGCTTGTCGAGCGCGATCAGATTGTCATCCGTGTAGAGAATGCGATCTTGGAGTTCCGCAATGGCGTGCGGGTCGATCATCTTCGGCGCCCGCCGAACCGGTGGCGCAGCAAGATCCCCCAAGGGCGGCACCCGAACTATCTGCCCTGCTTCCAGACGTAGGTTGCTTTTCACCCGACCGCCATCCACCCGCACCTGCCCCTTACGCAGGAGTTTCTCCAACCGTCCATGGGCCAGCTCGGGGAAATGCGCTTTGAACCAGCGGTCCAGGCGCATGCCATCCTCATCCCGACCCACTGTTACCTGCTGAACGCCTGTCATGACAAAACGGCCCGGGCCGCATGCAGACCCAGGAACAAGGCACCGACAGAGAATGTCACCGACAACAGAACATAGAGCCATGCCAAGGCCAGTTCGCCGCGCTGCGCCAACACATAAACATCCAGGGAGAAAGTGGAAAAGGTGGTGAACGCGCCCAGGAAGCCCACCATCAAAAGCGCCCGAACCTCTGGTGTCGGCGACCAGACCAAGGCCGCGGCCTCTGCCAACACCCCCATCACGAAAGAACCAAGGACATTCACCGTGATGGTACCGTAGGGAAATCCCGGACCCATCAAATGGCCGATGGCGCTGGTTGTGGCGAAACGGCCTAACGCGCCCAGGGCGCCCCCCGCCGCAACGGAAAGGAGAATGGAAAACTGCATGGCAACTCGCCTATTGCTTCGAAGACCAAAGTTCAGGGGATCTCATGATGCCCCTTTCTTCCGCAAGGCGTCCCAATACGCAAGACGTTTTGCGACTTCGCGCTCGAAACCCCGTTCGACGGGCCGGTAATATCGTGCTCGTCCCATGCCTTCAGGGAAATAGTCCTGGCCGGAAAACCCGTCTTCCGTATCCGGGTCATAGGCGTATCCCGCGCCATACCCCAAATCCTTCATCAGGCGCGTCGGGGCGTTGAGAATATGTTTTGGGGGCATGAGTGACCCGGAATCACGCGCCGCCCGCATGGCGGCTTTATAGGCCGTATAGGCGGCATTGGATTTCGGCGCCGTGCCCAAATAGATTACCAATTGTGCGAGGGCCAATTCCCCTTCCGGGCTGCCCAAGCGCTCATAGGCCTCCCAGGCGGCGATGGCCTGGGGCAAGGCGGCGGGATCGGCCATGCCCACATCTTCCACCGCGAACCGGGTCAGACGTCGGGCGATATAGCGCGGGTCCTCCCCCCCAGCCAGCATCCGCGCCAACCAATAGAGCCCCGCATCCGTATCCGAGCCTCGCAAGGATTTGTGCAAGGCGGAGATCAGGTTGAAATGCCCCTCCTGGCTTTTGTCGTAAAGGGGCATGCGCTGTTGCACGGCCTGGGCGAGCCGTGCCGTATCCAGGGGGTATTCCGGGTCCAGGTTGAACACCGTCTCGGCCATGTTCAACAAATACCGCCCGTCTCCATCCGCCATGGCGCGCAACGCCGCCCGGGCATCCTCCGTGATCCGCATGGGGGTATCTTGTTCCGCCTCGGCGCGCTTCAACAACTGCTCCAGCGCGGCGTCGTCCAATCGGTTCAGCACCAGCACCTGACAGCGAGACAGCAGCGCGGCGTTGAGTTCGAAAGATGGATTTTCCGTGGTCGCCCCGACCAGAACCACGGTGCCGTCTTCCACATAGGGCAAGAACCCATCCTGCTGCGCTCTGTTAAAGCGGTGGATTTCATCGATGAACAACAAGGTGCCGCCGCCAGCCTGACGATGAAGCCGGGCCTTGTCGAAGACCTTGCGCAGATCGGCCACAACGGAGAAAACGGCGGAGAGAGGTTCGAAGGCCATCTCCGTATGTTCGGCCAGCAATCGTGCGATGGTGGTCTTGCCGCAGCCCGGCGGCCCCCACAGGATGACGGAAACCAAACGCCCGCCCGGCGCGGTCATCCGCCCCAAGGGGCCTTCCGGGGCCAGCAGATGATCCTGGCCAACCACCTGCGCCAGGGTCTGGGGGCGCAGCCGGTCCGCCAGTGGGCGCAGCGCCTGTGTTTCGAAGAGGGTTGCCATCGACCGCTCTAGTTCCGCTACCGCCGGAACCGCCGCCGCACGATGTTCTCCCCCCGCTGGACTTCCACCAACCAGCCGGGCACGTCTTTCTGCAAAGACGCTTCCAACCGGGGAACTGAGGACACCTGCTGGCCGTTCACCTTATGAATGATATCGCCGCGACGGAACCTGAGCCGCCGCGCGTTGGACCGGGAAGCCGTATCGACAATGACCACACCGGTAGCATCGACGGGCAGACCCAATTCCTCCGCCACGGCGGGCGAAAGATTCTCCACCGTGGCGCCTGCCAGGGGATGCTGCCCCCCAAGGACTCGGGTTTGGCGCGGTGGATCCTCCGGTGGCGGCGACAGGGTCATGGTCAAGCTGATCTCCTTGCCTCGGCGCATGACCGTCAACACCGCTTTCGCACCCAGTTCCTGGGTGGCGATGCGATAGCGCAGGGATTGCGGATCATCCACTAGGCGGCCATCCACCTTCACAATCACATCCCCCACCCGCAGCCCCGCCTTACCCGCCGGGCTCTTGGCGTGCAAGCGATTGACCAGAACCCCGACGGGGCGATCCAATCCCAGGGAGCCGGCGATCTCCGTCGTGACCGATTGTCCCGCGGCGCCCAACCACGGCCGAACCGCTTGCCCGCCGCCGCCAATGCTTGCCAAAACCGCATGCACCATGTTGGAGGGAATTGCAAAGCCGATACCGACCGACCCGCCCGTGCGGCTATAGATGGCCGTGTTGATGCCCACCAAATTACCGCTCATATCCACCAAGGCGCCGCCGGAGTTGCCTGGGTTGATCGCCGCATCGGTTTGAATGAAAAAACTGTAATCACTGATATCCACCTGCGTACGGGCCAAGGCAGAAACAATGCCACTGGTAACGGTTTGCCCCACGCCGAAGGGATTGCCGATGGCCAGAACAAGATCCCCGACTTCTAAATCATCTGAGTCACTAAAAGTTAGGAACGGGAACGTGTCGTCCCCGTCTTGAATGCGCAGAACAGCGAGATCGGTGCCCTCATCGGTGCCGATGATCTCCGCCGCAAATTCCCGCCGGTCTGACAGCACGACGGTCACGTCGTCCGCCCCGGCAATCACATGATTATTGGTCACCACCAAGCCGTCTGCAGTGACGATCACCCCAGATCCCAGCGAACTCTGAACTTGTTCTCGGGGAAGACGGCGTAGGCGTTGCTCGAAAAAATGCCGGAAGAATGGATCGTTTAGCAGAGGGGAGGCGATCTGGTTCTTAACCACCCGCTTGGTAAAAATATTGACGACCGCAGGGGCCACCTTTTTCACCAACGGCGCGTAGGAAAGCTGAATTTGCGCCTCCGTCTCCGGTACGGCCTTTTCCGCCCAACCCGGCCGGGAACCGACCGACAGGGCAATCATTACACAGGCAAGCAGGACCAGCCATTTCGGAAATCCCGGCACGGTCTCCTCCGTTCTCCATAAAGCGCGCAAAAATAAAGGGCGACCCCTCTGGGCCGCCCCTAACTTTAAATCGGCGAGCCGCGTCGCGCCAGAGGCCTAAACGGCCTCCAACTCTTCGCCTGCTTCCAACATGGCTTCGTGGCGGGCCTTATCCTCGGCGCCCTTGGCTTCCGGATCGCGATCCACCAGTTCAATAATCGCCATCGGCGCCGCATCGCCATAGCGGAACCCAGCCTTCAGCACCCGGGTATAACCGCCCGGACGATCCTTGTAGCGGTCGGCCAGGGTGTCGAACAACTTCCGCACCACCTCTTGATCGCGCAGGAAGGCGATCGCTTGGCGACGGGCATGCAGATCGCCCCGCTTACCCAAGGAAATCATCTTATCGGCAACCCCGCGTAGATCTTTCGCCTTCGGCAGGGTCGTGGTGATCTGCTCGTGGCGCAGTAGCGCCGCCGCCATATTGGCAAACATGGCCCGGCGGTGGGCTTTGGTTCGGTTAAACTTCCGTAGTCCGTGACGGTGACGCATGGCGTCGGCTCCTTTCTGATCGCAGGGTCTCGCGCGCGAGACCGATGAAACAAGTCGCCCGCCGCGATGGATCTCCACCGGGAACGGGCGATGTGGGCTCGAACAGCCCGAGGGGACGGAACAGCCTTGTTAGTAAGGCTCTTCCAGTTTCTTGGCCAATTCCTCGATATTTTCCGGCGGCCAATTGGTGATCTCCATGCCGAGATTGAGGCCCATCTGAGCCAACACTTCCTTGATCTCGTTCAGGGATTTCCGACCGAAGTTCGGGGTCCGCAACATGTCGGACTCGCTCTTCAGCACCAGATCGCCGATATAGGTGATGTTGTCGTTCTTCAGGCAGTTAGCCGACCGGACCGACAGCTCCAATTCATCCACCTTGCGCAGCAGGTTCTTATTGAACGGCAGGTCGTCGTCCGCCTTCTCCTGAACATGTACTTCCGGTTCATCGAAGTTGATGAATTGCTGCAACTGATCTTGCAGAATGCGCGCGGCCAGAGCCACCGCATCCTCCGGCGTCACCGATCCATCGGTGGTGATCGCCAGTGACAGTTTGTCATAGTCGGTGGCCTGCCCCACGCGAGTATTCTCAATTTTGTAAGATACCTTGCGTACCGGCGAGAAAATGGCATCCACCGGGATCAACCCGATCGGTGCGTCTTCCCGCGCATTGGCAGAACCAGGCACATACCCCTTCCCGTGTTCCACGGTCAGTTCCATGTTCAGCTTTGCGCCATCGTCCAAGGTGCAAATCACCAAATTGGGGTTCATGACGGAAACGCCATGTCCGGCGTCAATCATGCCGGCGGTCACCTGACACGGTCCGGTTGCATCAAGGCGAACCCGCTTTGGCCCATCCCCGATCATGGAAAGACCGATGCCCTTGATGTTCAGGACGATATCCGTCACATCTTCCCGCACGCCGGGGATAGATGAAAACTCATGCAAGACACCATCTATCTGAATCGCCGTCACCGCCGCACCCTGCAGGGACGACAGCAAAATGCGACGCAACGCATTGCCCAAGGTCAAGCCAAAGCCGCGCTCCAGCGGTTCGGCGACCAAGGTCGCGCTTCGGTTGGCGTCATCGCCCGGCTTGATATCGAGCTTGGTCGGTTTGATGAGCTCTTGCCAATTTTTTTGTATCACGAATAAGACCTCTCGCCCGAAAATGTTGAAAGGGCGGCGCCAAAGGCGCCACCGCTACGCTCTTCCCCGGGGTGCAAATCTGAGAGCTGCGTGTGCCCCGAGGAACCCCGTATTTTGACCCTAAACCCGGCGCCGCTTGCGGGGCCGACACCCGTTATGGGGGATCGGCGTCACATCGCGAATGGAGGTGACCACAAAGCCGACGGATTGCAGCGCGCGCAGTGCCGATTCGCGGCCCGCGCCCGGCCCCTTGACCTCGATTTCCAGGGTTTTCATGCCATGCTCTTGGGCCTTCTTACCGGCATCCTCGGCGGCAACCTGCGCCGCATAGGGTGTCGATTTGCGAGATCCCTTAAACCCCTGGCTCCCCGCCGAAGACCAGGAAATTGCATTCCCCTGGGCGTCGGTGATGGTGATCAGGGTATTGTTGAACGTGGCATTCACATGGGCCACGCCGGAGGCAATGTTCTTGCGCTCACGGCGGCGCACACGCTGAGTCGTCGCTTTCGCCATTTTATCCGTCCGTTATTATTTGGCTTTTTTCTTGCCAGCGATGGGTTTGGCTTTCCCTTTACGGGTCCGCGCGTTCGTAGAGGTCCGTTGACCGCGGACCGGCAGGCCACGGCGATGCCGCAACCCGCGATAGCAGCCCAGATCCATCAGGCGTTTGATGTTCATGGCGGTTGAACGCCGTAGATCACCTTCTACCTGATACTCGGCATCAATCGTTTCCCGGATCCGCACGACCTCGTCGTCCGTGAGTTCCGAAACACGTCGCTCCGCGGTGATGCCCACGGCATCACAGATATCCTTGGCCTTTTTCGGGCCAATGCCGTGAATATAACGCAACGCGATAACCACGCGTTTTTGCGTTGGAATGTTTACGCCAGCAATACGGGCCAAAGCGGGTACTCCCTAGCCTTTCAACTACATCATCATCTCGGAGAATCGGGACGCGCGATTATAGGAGGTAATTACTTCCTGTCAACGCCCTCATCCGAGAACTTGCTTCACCTGGCTCGTCACCTCGTCAATCGCCGCCATGCCATCCACGCGCTTTAACCGCCCCGTACCTTCGTAATAGGGCAGCAGAGGCGCCGTCTGGCCATGATAGGCTTCCAGACGAGACCGAACCGTCTCCTCGTTATCGTCCTTCCGGCGGGTGAATTCCGTAGCGCCACAAACATCGCACACGCCTTCTTTCGCCGGCTTTTCGAACTCTTCATGGTATCCCTTGCCGCATTTGGCGCAGGTATACCGCCCTGTGATTCGCGCCACCAGAAGATCGTCATCAACCTCCAACAGCACCACGTGATCCAGAGTCAGATTCTTTTCCTTCAACATCCCGTCCAAGGCCTCGGCCTGACCGGTGGTGCGCGGAAAACCATCCAAAATAAACCCGTTCTTGCAATCCTCTCCGTCGATCCGTTCGGAAATCATGGAGATGATCAAATCATCGGGCACCAACTTACCGGCATCCATCAGTTCACCGGCTCTCTTTCCTAATTCCGATCCGCTCGCCCGCTCTGCCCGCAACATATCCCCTGTGGATAATTGGACGACGCCATAAGCGTCTTCGATGCGTTTCGCCTGCGTACCTTTCCCCGCCCCCGGCGGTCCGATCAGAATAAGGTTCATTATTGTCTCCCGTGTTACCGCAAATATGGCTAGCGCCGCCCTTTTAATTTAGCTTTTTTGATGAGACCCTCGTATTGGTGCGCGAGCAGGTGGGAATGAATTTGCCCCACCGTGTCCAAAGTCACCGACACGACGATCAGTAGGCTTGTACCGCCGAAATAGAACGGTACCTCGAAATTTGAAATCAGCAGTTCCGGCAGCATACAGACCGCTGCCAGATAGGCCGCCCCCAACACCGTCAGACGGGTCAGAATGCGATCCAAATATTCGGAGGTATTCTTACCCGGGCGAATGCCGGGAATGAACCCGCCGTGACGCTTGAGGTTATCCGCCGTTTCCTGGGGATTGAACACCACCGCCGTATAAAAGAAAGCAAAAAACACGATCAGCGACACATAGATCAACAGATAGAGAATACTGCCCCGCTCGAAATAATAGGCAAGGTCCGCAAGCCAGGACGGACTGCTATCCTGACTGGAATAGAATTGCATGACCGTGACCGGCATCAGCAGGATGGAACTGGCAAAAATCGGCGGGATAACCCCCGACACATTGAGCTTCAAGGGGATGTGGGAGCTTTGCCCCTCAGTCATCCGATTGCCCATTTGCCGCTTCGGATATTGCACCACCACCCGGCGCTGAGCCCGTTCCACGAACACAATAAAGGTCACCACCGCCACGGACATCACCAACAGGAAGATGATGAACAACGCAGACATGGCCCCGGTGCGACCCAATTCCAGCACGGAGGCCAAAGCGGTTGGCAAATTCGCCACGATCCCGGCAAAGATAATCAAGGAAATACCGTTACCCACCCCACGCTGGGTGATCTGCTCACCGAGCCACATCAGGAACATGGTGCCGCCCAGCAGGGTAACCACCGTTGTGAAGCGGAAAAACAGGCCAGGGTCGAGCACCGCACTGCCGCTGGAGGCTGACATGCCTTCCAGGCCCGCAGATATCCCATAGGCTTGCACCACGCAGATCAAGACCGTGAGATACCGGGTATATTGGTTGATGATCTTACGCCCGGTTTCACCTTCTTTCTTCAGCGCTTCCATCTGCGGCGACACAGTGGTCACCAACTGCATGATGATGGAGGCCGTGATATAGGGCATGATGTTCAGCGCGAATATGGTCATGCGCGACAAGGCGCCGCCCGCGAACATATCGAACATGCCCAGAATACCGCCGGCATTCTGCGAAAACACATCTTGCAACACCACAGGATCGATGCCCGGAATGGGGATGTAGGTCCCAATCCGGTAAACGATCAACGCACCCAGTGTGAACCAGATGCGTTTTTTCAGTTCCTCTGCCTTTGCGATGGCGCCAAAATTAAAATTGGCGGCCAATTGTTCGGCGGCTGAGGCCATGTGGCTTTACTCCAGGGTTCCTGGTTGATCAGGCCTCGGCAGAGGCGTCGGCGACTTCCGGCAGCTCAATCTTGCCACCAGCTTTCTCGACCGCTTCCACGGCGGCTTTTGACGCACCGGCGACCTGCAGGGTCACGGCAGCCGTGATGGTGCCCTTCGCCAGCACCCGCACGCCATCCTTGGCCGGGCGGACCAATCCGGCAGCCACCAAGGCAGCCATATCCAAGGTCGCACCCGCGTCCACCTTATTCTCATCGATGGCTTTTTGAAGGCGACCCAGGTTCAGCACCGAATACTGCTTCGAGAACGGGTTCTTGAAGCCGCGCTTCGGCAACCGGCGATACAAGGGCATTTGCCCGCCTTCAAAACCGACCAGGGACACGCCCGAACGGGATTTTTGGCCTTTCTGACCGCGGGTCGCGGTTTTGCCCCGGCCCGAGCCGATACCGCGGCCGACCCGCTTGCGCCCTTTGCGGGCACCGTCGTTATCACGAAGTTCGTTGAGCTTCATCGTTCCAATTCCCTTGTCGGTCCGGTCTTCAACCGGCCTCTTCCACCCGCACCAGATGCTTGACCTTATCGATCATGCCGCGCACGGAAGGGGTATCCTCCAGTTCGCGGGTCCGGTTCATTTTATTCAGTCCAAGGCCCACCAAGGTTTGCCGCTGGTCTTTCGGGCGACCGATGGGGCTTTTGATTTGCGTGACCGTGACGGTTTTCTTCGCGCTCATCAGGCTGACTCCTTAACCTGGTCGGCGGCAGTCATATCGCGGCGGGCGACGATATCCCCCACCTTCTTGCCCCGCTTCGCGGCAACCGACCGCGGAGACATGCAATTCTCCAGGGCCACAAAGGTCGCCTTGACCATGTTATAGGGATTAGAGGTGCCGGTGGACTTGGCCACCACGTCCTGCACGCCCATGGTTTCGAAAACGGCCCGCATGGGACCACCGGCGATGATACCGGTACCCGACGGCGCCGTCCGCATGATCACGCGCCCCGCGCCAAACCGGCCGGAAATATCGTGATGCAAGGTGCGGCCTTCGCGCAGCGGCACCCGGATCATGGACCGCTTGGCCTGATCGGTGGCTTTGCGGATGGCTTCCGGCACTTCCCGCGCCTTGCCATGGCCGAAGCCAACCCGCCCCTTGCCGTCGCCGACAACAACCAGCGCCGCGAAGGAGAAGCGCCGTCCGCCCTTCACCACTTTCGCCACACGGTTGATGCTGACCAGCTTGTCCAGCAGTTCCGGTTCTTCCTGATCGCGGGGGCGATCGTCTCTCTGATTACGCGCCATACTCAAAATATCCCTAGAAAGAAAGACCGCCTTCGCGGGCTGCATCACCCAAAGCCTTCACCCGGCCATGGAACTGATAGCCACCGCGATCAAAAATCACATTGGTGACACCTGCGGCGACGGCACGTTCCGCCACCAACTTACCGACGGCGGCGGCCGCTTCCACATCCGATCCGTTTTTCACGGTGCTGCGCAGTTCCTTATCCAAGGTCGACGCAGCGG
This sequence comes from Magnetospiraceae bacterium, assembly GCA_049605255.1. GTDB lineage: Bacteria > Pseudomonadota > Alphaproteobacteria > Rhodospirillales > JBMYUJ01 > JBMYUJ01. Next base: position 24,170 of record JBMYUJ010000031.1, read on the forward strand.
CCAGGGTCACGCCCTGCACATCGTCGATAATTTGCGCATAGATATGCTTGTTCGACCGAAACACCGATAAACGCGGCCGACCAACGGCCCGCCGACGCAACGTGATACGGGTACGGTCCCGGCGGCGAATAAAAAGTTCTCTTGCGGTTTTCATTGCTTACTTCTTCTTGCCTTCTTTGCGCAGGATATACTCATCGGCATAGCGAACACCCTTGCCCTTATAGGGCTCTGGCGGACGGTAGGCGCGAATCTCAGCCGCGACCTGGCCCACCTTCTGTTTGTCGGCGCCATGAATGGAGATACTGGTCGGCTTCTCGCATTTGATGGTGATCCCTTCCGGCACTGGATAGAGTACATCATGGGAAAAGCCCAATTGCAGTTGCAGGTTTTGCCCCTGCATTTGCGCGCGATACCCCACACCAGTGATTTCCAGGTTTCTGGTAAAACCCTCGTTCACACCGGACACGATGTTCTGCACGCAAGAACGCATGGTGCCCCACATGGTGCGGGCCCGTTGGGTATTTTCCCGCATCCGTACATGCACCTTATTGTCTTCGAGGACTGCCTCGATATCACTCACGACGGTGAATGACAACTGGCCCAGCTTCCCCTTGGCGGTAACTTCCTGCCCGTCCACGTTCACTTGGACGCCAGATGGAATGTCCACCGGATTCTTACCGATACGCGACATGATCTACCGTTCCTTTCGACCCTAAAGCACCCGGCACAAAACTTCGCCGCCCACATTGGCTTGGCGCGCTTCATGGTCGGACATCACACCTCGCGGCGTGGACAAAATTGAAATACCCAAGCCGTTATAGACTTTCGGCAAATCCTTGACCTTGGAATAGACCCGGCGGCCCGGCTTGGATACCCGGGAGATCTCCCGGATCACCGGCGTTCCCTCGTGGTACTTAAGCTCGATTTTCAGCTCTTGTACCCCCGTCCGCACATCATGGGTCGAATAATCACGAATAAAGCCTTCCCGCTTCAGCACATCAAGCACGTTGGCGCGCAGGTTGGATGCCGGCGACTCAATAGAGCTCTTGCCAGCGCGTTGGCCATTGCGAATACGGGTCAACATATCCCCAAGAGGATCACTCATCGACATTTCGACTCTCCCCTACCAGCTCGATTTGACCATGCCGGGAATCTGCCCTTCAGAGGCCAGATCCCGCAGCTTTACGCGGCACAGTTTGAATTTACGGTAGTTGCCGCGCGGCCGACCGGACAACTCACAACGGTTGCGGATCCGCACCCGCGAGCTGTTGCGGGGCAATTCCGCCAGCTTCAACGCCGCGTGAAAACGCTCTTCCGGCGAGGTGTCGCGATCATCAATGATCGCCTTCAATTTCTCCCGCCGCGCCCGATACTGGTCGGACATGCGTTCCCGCTTCCGGTTCCGCTCGATGGAGCTCTTCTTAGCCATTTACCTACTCCGTCAAAAGATCACTTCACTTGCCGAACGGAAAATCAAAACATTCGAGAAGCGCCTTGGCTTCCGCGTCTGTCTTGGCCGATGTGCAAATGACGATATCCAATCCCCGAATCTCATCCACTTTGTCGTAGTCGATCTCCGGGAACACGATCTGTTCCTTGATGCCCATGGAGAAATTCCCCCGGCCATCGAAACTCTTGCCATTCAAACCGCGGAAGTCCCGAACGCGCGGCAGCGCGATGTTGACCAGGCGGTCGATGAATTCATACATGCGGTCTTTGCGCAAGGTGACCTTGCAGCCCACATTCATGCCTTCGCGCAATTTGAAGGTTGCCACCGATTTGCGCGCCTTGTTGATCACCGCTTTTTGGCCGGCGATCTGAGTCAGCTCATTGGCGGCAGAATCCACCTTCTTCTTGTCGGTAACTCCTTCACCCACACCCATGTTGAGCACGATTTTCTCAATCTTCGGCACCATCATCGGGTTGGTGTAGTTGAACTGCTCCTGCATTCGGGGCCGAACAACCGTCTTATAATGTTCAGTCAAGCGAGCCATTGTTCCTGGTCCCCCGTTAATCGATGATCTCGCCGGACCGTTTCGCAAAACGGACCTTGCGGCCATCTTCCAGCGTCTTAAAGCCAACACGGGTAGGCTGATCGGTTTTCGGGTCGATATGGGCGAGGTTCGACAGATCGATCGCCGCTTCCTTATCGATGATACCGCCCGGATTGAACTGGCTCGGGCGCTGATGCCGCTTCACCATGTTCACGCCGGAAACATAGGCGCGATTGTCTTTCGGAAGAACCCGAAGCACCTCGCCTTGCTTACCCTTGTCCCGTCCCGTGAGCACGATCACTCGGTCACCTTTCTTAATCTTCATCGCCATCACAAAACCTCCGGCGCGAGCGAAATAATCTTCATGTACCGCTTCGCACGCAGCTCGCGGGTCACCGGGCCAAAAATACGCGTGCCGATGGGCTCGCCTTGCTTGTTGATCAGCACCGCCGCGTTGCGGTCAAACCGGATCACGCTGCCGTCGGCCCGTTTGATATCCTTCGCCGTCCGCACGACCACGGCCTGATGCACATCGCCCTTCTTCACCCGGCCGCGCGGAATGGCTTCCTTTACCGAGACGACAATCACATCGCCGATGGAAGCATATTTCCGCTTGGATCCGCCCAGCACTTTGATGCATTGCACCCGGCGCGCACCCGAATTGTCGGCAACTTCCAAATTGGATTCAGCTTGAATCATGGTCAGTTATCCTTTCAGGTCGATCCCGCGTTAGGCGCCGTCGGCAACGACTTCCCAGCATTTACGCTTGGAAATCGGGCGGCATTCCTGGATACGCACGGTGTCACCCACCTTGCAGCTATTGGATTCATCATGCGCGGCATATTTCTTCGACCGGCGGATAACCTTCTTGTACAGCGGGTCCATCACGCGGCGTTCGACCTTGACCACGATGGTTTTATCCATCTTGTCGCTTACGACGACACCTTGAAGAATTCGTTTCGGCATTTCTTATCTCTTTCCTTTACGCCGACGCGCCATCGCGGGCATTGAGAAGGGTCTTAATCCGCGCGATATCACGGCGCACCACACGTACGCGGGCGGTATTTTCCAGTTGGCCGCTGGCCCTCTGAAAACGCAGGTTGAAGGCCTCTTTACGCAGCGCCAACAGATCTTCACGCAGTTGGTCCACGGACTTGGCGCGCATGTCGCTCGCTTTCATGATCAGCCCTCCTCACCCAAACGGGCGATGAACTTGGTCTTTACCGGCAACTTAGCCGAAGCCAATTCAAAGGCGCGCTCGGCCACGCTGCGCGGCACGCCATCCACTTCAAACAAAATCCGACCCGGCTTCACTTTCGCGGCCCAGAATTCCGGCGACCCCTTCCCCTTACCCATCCGGACTTCGGCAGGTTTAGAGCTCACGGGAACATCCGGAAACACTCGAATCCACACACGACCGGCACGGCGCATATGGCGGGTAATGGCCCGCCGGGCGGCTTCGATTTGCCGGGCGGTGATCCGTTCCGGGGTCAACGCCTTCAGACCGTAAGCACCGAAGTTCAGCGCGGTTCCGCCTTTGGCGTTCCCGTGGATCCGGCCCTTATGCTGCTTGCGGAATTTTGTACGTTTAGGACTCAGCATGATTCAGTCTCTCTTCCTCGGCTCAGGCGCGGGGCCGCGGGCCGGCACCCATGGGCGGACGAGAACCGCCGCCGCCTTGCTGCTCGGCCATCAGTTTGTCCTGCGCCATCGGATCGTGGGCCATGATTTCGCCCTTAAAAATCCAAACCTTGATACCGCAGGCACCATAGGTGGTTTTCGCTGTCGCGGTACCGTAATCCACATCGGCCCGCAGGGTGTGCAGCGGCACGCGGCCTTCACGGTACCATTCGGTCCGGGCAATTTCAGCGCCGCCCAAACGACCCGCGCAGTTCACCCGAATACCCAGGGCACCCAACCGCATGGCAGACTGCACGGCCCGCTTCATGGCGCGGCGGAAGGAAATCCGGCGCTCCAACTGGCTGGCAATATTCTCGGCCACCAAGGTGGCATCGATTTCCGGCTTGCGGATTTCAACGATGTTCAAATGCACATCGGCACCGGTCAATTTGCTGAGTTCGGTCCGCAGCTTTTCGATATCCTGGCCCTTGCGGCCAATCACCGCGCCCGGACGCGCCGTGTAGATGGTGATCCGCGCCCGCTTGGCCGGACGTTCGATAACGATCCGGGAAACACCAGCTTGCTGCAGGCGTTCGCGCAGCACCTTACGGATCTCAAGATCCTGGTGAAGGCGCGTTGCATAATTGCCGCCATCGGCGAACCAGCGGGAATCCCAGGTCCGGTTAATTCCCAGGCGCAGCCCGATCGGATTGACTTTCTGACCCATTACGCCTGCTCCTCCTGCTCACGCAGTATGACGGTGATATTGCTAAACGGTTTTTGAATGCGGCCCACACGCCCGCGGGCCCGAGCCCGCCAGCGTTTCATGACCATGGCTTTACCCACTGTCGCTTCGGCGACCACCAGCCGGTCCACGTCCAACTGATGATTGTTTTCCGCGTTGGCGATCGCGGATTGCAGCAGCTTGCGCACATCCACAGCCACGCGACGCTTGGAGAACGCCAGCAAATCCAACGCATTGGCAGCGGATTTGCCGCGAATGCTCTCTGCCACCAAATTCAGTTTCTGTGGGCTGATCCGAATGTGCTTGGAAAAAGCACGCACTTCGTTTTCGGCCAGCCGCCGTGGCGCCGCACTCTTGCCCATGACTACCTCTTCTTCGCTTTTTTATCGACACCGTGGCCGTAATAGGTCCGGGTCGGCGAAAATTCACCCAGCTTGTGGCCGATCATATTTTCGGTCACCAACACGGGAATAAACTTCTGACCGTTGTAAACGCCGAAGGTCAAACCCACGAATTGGGGCAGGATGGTGGAGCGGCGCGACCAGGTCTTGATGACCTCATTGCGGCCGGATTCACGCACCTTCTCTGCCTTGGTGAGCAGAAAACGATCGACGAAGGGTCCCTTCCAAACGGAGCGAGCCACGCGCGCCCTCCTTTACTTGCCGTGACGGCGGCGCATGATCAGGCCGTCCGTCTTCTTGTTGTTCCGGGTCCGCTTGCCCTTGGTGGGTTTACCCCAAGGGGTCACGGGATGGCGGCCACCCGAGGTGCGGCCTTCGCCGCCACCATGGGGGTGGTCCACCGGGTTCATGGCGACGCCGCGCACCGCCGGGCGTTTGCCGAGCCACCGTTTGCGGCCCGCTTTGCCCAACTTAATGTTCTGCTGGTCCGGATTGGACACGGCGCCAATGGTCGCCATGCATTCGGCCCGGACCATCCGGACTTCACCGGAGGACAGCCGAAGTTGCGCATAGCCCTGGTCTTTACCAACCAACTGCACATAGGTGCCGGCGGACCGGGCGATCTGCCCACCCTTGCCCTGCTTCATTTCCACATTATGCACAATGGTACCCACGGGAATGACGGCCAGCGGCATGGCGTTGCCGGGCTTGATATCGGCGCGGGCATCGGCCACCACCGTATCCCCGACGCGCAACCGTTGCGGCGCCAGGATGTAGGACAGTTCATCATCCTCATACTTGATCAGCGCGATGAAGGCGGTCCGGTTCGGATCATATTCCAACCGTTCCACGGTGCCAGGCACACCCATCTTATTCCGCTTGAAATCAACCATCCGGTATTTGCGCTTATGGCCGCCACCGCGACGCCGGGCGGTTACCCGACCGGTGTTGTTACGGCCACCTTTCTTGGTCAAACCTTCGGTCAGCGATTTAACCGGATCGCCCTTCCAAAGGTCGGCACGATCAACGATCACCAGGCTGCGCTGCCCGGGACTTGTCGGTTTAAATTTTTTCAACGCCATCGTCAGATCCCCGTCGTCACGTCGATGGAATGGCCTTCGGCAAGAGTGACGATGGCCTTCTTGGTATCGTTGCGGCGGCCAGGACGGCCACGGAACATTTTGGTCTTACCCTTCGCGCGCAAGGTATTGACCGCAGTGACCTTGACCTTGAACAGGCTTTCGACCGCCGTCTTTACCTCATGCTTGTTGGCATCCAAGGGCACTCGGAACACGACTTGGTTATGTTCCGAAACCAGCGTGCTCTTTTCGGTGATCACCGGCGCGCGGAGAATCTCGTACATCCGCTCCTGGCTCACCGTTGTCATGCTGGGGCTGTATTTATTCATTTCAGCCGCTCCACCAGTTTTTCGACCGCATCCCTGGTCAGCACCAAGGTATCGCGACGCAAAATATCGTACACATTGGCGCCCTGTTGCGGCAGCACATCCAACCCAATGATATTGCGGGCCGCTTTGGCCATGTTTTCATTCACTGCCGGTCCATCCACGATCAAAGCGGAGGTCCAACCGAGGGCCGCCAATTGTTTGGCCAGATCCTTGGTCTTGGGGGACTCTAGAGCACCGGTATCGAGGATCACTAATTTACCTTCCGCCACCTTGCTGGACAGGGCGGTTTTCAGGGCCAACTTGCGAACCTTCTTATTCAACGAGAACCCATGGTCGCGAGAACGCGGACCATGCACGATACCGCCGCCCCGCATTTGCGCCGCACGCTTAAAGCCTTGGCGCGCATGACCGGTCCCTTTTTGCTTGAAGGGTTTGGTCCGGGCGCCATTCACATCGCTGCGTTCCTTCACCTGATGGGTGCCAGCACGCCGTTTGGCCAACTGATAGGTGACCATGCGGTGCAGGATATCGGCGCGCACATCCAGACCGAACACGGCCTCATCCAGATCCACGTCGCCGACCTTTTCGTTATTCAGGCTGATCACGTCTGTTTTCATGATGCCCTATTCCTTCGTTTCGTCGGTTGCGGGCGTTTCGTCGGTTGCGGGCGTTTCGTCGGTCGCGGGCGTTTCGTCGGTTGCAGGCGCATCTTCCGCCGGTGCCTCAGCCGCCGCTTCCACGGCGGGAGCTTCTTCTACGGGCTCTGCCGGGGCCGCTTCGGGCTCCGCCGGAACCTCGCGGACCGCGCCAGGGAACGGCACACCATCGGGCAACACCCGTTTAACCGCATCCCGAACAAGAACATAACCGCCCTTATGGCCGGGAACGGCGCCACGCACCAAAATCAAGCCTTCATCCGCATCGGTGGAAACCACTTCCAGGTTCTGAACGGTCACACGCTCAGCGCCCATATGGCCCGCCATCTTTTTGCCCTTGAACACTTTGCCAGGATCTTGGCATTGGCCGGTGGACCCATGGCTACGGTGACTGATCGACACGCCGTGTGAAGCCCGCAGGCCACCGAAATTGTGCCGCTTCATGCTACCGGCGAAACCCTTACCAATGCTGGTGCCGGTCACGTCCACCTTTTGGCCATCAACAAAATGGCTCGCGATGAGTTCCGCGCCCACATCCAACAGAGCATCCGGGGTAACCCGAAATTCCACTAGTTTCCGTTTCGGCTCCACCTTGGCCTTGGCAAAATGCCCCCGCATGGCCTTGCTGGTGTTCTTCACCTTCGCCCGGCCAGCGCCCAATTGGACAGCGGTATACCCATTGGCTTCTTCCGTACGTACCGACACCACCTGGCAGGCACTCACCCGCAATACGGTGACCGGCGTAGCACTTCCGTCCGCGTTGAACACGCGGCTCATGCCGACTTTTTCTGCAATGACTCCCGATCGCATTTTCCGCGCTCCTAGAGCTTGATTTCCACGTTGACACCGGCAGCCAGGTCCAGCTTCATCAACGCGTCAACCGTTTGCGGGGTGGGATCGACAATATCCAAGAGCCGCTTATGGGTGCGGATCTCAAATTGCTCCCGCGATTTCTTATCGATATGGGGCGACCGCAAAACGGTGAACTTTTCAATCCGCGTCGGCAGCGGAATGGGGCCGCGCACCTGCGCACCAGTCCGCTTGGCCGTGTTGACGATCTCGCTGGTCGACGCGTCGAGCACGCGGTGATCGAACGCCTTCAGCCGGATACGGATGTTTTGACTGTCCATGTCTTTTCGATCCCGTCAATTATGTGGGGCGGCACCGATGCCGCCCCGTTTCTTCTATCGATTACTCGAGGATTTTGGAGACCACGCCGGCGCCGACGGTACGGCCGCCTTCGCGGATGGCGAAGCGCAGGCCTTCATCCATGGCGATCGGGGTGATCAGGTCAACTTCCATGGCGATGTTAT
>JBMYUJ010000032.1:0-30840 GCA_049605255.1 Magnetospiraceae bacterium
GTAAAGCCCCCAAGGCTGAAGGCATGGGTCAGGGGCAGATCGTCGGGGTTGAGATACCCATCCCCAAGTTCGGTCACATTGGCCTGGGTGGAAAAGACCTCGAAATCGCTGCGGTGGTCCACCACGAAGGCATAAACCCCCGGCTCATCGGGATATTCCAGTCCTATGGCGGACAGCATAAATTCATGGGGGCGGCGTAAGGCATCACGCAAGGTCACATAACGGGCCATGGGTTTCCCTCCTCTCGATTTTTTTATAGAGGGAGTCTTTCGAAAAAACGGTCGGGTATCAACAGTCGATCCGGATTCTTATTGAAAAAAAACGAAAAAACGGCCGGTGCGAGGAGACACCGACCGGATTTTCTTCAGCTAGCCCGTTGCTGTAACCGGAAATTGGGAGCTGATTTTTTTAGGCTCCTCGAACGGCCACTGACATATGTCATGTGGCCGGGTCTCCGGGTAGGCGCCGCATATTCACTGCGACGGTTATTATACACAGATTTTGCAGGTTATGACGAGAAATGTCGGTCGCCGCAAAACTGCCTTGTTTTCAGCCCCTAGCATCAAATTATGTGCATTTTCGGGCAACTCAATCTCCCGAGGGGGCCGGGGACAGAAGGCCTGTCTGTGATGATCATCACGATATCTTGAGCGTGTCGAGACTGTCACATAACAACCGCTCACTTTTCCGTGAACGGCTGGCGCAATTCAGGTCCGGGGCCGCAGCCGGGTCACATGTCCCATTTTGCGCCCGGGGCGCGGGGCGGCCTTGCCATACAGATGCAAATGAGCGGCCGGTTCGGCGACGATCTCGGACCATTTGTTGATGTCGTCGCCTAACAGGTTGGTCATTTCCGCATCACTATGGCGGTCGGTGGGGCCCAGGGGCAGGCCGCAGACGGCGCGCACGAACTGGCCGAACTGGCTGACCGGGCAGGCATCGATGGTCCAATGGCCGGAATTATGGGGCCGGGGCGCCAGCTCGTTGACCAATAAGGTTCCCTCTGCGGTCACAAACATTTCCACTGTCAAAAGCCCCACGAGATCGAGCTTCTCGACGATCTTTCCTGCCAACGCCCGGGCCGTCGCGGCTGTTTCCATCGGGACCCGTGCCGGGGCAAGAGTTTGGTGCAGGATATGATTGCGGTGAATATTTTCCACCACATCGAAGGCGGCCCAGCAGCCGTCGATTCCCCGTGCCACAGCCACCGACACTTCCCGTTCGAAGTTCACAAAGCCTTCCAGGATGCCAAGATCGCCGCCCATGGCGGCCCAGGCGGCGGCGGGGTCATCGCCGGATCGGATCAGCACCTGACCCTTGCCGTCATAGCCGAATCGGGCGGATTTCAATACGGCGGGATAGCCGATTTCTGCCAGCGCGCGGGGGAGGTCGTTGGCGGAATCCACCCGCCGATAGGGCGCGGTCTTGGCGCCGATCCCGTTCAGGAAATCTTTCTCCCGCAGGCGTTGTTGGGTGATATGCAGGCTTTCCCAATTGGGGCGCACCGGCACGTGCGCGGCCAAGGTTTGCACCGCTTCATGGGGGATGTTCTCGAATTCGAAGGTGACCACATCGACGGCATCGGCAAAGGCCGCCAGGGCGGCTTTATCCGTATAGTCCGCTACCGTGGCGGCGGCGGAAACCTGGGCGGCGGGGCTATCGGGTTCGGGGCAGAAGATATGGCAACGATAACCCATCCCCGCCGCGGCCAGGGCGGTCATGCGCCCCAACTGGCCGCCGCCGATGATGCCGATGGTGCCGCCCGGCGCGATCACCTTTTGCCGCATAATCTTAAAGGGTCCCGGTGGGATCGACGGGAGCGGGGGCCACAGAATCCGTTTGTTTTTGCCGCCATGCTGTCAGTGCATCCGCCACCGCCGGATCGGATAGCCCGACCACCGACGCGGCCAACAGCCCCGCATTGATGGCGCCCGCGCGCCCGATGGCCAGGGTGCCCACGGGCACGCCGCCCGGCATCTGCACGATCGACAGCAGACTATCCATGCCTTTCAGCGCCTTGCTTTCCACCGGCACGCCAAACACCGGCAAGGTGGTGAGGGCGGCGACCATGCCCGGCAAATGGGCGGCCCCGCCGGCCCCGGCGATGATCACGGACAAGCCCCGGTCTTTCGCGGTTTCCGCATAGTCATACAGCCGCTTTGGGGTGCGGTGGGCAGACACGATGCGGGTTTCCACGGGGACCCCGAGGGCCTCCAGGGTGGAGACCGCGTGTTGCATGGTCTCCCAATCCGATTGGCTTCCCATGATGACCCCGACCTTGGGGGCTGAATCCGTCACGTTGCCTGCTCCTGTCTCCGGAAAAAGGGGGGGATTATAGGGATTAAGGCCCCGAACGCAAGGTTTGCCGCGCCGGTTTGAGTTGTTTCCGTATCACGCCTAGTGTTACGGTTATTCCAGAATGGTCATGGCTAGGACAGAAGTCCATGGTGGAACATGAGTCGGGTCCGCGTCGGCCCCCGGGCGGACCCGAGCGGAAATTTTCCGATCCGGTGCAACGTCAGGCTGCGGGGCGCCTCTATGGCATGGGCGGGAGCCCGGCGGCGAAGGCACAACCGGCGGCCAACAAACCTTCTGTTCTGGATATCCCCCAGCGGGAAATGACCCCTGCGGTGTTGCGCAGCATTGAAGACCTCTCGGGCCAAGTGGAATATCTACGCTTCGAATTGGAACGGGCGCGGGAGCGCCAGAGCTATCTGGAACGGCTGGCCGACGAGGATGCGTGGCTGCCGACCCTCAACCGACGGGCGTTTTTGCGGGAACTGCGCCGGATGATTGATCACGGCACGCGGACCGGCGTCACCAGTTGTTTCATCTATTTTGACGTGCAGAATGCCGATGACATCAAGCGCCGTTTTGGCCTTGGCCTGCGGGATTCTGTCTTGCTGGAAGCCATCGCTGTGTTGAAAGGCCATTTGCGGCGCAGCGATATCATCGGTGCGCTGGGTGGCAATGATATTGGCATGGTGCTGGTGATTTCCGATTCAGAGGGCGCGGTCAGCAAGGCTGAGCGGTTGGCCTCCCTGCTGCAATCCCGGCGGTTCGGCACCGGGCCCATGGCGACTAATTTGCGAGTCGCGCCTTTTGTGCAGACCCTCAAACCAGAAGATACGCCGGAGCAGCTCCTGGCCCGCATCGAGGCGGATATCGTCAAGACCTGACGAATGATTCCTCAAAAATCAAAATCGTCCGGCGGTGCGCCCCACAGGTCATAGGCATCTGCCTTGGTGATGGTGGCGCGGGTAAGGTCGCCCGGTTGCAGGCCCGCCCCATCGGGCAAATAGACGACGCCATCAATATCCGGTGCGTCCGCATAGCTGCGCCCCACGGCGCCGGTTTCATCCGCCGCGTCGATCAGCACGTCGAGGGTCTGGCCGACCCGTGCCGCCAGCTTTTCCGCGCTGATCGCCTGTTGCGTTTCCATCAGCGCATCCCAGCGGGCCTGCTTGACATCGTCTGGCACGGCGCCGGGCAGGGCATTGGCCTGGGCCCCGGCGACGGGCTCGTATTTGAAACAGCCCACGCGATCGAGCCGCGCCTCTTTGATCCAGTGCAACAGAGTTTCGAAATCCGCGTCGGTCTCGCCCGGGAATCCCACCACGAAGGTAGATCGCAGCACCAGATCGGGGCATTGCGTCCGCCAGTCGGCGATGCGCTCCAATGTCTTTTCCGCATGGGCCGGGCGGCGCATGGCCTTGAGCACGGATGGGCTGGCATGCTGAAACGGAATATCCATATAAGGCAGCACCCCGTCCGATGCCATCAGCGGCAAGACCTGATCCACATGGGGATAGGGATAGACATAATGCAGGCGCACCCAAACCCCCAGTTCGGCCAGGGCGGCGCTCAGGTCGGTCATATGGGCGCGCACCGGGGTGCCATGCCAATCACTGGTCTGGTGTTTGATATCCACCCCATAGGCGGAGGTATCCTGGGAAATGACGAGCAGTTCCCGCACGCCCTGCTCCACCAGGTTCTCCGCCTCTTCGAGCACGGTGGCGGCGGGGCGGCTCACCAGCTTGCCGCGCAGGTCTGGGATGATACAGAAGGTGCAGCTATGATTGCAGCCTTCGGAGATTTTCAGATAGGCATAATGGCTCGGGGTCAGACGGACACCGGCCCCGGGCACGGGCAGTTGCCCCGGGTTGCGCCGCACCGGCGCGGCCTTGCCAATCGCGGTCACCACCGTATCGAATTGCCGTGGCCCGGAAACCGACAGCACGTCGGGGAACTTATCCAGAATCGCGCCGGCATCGCCGCCCATGCAGCCGGTCACCACCACCCGGCCATTTTCCTTGAGGGCTTCTTCGATGGCGCTCAAGGATTCCGCCTTGGCGCTATCGAGAAATCCGCAGGTGTTGACCAGCACCACGTCGGCGTCTTCATAGCCTTCGGCGAAATCATAGCCTTGGGCCTTCAGACGGGTTACCAGGGCTTCGGAATCCACCAGGGCTTTCGGGCAGCCCAGGCTGACCAGGCCCACCTTGGGCGCGGCGGTGCTCATGGGATCAGTGCCGCGCGGCGAGAACCGCCAGGGCTTGGTCCACCATATCGCCGATGATCTCGGCGGTGGGCTGTTCCTTGGTGACCATGCCGACGCTTTGCCCGGCCATCACCGAGCCGTTTTCCACGTCGCCGTCGATCACCGCGCGGCGCAGGGCGCCGGCCCAGAAATGCTCGATCTCCAACTGCGCGGCCTTCATATCCAGTTCGCCGGAATCATGCCGGGCGGCGGTTTCCCGCTGCTTTTCCATGAACCGTTTGGTGCCGCCATTGACCAGCGCGCGCACCGGAATCACCGGGAACCGTTCATCCAATTGCACAGTGGGCACCGCATCGCGGGCATTGGCCTTGATGAAGGCCTTCTTGAAATTGGGGTGGGCGATGCATTCGGTGGCGCAGACGAAGCGGGTGCCCAACTGCACCCCCACGGCGCCCATTTCGAGATAGCTGAGCATGGCTTCGCCCCGGCCGATGCCGCCCGCGACGAACACGGGGATATCCTTGATCTCGGGCAGGATTTCCTGCGCCAGCACGCTGGTCGCCACCGGGCCGATATGGCCGCCGGCTTCCGCCCCTTCGATCACCAGGGCATCCACGCCATTGCGGATCAGGCGCTTGGCCAGGGCCAGGGCAGGGGCGAAACAGATTACCTTGGCGCCCCAGTCCTTGATGCGCTTGATCGCCGTGCCCGGGGGCAGGCCACCGGCCAGTACCACATGGCTGACGCCCGCATTGGCGCATACATCGATCAGGCCATCCAGTTCCGGATGCATGGTGATTAGATTGACCCCAAAGGGCTTGTCTGTCAGGGCCTTGGTGGCCTCGATCTCCGCCGCCAGCATGTCCGGCATCATGGACCCGCAGGCGATAACCCCAAAGCCACCGGCATTGGAAATGGCCGCCACCAGATTGCGCTCGGACACCCAGGACATGGCGCCGCCCATGATGGCGTAGCGCACCCCGAAAAACTCCCGGCCCCGGGCCCAGAGGGCATCCAGTTCCGGCATGGTAGAGGTCGATTCCGGCACCCGGCTTATCCCTTTTCCAATCCATAGGCGGCGTGCAGGGCACGTACGGCCAGTTCCAGATAGTCTTCCGCCACCAGGACGCTGACCTTGATCTCAGACGTGGAGATCACCTGGATATTGATATTCTTTTCCGCCAGCGCCCGGAACATGGTCTGCGCCACGCCCGCATGGGATCGCATGCCGACGCCAACCACGGAGATTTTCACCACGTTGGCATCTTGTTTGATTTCGCGCATGGGCAGGGCATCACCCTGATCCTTGATGACCTGCACGGCGCGGTCCAGATCGCCCTTAACGACGGTGAAGGTGACGTCCGTCGTGCTGCCGTCTTCGGAAATGTTCTGGACGATCATGTCCACATTCACATTGGCATCGGCCAAGGGGCCGAAGATGGAAGCGGCGATGCCCGGTTTATCCTGCACGTCAATCAGGGTGATTTTCGCCTCGTCCCGGCTATAGGCAATACCGCTGACCAGTTCTTTTTCCACGACCTCGTCCTCATCGCAAACCAGGGTGCCGGGCAGGTTTTCAAAACTGGAAAGAACCTGCAGCCGCACATGGTGTTTCATGGCCATCTCCACCGAGCGGGTCTGCAAGACCTTGGCGCCCAGGGAGGCCATCTCCAACATTTCTTCGTAGGTGATTTTATCGAGCTTGCGGGCGCCCGGCACGATCCGGGGGTCGGTGGTATAGACCCCGTCCACATCCGTATAGATGTCGCAGCGATCTGCCTTCAAAGCAGCAGCCAGGGCGACCGCCGAGGTATCCGATCCGCCGCGGCCCAGGGTGGTGACCCGGTTATCCGCGCCGACGCCCTGGAACCCCGGTACCACGGCCACTTCGCCGCGCTCCAACCGTTCCGATAGCGCTTCGGTGCCGATATCCAAGATGCGCGCCTTGGCATGCACGCTATCCGTATGGAAGGGGATCTGCCAGCCTTGCCAGGATCGGGCAGTGATGCCGATATCCTGCAATGCCAGGGCCAAAAGGCCAGAGGTGACCTGCTCGCCGGAGGACACCACCACATCATATTCCCGCGCATCCACCATGGCGCTGACGGAGCTGGTGTAATCCACAAGCTGGTTGGTGACGCCGGCCATGGCGGAGACGACGACAGCCACTTGGTGGCCCGCATCCACTTCCGCCTTCACCCGCTGAGCGACATTCTTGATCCGGTCGATATCCGCGACCGAAGTGCCACCGAATTTTTGTACGATCCGCGCCATTGCCGTTTCGCCGTTCTCCGTCTAGAAAACGTGGTGCCGCGCGGACGACGTCTCCCGAGCGGCGCCGCGTAAAAAACGCCCCTAAAGGGTTGCCGGGGCGCAAGGCGGCTATACATACTCTTAAGGCTCCCCAGAGGCAAGCCCGCCGCGCGCACAAGGCCTGAGACGAAGGAATGGACTCCCATGGTAACAGCACAAGCGACTGAAGTTTCCGGCACTGCCGCGCCCGAGGAAGTGGCGCGGTTCACGGCCATGGCCGATGAATGGTGGGATCCGGACGGTAAATTCAAGCCGCTGCACAAGTTCAATCCTGTTCGGCTGAACTATATCAAATACAAACTGGCCAAGCATTTCGGGCTGGACCCGGCCGGGCGCGCGCCGCTGGAAGGCCTGCGCATTCTGGACATCGGTTGTGGCGGCGGCCTGGTGGCCGAACCGGTTTCGCTGATGGGGGCGGAAGTGCTGGGTATCGATGCCTCTGAGAAAAATACCCGAATCGCCGCCACCCACGCCGCCGAGACCGGAGCGCCGGTCACCTATGCCCATCGTTTGCCGGAAGAAATGGCGGCGGCGGGCGACCGCTTCGACGTGGTTTTGAACCTGGAGGTGGTGGAGCATGTGCCCGATGTGGGCGAATTCATGGGCGTGTGCAGCAGTTTGGTAAAGCCGGGCGGGGTGATGCTCTGTGCCACCCTCAACCGGACCCTAAAATCCTTGGCATTGGCCAAGATTGGCGCGGAATATGTGCTGCGCTGGCTGCCTCAAGGCACCCATGATTGGCGCAAGTTTGTCAAACCGTCAGAACTGGCGGCAAGCCTGCGCGCCCATGGTCTCAATGTGGACGATTTGACGGGGGTAAGCTTCAATCCCCTGGTGGATGCCTGGTCCCTGTCGCGGGATTTGGAGGTAAACTACCTCGCGTTTGCGACGAAACCTGCCGCGTAGAAATACTCCGCCAGTAACCGCCTAAATTGCGGGAGAGGACGGTCAATAGATGACTGCCCTGGCAAACTTCCATGGTCTCTTGAAGGTCATTTCCTACAAGAGAACAGGAGTTAAGAATCAATAATTTGCCAATCTCCTTTTTATCTTCTTTAAGGAGGTTATCGAACCACAATTTGTACGTGTTCTTCGCGAAAGGATAGTGAAATACACGCATTTTGATCTATTGGTTTCCCCTAACTTAATTATGGAAATTTTGCATTGCGGCGTGTATCATTACAAGAATGAATAAATCCCCAATTATCTTGTAGTAATTGTAATATCACGTTGAGATCATGGGTGTTTTTCGATGTTGGATGATCGATATTCAAGCGAAGCGATCTATGACGGTTCCCGCAATCCGACTTGGCGCCTGCAATCGGCGGCGGAATTTTTGCATCAGAAAAGTCTGGCAGCGCGTCGAATTTGGAAGGATATCGATCCCACGGTCGCGGAAAATGTCTGTGTAATTCTGTCGCGGGCTTGCTGGGAAGGTCGCGAAGTCGACATTTCCACCTTTGCGGAAATGCTGGGTAAACCGCGCAGTTCGACCTTGCGCCTGCTCAAGGCTTGGCAACAGGAAGGCTATTGCGACCTTCGGCGGGTTGGGCGGCGCACCATCATTGTGGGGCGCCCCAAGATGGCGTCAAAATGTCGGGAATATCTGGATACGGTCGCCGACCTTTTGCGCTTCCATGAAAAGGACGAAGCCTGACGGTCTTCGTGGATCAGGTTTCAGGTTGACGAATCCAGGATCAAAGTCACCGGCCCGTCATTGATCAAAGCCACCTGCATATCGGCGCCGAAACGCCCGCAGGCCACCGGCACCCCGTGTTCTGTGATGGTTTTCTTAACCTCTTCGTAAAGCCGCTCCGCTTCCGCCGGTGGCGCCGCTTCTGAAAAACTGGGGCGGTTTCCCTTGCGCCATTGCGCGGCCAGGGTGAACTGGCTGACAACGAGCACGGCACCGCCGGTCTCCAAGACCGAGCGGTTCATCTTCCCGGTGTCATCCTCGAAGATTCTAAGGTTCACCAACTTGCGGGTGAGAAAGGAAACCGTCTCGTCATCGTCATCCGGCATGCCGCAGACGAAGACAAGGAGACCCGGGCCGATGGCGCCCACGGTCTCGCCCGCCACGGAAACCGCAGCGTCAAGCACGCGCTGGACAACGAAAATCACGGGTAAGACTCCCCTAGGGGGCGGTGGCCCGACCATAGGGTCAGGCCCAATGCCTCAATCGTCCCGGTGGGTGCGTTCCATGCGCTCGTGCCGTTCCTGAGCCTCGATGGACAGGGTGGCGACGGGCCGCGCTTCCAGGCGGCGGATGCCGATGGGTTCCTGGGTCTCTTCGCAATAGCCGTAGGACCCATCCTCGATGCGATCCAGGGCGGCGTCGATCTTTCCGATCAGCTTGCGGGCACGGTCACGCGTCCGCAATTCCAAGCTACGGTCGGTTTCCAACGTGGCCCGGTCCGCGATGTCCGGTTCCTGGTTGTTGCTCTCTTGCAAGCTTTGCAAGGTCAGGTTCGAGGCGTCCAACAACTCGTCCCGCCATTCCAGGAGTTTCCGGCGGAAATACTCCTGCATAACGGGGTTCATGAAGTCCTCGTTATCGGACGGTCGATATTCAGGAGGTACCGTCGATGCCATGGCGGCGCTGCTCCCTCATTGAAATGGGTGAATGCGCGCGGAATATACGAATGAGTCGTGTGCTCTGCAAGGGGCGATTTTACAGAAGCTTTTTTTACGGATCGCGACGGCTCAGTTTTGCGATCTCCACTTCCGCCCGAAGCTCGATTTCATCAATCACGGCGAGCAGGCTTGGGTCCTCCACGGTCATGCGGCGTGCCCGCAACAATGTCGCCAGGTTCACGAGCCGCTCTTTCGAGACCACACCGCGGAGAATATCCAGGCGCAGTTGGTCCAATCGGTCGAGGATATCTTCCCCCCGATTGACCAAGGCGCGGCGGGCTGCCCCGCCGCCGTCTTCGTCAACGGATTGTGCCGCGAGAACGCCATCAACACCGACCACGGCGGAAACCTCCGACGGCTCTTCCACGCCGTCGGGCGCATCGGTGGTCCGCGCCAGATGATCGGCAAAACCGGGGCCGTCGCCGGTGCTTTCCTTTTTCTTGGGTTTGGCTGGACCGGGGCCGCGCGCCGCCCGGGTATCGTTAACCTTCATCAGCGGTCCTTCAACCTGAGTTGATGCCATTGTGCCCAATCGGCGGCGTGAATGCCAGTAGGCAATTTTTGCGCACCCCGGTAGCTGCTGCCTAGGTGATGGCAGGGTGAATCGTTCGAAGGGGGTTGTTTTTTAACGAAAAAACATGCGCTGCTCCTTGGCACCCGGCTTGCATCGATGCTTTTGGAAAAATGTGACCGGCCCTCGGGAATGGGGGGGGCCTGAACCGCACGGAGTGACGTGAGCCATGCTGACAGCGGCCCTGTCGACCAGCACCCTCGCCATGGTGGCGCAAAGCAACGCCATGGAAACCATCAGCCTGAACATCGCCAATATCAATACGGGCGGTTATAAACGGGCCGATACCCAGTTTTCCACCATCCTGGGCAAAACGCTGGACAACCAGTCGGATATCGGCGGCGTGGTGGATTTCACCCGCACCGCCGTGGACCGGCAAGGCACGCTGGTCGCGACCGACAGCATTTGGGATTTGGCCGTCAGCGGCCATGGCATGTTCATCTTCAACAGCGAATTGGATCAATCCGGCACCACCTATTATGGCCGCGACGGCACCTTTCACCAGGGGCTGAACGCCAATGGTGAAGGCTATCTGGTGGATAAGAACGAGAACTATCTGCTCGCCTATCCTGTGGATGGCCAGGGCAATATCGGCACGACATTGGAGCCGGTGCGGGTGGATATCGACTATTACGCGCTGCCCGGCGTGCCCACCACGGCAGCGACCCTGCTCGCCAATATCCCGGCGAACGAATCCACGGCGCAGAGCCTGGTGTCTGCTTATGATTCCTCGGGCACCGAACAGGGTGTCACCTTGAATTGGCAGCAAACCGGTGCACCCAATACCTGGACCGTCACCACCTCGGCGGCCAATGGCACCATTACCTCGCCTGGCGCAACGACGGTGACCTTCGATGAATACGGCGATATCGTTTCGCCCACATCGCTGAATATCACCGGCACTTTCCCCACCGGAAATGTGAATTACACCCTGGATCTTTCCGGGCTCACCCAGTTGAACGGGTCCTATTCCGTGGTGGATTATTCCTTCAATGGTTCGGTGCCCGCCACCTTGCAGGGGTTCGAGTTTGATGCCTCCGGCAACCTGATCGGCAAGTTCGATAATGCCACCGCGCGGGTCTATTACCGGATCCCGGTGGCCAATTTCCGCAACCCCAACGGGCTCAATCAGCTCAACGGCAATATTTTCGAGGAAACGGAATATTCCGGGCCGCCGCGCATCTCCAACGCCACCACGGCCAGCAGCCTGCAGTTCTTGCCTTTCACCCGCGAGATTTCCAATGTCAGCCTGGAAGATGAATTTTCCCGCATGATCATCACGCAGCGGGCCTACAGCACCGCTGCCACCGCGTTCCGAACCGCCGATGAAATGACCGAGACCGTGCGTGATTTGATCTAACCCTAACCCTGCCCCCTTTTCCGCACGTCCTTTGGCGGTCGTCCTTTAGCCGGGTCGGCCGTCCTTCTTTACCGGGCGGCGGAAAAAATTGCCGGTTCTGGCGGCTCGTACGGCGCGCTAAAATCACGGCCTTTTCAAAAAATCGTTATAAATCAATACAATAATGCCGTGTCGCGTCTGGCCTGGGCTTTGCAAAGACTCCTTTTGAGTTTCAGAACAGCCCTCGGACACGGAAAGAAAACCATGGTCCAGACCCGCAAGTTCCAGTTGATGGCCCGCCGCGCAACGGCCCTTATCGCCGCCGTGGCGATCTTTGCCACAGGTACGGTGCCCGCCTATGCCACCTCGCGGATCAAGGATATCGCGGTGTTCGAAGGGGTGCGCGATAACCTGCTGGTCGGTTATGGCCTGGTTGTCGGCCTCAACGGCACGGGCGATAATCTGACCAACGGTCATCCCACCAAGCAAAGCCTAATCTCCATGTTGGAGCGGTTGGGAATCAAGCCTACCGAGGATGGCTTGAATTCCCAAAACGCGGCGGCGGTGATGGTCACGGCCACCCTGCCTCCCTTCTCGCGCCAGGGCATGCGCATCGATGCCACGATCAGCGCCCTGGGCGATGCCAGCAGCCTGCTCGGTGGAACCCTTTTGGTGACGCCGCTGTTGGGTGCCGATGGCGAGGTCTATGCGGTAGCGCAGGGCCAACTGGCCGTCGGCGGCTTCAGTGCCCAAGGCGATGCGGAGTCTGTCACCAAGGGTGTGCCCACCAGCGGGCGCATCGCCAACGGGGCCATCGTGGAGCGGGAGGTGCAATTCGCCCTCGATGAAATGGGCTCGGTCAAGGTTTCCTTGCGCAATCCGGATTTCACCACCGCCCGGCGTATGGCCGATGCCATCAACGCGTTTCTCGGAACGGCGGCGGCCCGCCCGACGGACCCCAGCACGGTGCACTTGGATATCCCGGCGGGGTACCAATCCAACGTGGTGGGCTTGCTGACCGATATCGAGCAGCTTCGGGTAGAGCCGGATCAGAAAGCCCGGGTCATTATCGACGAACAGTCCGGCATCATCGTGATGGGCGAAAACGTGCGCATCAGCACTGTCGCCATCGCGCAAGGCAATCTTACCATTCGCATTACCGAGCGGCCGCAGGTTTCGCAGCCCGGTCCCTTTGCCGAGGTCGGGCAAACCGTGGTGGTGCCGCGCACGGATATCGACGTGACCGAGGATACGGATAGCCGCCTCGCCGTGGTCGATCGGGGCGTTACCTTGCAGGAGTTGGTCAATGGTCTGAATGCGCTGGGTATCGGTCCGCGCGACATGATCACCATCTTGCAGGCGGTCAAGGCGGCGGGCGCGCTGCAAGCCGATATCGAGGTGATGTGATGCTCGATACCACCGCCGATCTCGCCCTCGTCCAAAACCGCATCGACTCCAGCCAGCAGATGCTGCGCCGTGCGGGGGAAAGCGGCCGGGCGCGGCAAACCGCCGAGGAATTCGAAGCTCTGTTCCTGTCGCAAATGCTGCAGCCCATGTTCAACGGCATCGAAACCGAAGCGCCGTTCGGCGGCGGTCATGCGGAAACGATCTGGCGCGGCATGTTGGTGGACCATTACGGCAAGGCCATGACCAAGGCCGGGGGCATCGGCATCGCCGATACCATTGAACGGCAAATCCTGAGCTTGCAGGAGGTAACGCAACGATGAGCATGGACCAAACCCTGGATGCCTTGATCGAAACGGTGGACCGGCTGTCTGACATGTTGGAGCGGGAAAATATTGCCCTGGCGCGCCGTGATGGCGCCGGGGTCCGCGCCTTGATCGAGGAAAAGTTGACCCTGACCCGGGCTTATGAAACGGCCTTTGCGGCCATGTCTGACAGCAAATCCGATCTTGGCACCGCCGATCCCACATTGGTTGCCGAGATGAAGGATGCCGGATTCCGTCTGGACCGCCTGATGGCAGAGAACGGGCGGCTTTTGATGGTGGCGGTCCGCACCGGGCAAACCTTCATGAATATCGTTGCCACGGCGGCGCAGCAGCATCGCCCCCGCACCGGCGCCTATGGCGCCAATGGCAAGGTGGATGCGGGCGCCGCGGGCGCCTCCCTCGCCCTCAATACGGCACTTTAGGAACGGTCAAGAACGATGGCTGGCAGTCTCACCCTCGCCCTGCAATCCGCGCAAAGTGGTCTTCTGACCACCCAGGCGGCATTGGGTGCCGTGGCGGACAATATTACCAACGTCAATACGGTCGGCTATTCGCGCAAGATCGTGAATACGGAAACCCGGGTGATCGACGGCCAGACCGCCGGGGTGCAATTGGCGGAACTTACCCGCAATATCGATGAAGGTTTGCTGAAAAGCATCCGCATCGAACTGGCGTCCCTGAACGAAGCCAGCGTGCAGGAAGATTACTTCGCCCGCCTGCAAGAGCTGTTTGGTCGGCCCGGCGACAATGTCTCCATCTCCCATACCCTCGGGAAGCTGGCGGAAGCCTTCGAAGGACTCACCTTATCGCCTGAGCGGATCGGCGAGCAGAGCGAGGTCGTGCGCTGGGCCGAGGAGATCGGCTTCCAGCTACAGGCCCTGTCTGACACGGTGCAGGAATTGCGCCTGCAGGCGGACCGCGAAATCGAGACCATCGCCTTCGAAATCAATTCCCTCACCACCGAGATTGGCGAACTCAACACCAAGATCATCCGCAACGAAACGATTGGGTTGGATGTTACCGATCTCGCCGACAAGCGGGACCTGGCCCTCGACCGTTTGGCGGAACTGATCGACATTCAATATGTCTACCGCGACGGTGGCGATGTGGTGGTGTTTTCAGCAGGCGGCTATCCGTTGGTGGATTCCGAAGGGGTCAGCTTCACCCATACCTCGGTCACGGCGGTGGATGCTTATACCACCTACGGACAGGGCCATTTCGATGGCATCTATGTGGGGCCCGAGGTGCCCGCCAACGATATTACGCTGTCGTTGCAATCGGGCCAGCTCAAAGGGTTGGTGGATTTGCGGGATCAGATCCTGACCGATTTCCAATCACAATTGGATGAGTTGGCCTCTGAACTGCGCGATACCATCAACGCCATTCACAACAGCGCCGTGCCCTACCCGGGGCTGACCTCCGCCGTCGGCACCAAGGATTTCTCCCCCCTCGATACGGCCGCCGCCACTCTGGCCCTGGATCACGATATCGCCTTCGTGATCCTGGATAGCGCAGGCGCGCAGATCGATACCACCACCTTTCAGGCAGAGGTCGGCGGGTTGACCGATACGGTGGACAATGTGTTCGCGGCCCTGGATGCCTGGTTGACCGGCAATGGCTATGGCACGCTGACCCTGACCAACGGTTTCGCCACCTTGGGCATGAACGCCGGATTTAACTTAGGCATCGTGGATGAAGTGCAGGCGAGTGGCCTTGGCGATGCCACCGTTGATATGGATTACAACGCCGATGGCAATGTGGATGAAACCGGGCTTGGGTTCGCCAATTTCTTGGGGCTCAACGACTTCTTCATCGATGGGCTGACCCCCAACCGATACGATTCTGAGACCAAGCAGACCACCTATTTCTGGCAACCTACCGGCAATGTGGATGTCAGCTTCCGCGATGCCGATACGGGCGCGGTGGAGACCATTACCTTTACCGGCGGCACCCGCTACACGCTGGACGATATCGCCGCCGCCGTAAATGATCCCTTCACCGGGATTTCCTTCGTCAGCGCGGCGGTGATCAATGACGGGGCCGGGTCCCGGCTGCGTTTGGTGCAGGACGACAGCTATTCCATGATCGTCTATGACGACCAGGGCTTGGGCGCGCCGGATTCCTTCATCTCTGCTTTAGGGATTCAAGAATCCACCGTGCGGGCCTCCACCTTCTTGCAGGTTCAATCGGATATTCGGGATGATCCCGGCCTGATCTCCCGCAGCTACGTGCGCTGGGATGCCAGCATCGGCGTGGGCGGCGAATATGTCACCAGCACCGGCGATAACGGCGTCGCGCTCGCCTATGCGGAAGCCATGCAAAATGGCGTGACCTTTGAACTTTCAGGTGGCCAACCCGGGGCGACGATCACCCTTTCCGATTATGCGGCGGGCATTGTTTCCCTGAACGCCCAACTGGCCGACCGGAATGCCTCCGTCGTCGACAACCTGGGCGCCCTGACCGACAGCCTGAAGCAGAAATCCGACACGGTGCGCGGGGTGAACCTGGATGAGGAGATGGCCGACCTGATCTTATACCAGCAGGCCTATGCCGCCGCCGCGCGCATCATCAGCACGGTGCAGGCCATGTTCCAGGCATTAGAGGAGGCGGTGTGATATGACCCGGATCGCTGACTATGCCAGCCATACCCAACTGACCGGTTACCTGTTGGATATCCAAAGCCGGGTCTATGAGGCGGATATCCAGGTTGCCACCGAAAAGAAATCCCAGGATTACACGGGCATCGCCACGGATAGCCAGCGGCTGGTGCATCTGGAAAACCTGTTGGGGCTGACCGACAATTACATCTCCAACAATGGCGTGGTGGAGATGCGCCTGTCGGCGGTGGAAACCACCTATTCGGCGCTGGAAACCACCATGCGGGATTTCCGCGAGCGGCTGTTCAACTACGAGCAGAACGAAACCACCTTGCAAGAATATGTGGAGGATATGCAGACCTGGGCCTTCCAAGCCCTGATCGAGATGGAAGGCTATCTGAATTTCGATATCGACGGGCAGTATCTGTTCTCCGGCAGCAAGGTGCATACGGAGCCGGTGGAGCTGAACCTCACCACCCTTGCCGATTTTCAGGCCACCTATGATGGCAACGCCATCACCTATCCCACCACCTACGACAGCCATGTGCAGCAAACCATCGATGCGGCGAGCGGGCATCCCGACCCCACGCTGGCGACCGGCCATGGCGGCGTGGCCATCGGCGGCGGCGGCACCACGGTAACGGCGGCGGTGGCCGGGGCCTTCGCCAATGTGCCTTTGGGCACCACCATCGAATTCGCCGACGACCCGGGCAACAGCTACACCGTGGTGGGCAATGACGGCACAGTGCTGACCTTGAGCGCGGCCACCGCCAGCGCGGGTGGTGCGGTGACCCTCGCCATCAATAACAGTTACTACCAAGGGGACGAGCAGGTCGCCTCCTACCGGATCAACGAAAACCGCGAAGTGACCCTGGACTCGACCGCCGAGCATCCGGCGTTCGAAAAGGCGATCCGGGCCATCTCGATCATCGCGCAAGGGGTGTTTGGCACCGCCGGGGGGCTGGACCAGCATCCTGAACGGATTCAGGAGGCGATTTATCTGATCAACAGCGCCTTGGGCGAGCCCGTGGGCAATGTGCAGCCCGCGTCCCTCGGGACGGTGCCCAGCGGCTCCATTGCCGAGCTGAACTTCCGGTTGGCCTTCGACCAGGTGCTGGTGAAGGACACCAACGCGTGGATGAACAAGTTTTCCAACTTCCTGAAAACCCAGGTCAGCGCCATCGAGGATGTGGACAAGACCGAAGCCATTACCCGGTTGCTGGACGAACAACGGGCGCTGGAAGCGTCCTATCAGGCGTTCGCGACCGTCCGTCAATTGTCATTAAGCAACTTCCTGTAACCGCGCAGAAGCCGGTGAGGACAGCCCCTTAGAAAGAGAGGATCACGACCATGGCAGACATCGCCCTATCCGCCGCCATCCGCAGCAATCTTTTGGCCCTACAGACCACCCAATCCTTGGTGGATCGCACGCAAGGGAGGCTGTCTACCGGCCTTTCGGTCAATAGCGCCACCGATGATGCGGTGAAGTTTTTCCAGGCCAAATCCCTGTCGGATCGGGCGACCGACCTTCTGGAACGGAAATCCGCCATCGACCAAGGGGTGCAAGCGTTGGAAACCGCCCTGCGCGCCGCGGAAAGCATCGAAAATCTGACCAAGCAAATCAAAGGTATCGTGGATGCCTCGCGGAGTTCATCGGCGTCGCAGCGGGCCGAATACACGTCTCAGATCACCGAACTCGCCACCCAGATCGAAAAACTGGTCAATGATGCCAGCTACCAGGGCCTGAACCTGCTGAATGCCAGCACCGCCCAGCTCAATGTGCGGTTTTCGGAAAAATCCGATTCCAAGCTCACCGTGAATGGCGTGAACTTCCAGGTGTCGGGATACTTCTTCAACTCTGCCAATGCCATCGCGTCGGCGGCGACCTTCGCCGATGTCATCACCTCCATCGGCTTCACCCAGGACCTCAGTGTCTATAATCTATCCGACGGTGATGACCTCGCGACCTTCAACCTGGCGGCGGATGCGGCGTTGGAATCGCTGGATTTCACCATCGCCAATCTGCGGGCGAAATCCGCCAACATTGCCAACAACGTGGCGATCTTGCAGGTGCGGTCCGAATTTACCCAGGAATACACGGATGTTCTGGAAACCGGCGCGGGATTGCTGACGCTGGCGGACCTGAACGAAGAAGGCGCGAATCTGCTGGCCTTGCAGACTCGGCAATCCTTGGGAATCCAGGCTTTGTCCTTCGCCGGTCAGGCGGAACAAAGCGTCCTGGGGCTGTTCCGATAAGATCCCGATAATAGTCAGTAAAAACAGAAGCCTAAATCAAAAGGCGTCCCTCCGGGGCGCCTTTCTTTTTTGCATTAGGCTCAGGGCAATGGTCTTATAATCACTCCTGGGACCGCCCAAAACGCGGAAGATTGATCGCCGGGTCGGGATTAGGTAGGATTTACTCCAGTGCAAGAAGCACTGTTATTTCTATCCTAGAAAGGGGTAATTAAAATGGCTGATATCGCACTATCATCGGCAGTACGTTCCAATCTTCTCTCGCTGCAACGGACCCAAAGCCTCGTCGACCGGACGCAAGGCCGCTTGTCTACGGGTTTGTCTGTTAACAGCGCGACGGACGATGCCGTTAAATTCTTCCAGGCGAAATCGCTTTCTGATCGCGCCGGTGACCTTCTGGAACGCAAATCGGCGATCGACCAGGGTGTGCAGGCTCTGGAAACCGCGCTGAAGGCGGCGGATGCGATCGAAAACCTGACCAAGCAGATCAAGGGTATTGTGGACTCGGCACGGAGCGCTTCCGCCTCGCAACGGGCGGAATACACCTCGCAGATCACCGAACTCGCCACCCAGATCGACAAGTTGGTCAATGATGCCAGCTATCAAGGTTTGAACCTGCTGAACTCCACCGGTTCTCAGCTGAATGTCCGTTTCTCTGAAAAATCGGATTCCAAGTTGAGCGTCGATGGCGTCGACTTCCAAACTTCTGGTTTCTTCTTCGGGACCAACAACGCCGCGGCGGGTGCTGCGACCTATGCCGACGTGTTGACCTCCATCGGCTTCACCCAAGACATCAGCTCTTACGATCTGACGGGTGGTGGCGATCTGGCGACCTTCAACGCGGCGGCGGATAACGTGATCCAGGCTCTGGACTTCACCATCGCCAACCTGCGGGCGAAAGCCGGTAACCTGGCCAACAACGTGGCCATCTTGCAAGTGCGTTCCGAATTCACGGAAGAATATGTGAATGTACTGGAAACCGGTGCTGGTCAACTGACCGTGGCCGACCTGAACGAGGAAGGCGCCAACCTGCTGGCCCTGCAAACCCGGCAATCCCTGGGTATCCAGGCGTTGTCCTTCGCCGGTCAGGCTGAACAAAGTGTCTTGGGTCTCTTCCGGTAATTCCCAGCCGGTAAGACCAAACAATAAACTTTAACGGAAAACCGGGGAGTATCTTCTCCCCGGTTTTTTTTTAACCTTTGCTTCGGTATAGTGTCGTCATGCCACTGAAAATACAGATTAAACAGGGCAAGAAGATCATCGTGAACGGGGCTGTTCTGGAGAATGTCAGCGGCCAAACCGTCGCGTTGGTGCTGATGAACGAAGCCACTGTATTGCGGGATTCCGATATCCTGACGCCGGATGAAGCCGTGTCGCCGGCCTCACGGGTCTATTACGCCATACAGATCATGTATTTGTTCCCAGAGCATCGGGCGGATTCCGAATCTAAATTGGAAACCCTCCTGAATGAGTATGAGGCCGCCGCCCCCAGTGCCGTGGAGATCATTGCTGACCTGCGTCGGTTGGTGTCCGAGGAAAACTACTATCCAGCCATGAAACGGGCCCGCGACCTTATCGGTCACGAGACCGGGGTATTGAAGGATGTCGAAGAATCAATCGCTGAAAAGTTATCAAGCGCCACCCCCCGGGGGGAATCCCAGAATGACTGAAGCCTGGGCGCTGACCCAAGCGGCCCTGCGGCTACGGGATGCGCAGCAGTCGAAAGACCCCAAAGAGATCAACAATGCGGCACGGCTGAATTGGCAGCTTTGGACCATTTTCCAGGCCGAGCTGTTGGACCCGGGCTGCGAGGTGCCGCTGGATATTCGGCAGAATCTCTTATCCCTCGCCAATTTCGTGGACAAGCATACCCTGAAGATCGTCTCCAAGCCGACGCCGGAAATGCTGGACGTATTAATCAATATCAATCGGGAAATTGCCGGTGGGCAGTTCGCCGAACCCGGAACCACCACCGCCGAGGACAAACCAGAAACCCCCGCCGCGCCCAGCGGGACCGTGGATACCACCACGTGATGACCGGCGAGGCGTTGACGGGTATGCGCGATATCGTCGCGGCAATGCAGGTGGCGACCGATGATGCCGCGCGGTTGCCCCTCTACCGCGCCTTGGCGGCGCATCTAAAGACCAATCCGGAAGATCATCTCGCCCATTTCACCTTGGCGGTGAATGCTTTTTGGCTGGAGGATTACGTCGCCGCGATCCAGCACGGCAAAGCGGCGCTGGAACACCATCCCGCTTGTCGGGAATATGCGGAGGCCCTCAGCGGGTTTCATGCGGCCATTGGCGACGTCGGCAACACCGCTTTTTACCGCAAGCTTGCCGGGGCGCTGACCTCCGATGCGGCTGCGGCGGAAGTCCCCGTGGGCAAGCTCGCCAATTTCGAATCCCTGTTGACCGAAGGGCGGGACGACCCGATCCATTTCAAAGCGATCCAGGCGGTGTTGGCGGGGCAGTTCGCGCGGGCGGAATTCTTGTATCACCAGCATCTGCATTTCAATCCCAAGAGCGTTGACGGGTATATCGGATTGACCACCATTCTCCTGAATGGGGGGCGTGCCCGGGAGGCGCTGGATATCTTGCGCGCCGCGCGGCATAACGATCCGCTCGATCCCCGGATCGCCAGCTTGATGGGGACCGCACAGACGCAAATCGGCGATTTCGAACCGGCCCGGGCCAGCCATCTCTTTGCTATCGATCAGGACCCGGAAGATCCGGAGACCACCGCTAAATATCTGTTGTCCCGTCACGCCTTTCCATGGGAGACGGCGGCGGGCCTCGGCCAAGCCATGGCCGCTTTCGGCCCGGCATTTGGTATCCCCGATCTGGGCACAGGTGGCGGGCGTCCGCATCGGGTGCAGGGGCGCGCCAGCATCGCCTATCTGATTCCCATTTCCCTGGGGGTGGGCGAGCGGGCCGCTTTGGCGCAGATTTTCCAACGCCATGATGGCAACCGGTTCCGGCTTTTGGGCCTGGGATATGGCGCGATGACCGCGCCCGCCAATACCGGATTTCAGGCGGCCATGGAAGGCTGGTATGATGTGGCGTCGTTGGATCTGTTCACCCTGGCGCAGATCGTGGAGCGCGAACATATCGATGTGCTGGTCGATCTTGGCGGGTTGACCACGGCGCAGTTCTTGCCTCTGTTCGAAAGCCGCATCGCGCCGGTGCAACTTTCCTGGCAGGGGCTTTCCACCTGGCCGGGCCTTGCCCATCTGGATGGGATTTTCTGCGATCCGCTGCAGGCGGCGGGCGCCCCGCCCGAAGCTCGCTTGCGACCGTTGGAAGGCGGCACGGCGTTGCTGCCGCGCCCCACGCCGGTGGATGCGGCGCCGCCCGCGTCTGCGGAAGGGGAAGGTCCCGACGCCGCGCCCCTGGTGTTTGGCGCCGATGCGACCCTGGCGGAGCTCACCAGTGATACCCTGGCGGCCTGGGCGCGCGTCTTGATCGCCGTGCCCGAGGCCATGCTGATTTTGCGTGATCACGATTTCCATAACCCAGACAACCTGGCCCGGATCACCGATCTTTTTGCCAATTTCGGCATCATGCAGCGGGTAGATATTCTGCAAGAGGCAGACCCGGTTCGGTTTTTTCAGTTCACGGATATCGCCTTGCTACCGTGGCCTGCCCGGCGCCTTTCCACGGCGGTCAATGCTTTGGCCGCGGGGCTCCCGGTGTTCTGCCCGGTGGGTGATGCGCCGCATCGGCGGGAGGTTGCCGGGTTCCTGGCTCAGTGCGGGTTGCAGGAGGATTGCCTGGTGGAGACCGCCGATACCCTGGTGGAAAAGGCGGCGCGCTTTGCCGCCGATCCCGGTTTGCGCCAGGCCTTTCGTACCCGTGCCATCGCTGCGCTCGGCGCCAGCCCGGCGTTTGATTTTGCCGCCCGCGCCCGCGCCCTGGAAGCCTGTTACGACGAGATGCTGGCGGCGGCGGAACAGGCGCCATGACCGAACCGGTCTTGCGACCCGGCACGGAAGATTTTTACGCCCGGAACCTGCGGGCTTTCGAACAGTTCGCACCCTCGGTGTTGCCGGGCTTGCCAGACCGGGCCAAGACCGTCTCCAAGCTTCTGTTCGATGATGGCAAGCCCGTTAACATCGATCTGGGGGATACCAAGCTTTACCCAACCGATGCGCAACGATTTTGCGACGAACAGTTGGATATGTTTGCCCGCGCCCCAGACCGGATCACGTTTGATTCCCCCTCCCATTGCAACTTGTCCCATCTCAGCGTTCCGGTAATCCGCCAATGCGGGGCGTTTTTTACCGAAAACAAGGTGAACTTTGCCGGTTCACCGCAGGTGGATATTGGCTTCGCCTTTGTATTGGGGGTTGGGCTCGGTGTGCATCTGCCCCGGTTTCTGCAGGAGACCGACGCCCGGCACTTGGTAATCGTTGAGCCCATTGCGGAGTTCATGCATCACGCGCTGTTGGCCATTGATTGGGAGGCCTTCTTCACCGAGGTGGATGCGCGGGGCATGACGGTCCGGTTCCTGTTTGTCAGTGCGCCTGATCTGATCGCCGAGGAGTTGGTCAAACTGGTCCACAATTTGGGCAATACCTTTTTGGAAGGGTCCCACTCCTTCCTTGGCTATTTTTCCTGGGCGTTGCGCGAGGCGCGCACGGTGCTCAACGAAAAGATCAAAAACCTGTATCTGTCCGCCGGATTTTTCGAGGACGAGGTGAAGATGCTGCGCAATACCTATCTGAATTCGGTCAATTCCGGGTTCCGGTTGGTGGAGCGCAAACCCTTTTTGCCGCAGGCATTGCCGGTCTTTATCGTCGGCGCCGGGCCGTCGCTGACCAAGGACCTGCCGGTGTTGCGCCGCTGGCGGGATCATGTGCTGTTGGTCTCCTCCGGAACCGCGCTGGGCATCTTGCTGCGCGAAGGGTTCACCCCGGATATCCATGTGGAGAACGAAAACGTGCCGGTGACCGCCAAAATCGTCGGCGATCTGGCGGCCAAGTTTGACCTATCCGGTGTTACCTTGCTGGCCACCACCACGGTGGACCCGCACACGGCGGCACTGTTTAAGGATAAATGGTATTACTTGCGGGCCTCGCTCAGCGTCGCGCATATGTTCCGGCAAGACACCACCCCCATCGATGGGGCCGAGCCCGTGGTGTCCAACGCCGCCTATGCGGCGCTGACCGCCGCCGGTTTTCGGGAATTTTATCTGTTTGGGGTCGATTGCGGCAAATTGGAGGAAGCAGACCACCACGCGGAAGGATCCATCTATGAAGACAAGGAGGTCTTCGAAGATGAGATGCGCAAGAAGCTGGAAAATCAATTCGACCGGGTGGTGCCGGGCAATTTCGGCGGCAAGGCGCGCACCGCTTGGCATCTGGACCTTTCCCGGTTTTTCTTTACCCGCACCTTGCGGAACCGGGGCGGGGCGCTGTTCAACTGTTCTGACGGGGCGCGGATTGACGGGGCTATTCCCAAACATCCCCGTGCGGTCAAATTCGCGCCGCAGTTCAAAGGGCAGGCGAAAAGCGTGTTAGCCAAAGTGGCGAACCATCTTCGGGTTTACGAACCCGGCGCCTTTCTGGCCGCCATCGATTTTGAAGACTATGCCCAGCGCTGTGACGATTTCGATGCGGCCATCGACGCGGCCTTCGACCTGACCTCGTCGGAAGATAAAACCTTTTTCGAGTTTGACCAGCGCATGGAGCGGTTTTGGACAGACCATCACGCCACCTGTATCGGCGTCATGCGCATGGTTCAAGGATCGCTCGGCTCCTTGCTGCGGCTCGGCGCCTTTTATTGGAACCGGATTGATGATTCGGAAAAGCGCGAGCAGTTTCGCCAGTTTTATATCGAGCTTTACCGGGAAGCCTGCCACGACATGGCCGCGATAAGCCGCGACATGTTCACGGCCATTGCAGCAGGCGACAAAGATTTGGATCGTTTCGTGGAAACGCCCGAACCCGCGAAAGCCAAGACAGCTTAAATAAGAATATCGAAAACGGTGGTGGGTTCTGAATTGCTGTTCAGAAACGGCGCAAAAAACTTCGCATAATAGTTTTTCTGAGCATAGCCGTTGGACACCCGGTTAATGGTCAACTGGGTTTGTGCTTCAAAGAGTTGCTGGGCCTCTTGCACCGCCCGTGCCTTGTCAATGATCAGATCATTGATCTCGGCCCGGTTCTCCCGCGACCGGTCGAAGGCCCGGACTTCGTAAAAATCCACCAAGGAGAGCGCCACCTCATAGCGGGTGAGTTCCAGTTTGACCACGGCTTTGGCATCCTCCAGCGCGTCGAGCGCATCGGTCCGCCCCTCCTCGGAATTCAAATCCCCGTAGGCCCAAGAGCCCAAAATACCCAGGCCCGTGGGTTCCAAAGTGCCGGTATAGGTGGTGGGCGACGCGGTTTCCGCGCCGATGGTGAAGGTGATATCGGTGCCATCAATGCTATCGACGGTAAAGCCCGTGCCGATCTGGGCGGAGGTTCCGGCTCCCTCGTCCGGGTAGTCATCGTAGCGGGTGATGATCCCCGTATCGAAATTGGGCACCCATACCTTGCCATCGGAATCGGTAATCTCGAACCCGGTGCCGAGATTGTACCCCTTCACCGACTGGGTGGTGTAATTGAAATCCACCTCGTAGGAAAAGGTGGTTTCTTCCGACCCCAACAGGTTGGTTTCGCCAAACGCGTTCTCCGCCGTGCGCCGTAATCCCTTCAGCAGAGAATCAAAGGTAGACGCATACCCGGTGAGTTCGGATTCATTGGCCGCCGCCTTGTTGACGGTAAGCTGCAATTGATCAATGCGATCCAAAATAGCCTTCACCCGCCCGATGGTATCGTGCAGGGTTGATTTGACATCGGATAGATCGTCCGACAAGCCGAGCCACTTGTCCCGCTCCCGCTCCAGCCGACCGATTTTGTTGTCATAGGGGGTGGAGATGCGCTCCACATTAGTCTGATGGCGTGCTTGACTGACCTCGATCAGCTTCGCTGCGAGGCTCGCATAGTCAAAATTCCCGAAGCCGGATGCACTCAGCACATCGACCATTTATGGGTCTCCTTATTCCTCCCTCATTACACAGTATTTTTACTTTAAAAGCAAAGATTAAGCATGTTTGGGGTGATTTTGGGTCGGCCTGCTGACCCCAGGGCAACAGAGGCGGGCCAATCACCGGGAAATAGTTGCCTCGGCAGGGGTCTGCCGGGTACAGTCGGCCTTGGAAAAACCTTGCACCGTAAGGCTTTTGCCGCAGGGTCTCATGAGTATGGAAGTTGGTTCGATGACTGAATTTATGGACCAAAAGCCGTTCATCGTCGCCGAACTCTCGGGCAATCACAATCATGCCTTGGATCGGGCCCTGGCCCTGGTGGATTCGGCCGCGGCGGCGGGCGCCCATGCGGTCAAACTGCAAACCTATACCCCCGATACCCTGACCCTGGATTCCGACAAGCCGGAATTCGTTTTGCAGGCCGGGCCCTGGGCCGGACAACGCCTGTATGACCTGTATGCGGTGGGCAGTCTGCCCTGGGACTGGCACGCGCCGCTGTTCGACCGGGCGCGGGAAAAGGGGGTCAAGATTTTTTCTGCCCCGTTCGATTTCAGCGCGGTGGATTTCCTGGAAACCCTGGATTGCCCGGCCTACAAGATCGCCTCGCCGGAGGTGATTGATCTGCCGCTGATCCGCCATGCGGCCAGCACTGGCAAGCCGATCATCATTTCCACCGGCATGGCCACCTTGGCAGAGATCGATGCCGCGGTTGATGCGGCGAAAACCGGTGGCGCGGGTAAGGTCACCTTGCTCCATTGCATATCCGCCTATCCCACCCCGGCTGCGAAAATGCGCCTGGGGAATGTGAGTGCATTGCAGGCACGGTATCCGGGTGTGAGCATCGGCTTGTCCGATCATTCCATGGGCAATGCCATCGCCTTGGCGGCCATCGCCCTGGGGGCGGAGTTGGTGGAAAAACATTTCACCCTGGCCCGCGCCGATGGCGGCATCGATTCTGAGTTTTCCATGGAACCGGCGGAGCTGGAAACCCTGGTGCGGGAAGCCGCGGATGTCTACCAATCCACACAAAGCGCCCAGTTCGGCCCGGGGGAGGCGGAGTCCGCCTCCCTGCAATTCCGCCGGTCCCTGTATGTGGTGGCGGACATGCGGGCGGGCGATATTTTCACGCGGGAGAATTTGCGCTCCGTGCGTCCGGCCTTGGGGCTCTCTCCGGCCCTGATGGATCAGGTGCTCGGCAAACCGGCGCTGAAAGATATTCCCCTGCATACGCCCTTGGATACAACCATGGTCGCGCTCTGAAAAACGCGCCCCCAGCAAAGGACGGCTTGACGTGTTTAACGGCAAAAATATCCTGATCACCGGTGGAACGGGGTCCTTCGGCAAACGGTTTGTGCGCACGGTGATGGACCGGTACGAGCCGCGCAAGCTGATCATCTATTCCCGGGATGAACTGAAACAAACGGAAATGCGCGCCGCCCTGGGGGATAATCCCTGTCTGCGATTTTTTATTGGCGATGTGCGCGATCGAGACCGGCTGACCATGGCCATGGAGGGCACGGATTACGTGGTCCACGCCGCGGCGCTAAAACATGTGCCGGTGGCGGAATACAATCCGGTGGAATGCATGCGCACCAATGTGGGGGGCGCGGAAAATGTTATCCATGCGGCCTTGCGCAACAATGTGAAAAAGGTGGTGGCGCTGTCCACCGACAAGGCGGCCAACCCGATCAACCTGTATGGCGCCAGCAAGCTGGCGTCGGACAAGCTGTTCGTCGCCGCCAACAACATCACCGGTGGGCGGGATTTGGGTTTCGCCGTAGTACGTTACGGCAATGTGGTGGGTTCGCGGGGCTCGGTGATTCCGCTGTTCAAGCGAATGATCTCCGAGGGCGCGACGGAACTGCCCATCACCGATGAACGCATGACCCGGTTCTGGATTACCCTGCAACAGGGGGTGGATTTCGTGATCCATACTTTCGAGCGCATGTATGGCGGGGAGATTTTCGTGCCGAAGATTCCCTCCACCACCATCACCGATCTGGCCGAGGCGATGGCGCCGCAATTGCCCCGCAAGGTGATTGGTATTCGCCCGGGGGAAAAACTGCACGAGGTGATGTGCCCCGCCGATGATTCCCATCTGGTGCTGGAATTCGACGATTATTATCTGATCCGTCCCTCGATCCATTTTTACGACCGACCCAACCGGTTCGAAACCAACATGCTGGGCGCCAAGGGCGAACCGGTGCCGGAGGATTTCTCCTATAATTCCCGCGATAATCCCCATTTCCTGACCGTCGCCGAAATTCGCGAACTGCTGGCGGAAGCCGGGTTCCAAACGGAAGCGTGATGCGCATCGCGGTCATTCCCGCACGGGGCGGATCGAAACGTATTCCGGGCAAGAATATCCGCGACTTTGCCGGAAAGCCGATGATTGCCTATCCCATCGCCGCCGCGCTGGACAGCGGCCTGTTCGATGCCGTGCGGGTTTCGACGGATACCGAAACCGTGGCGGATGTCGCCCGTGTGGCGGGCGCCTTGGTAGATGGAAAACGCCCCGCCGAATTGGCCGATGACCATGCCACCATCCTGGATGTGATGGCCCATGAAGCGGGCCCGGACGGCGATCCCGCGGATTGGATTTGCCTGATCTATGCCACCGCCCCCATGTTGGATGCGGCGCTGTTGACAGAATCCTGGCGGGCCCTGGAGGCGCGTATCGCGACCGGGGAGGCGGTGGATTATCTGGTCAGCGTGGCCACCTTCGCCTATCCGGTGCAACGGGCATTATCCATTCGCCAGGGGCTGACGATGATGGACCCGGCGCATCTCAAAACCCGCTCGCAAGACCTGGAGCCCGCCTATCATGATGCGGCGCTGTTCGCCTGGGGGCGGCGCGGCGCCTGGGCCGCCAAGCGGCCGCTGTTTTCCGAACGGTCCCGTCCCTTCATCGTGCCCCGTTTTCGGGTGCAGGACATCGATGAACCGGAGGATTGGGAAACGGCGGAACTGCTCTATGCGGTGGCGCGGCAGCGGGGGATGCTGTGAAGGTGCTGTTGCTCAGCCCCTATGCGGCGGCGCTGCAACCGGCGTTCGAGGCGGCGGGGGATATGATCCTGGTCCGGGAAGATCCCGTCGATGCCGCTTTTTTGGCACAAAATGACGTCGATTTTATTGTTTCCTACGGCTATCGCCATATTTTACGGGCGCCGGTGATCGATGCGCTGCCGGGACGGGTCATCAATCTGCATATCAGTTTTCTGCCCTTTAACCGGGGGGCACATCCCAATTTCTGGTCCTATATGGACGACACCCCAAAGGGTGTGACCATTCACCGGATCGATGCCGGGGTCGATACGGGGGAGATCCTGGTGCAGCGCCAGGTAGACCTTAGCGCGGCCCAGACATTTGTGGAGTCTTATGAATGTCTGAGCCGCGCCATCGAGGCGTTGTTTATCGAGTCCTGGCCCGGCCTGCGCGCGGGCGACATTGTGCCCACCCCGCAAACGGGATCCGGCAGCCTGCATCGGCGCAAGGATCTGGACCCGGTGATGGGTTGCCTGCCCCAGGGCTGGGACACACCGATCCAAGAGGCTGTCGCCCGATACAAGGCCCGATCGGGGGTATGAGGGCGCGCCCACCGATCGCCGTGTTTCGGGCCGATGCTTCGGCGCAACTCGGCGCTGGCCATATCAGCCGTTGCGCGGTCATCGCCGAAGCCTTGCGCGGCCAAGGCTGGCAGACCGCCTTCGCCGTAAACGCCGCAGCGCCAGACTTGGTGCCCAGCCTCGCCATGCAGAATGAAATTCTGTTTTGCGATCCCGATCCAGAAATAGCGGCGGCACAAATCCGCGCCGCCTGGCCCGACGGGATCACGGCCCTGCTGGTGGATCATTACGGCCTGGGGGCGGATTTCGAATCCCGCTTTGTCGGTTTCGCCGATCGACGTGTGGCGTTGGACGACCTGCCCGACCGGGCCCATGACGTGGATATCTTGATCGATCCCAATCTGGGCCATGCGGCGGTTGATTTTTCAGCGCGGGTGCCGGTGGGGGCGCGGGTTCTGCAAGGCACGGCCTACGCGCCGCTCCGCCCCGACTTCGCCGCCTCGCGCCCGGGCTGCCTGCGACGGCGCGAAACGGCAGGCCCGCCCAGGCGCCTCTTGCTCAGCCTCGGGGGCATGGACGGGCGCAATCTTTTGCCGACCGTTTTACAGACCCTGGAGGTGCTCGAAAGTACGATCCCCGTCGATCTGGCCGTGGGATCGGCCACCCCCAATCGTGCCGCGATAGAGGCCACCGCCGAGGCGGTGACCTATCCCCTTCACCTGCATTGGGATGCGCCCCATATGGCTGACCTGATGGCATCGGCGGACCTGTCCATCGGGTCCGGCGGGGTGATGTCTTGGGAGCGCTGCTGCCTCGGCCTGCCCAGCCTGATTTTGCTCATCGCCGACAACCAGGTTGCGGCGGGCGGCGCCTTGGCGGCGGCGGGCGCAGCAATTGTGTTGGATGCGCGGAAAGGACTGGATGTGCAGGCCTTTGGCAAGGCCCTGGCACCCTTGTTGCGGGGGGAGGGTGTGTGGGAAATGTCACAACGCGCATCGGATATTTGCGACGGGCAGGGGGTTCGGCGTATCCTGGAAGCGATCCACGCGGCTCTCTCCGGTTCCAAGGCGGGGGGAGGGTAAGAATTTGTTGAAGCATACCGATTTTAATGGTCCCGTTGAGTCACCTCACAACCGGGAAGACGCGCGCCATGTCCCTCCACATTCGGATTCTGCCATGACGGAAAACACGCGGCGGTTTCTGCCCTACGGCAAACAATCCATTAGCGATGAAGATGTCGCCGCAGTCGCCGAGGTATTGCGTAGCGATTTTCTGACCACCGGTCCCATGGTGCCCAAATTCGAGGCGGCCTTCGCCGAGGCAACACAGGCCAAGCATGCCATCGCCGTTTCCAGCGGCACGGCGGCGCTGCATCTGGCGGCCCTGGCGGCAGGGTTGGGCCCCGGCAAAACCGCCATCGTGCCTGCCATCACCTTCATGGCCACGGCCAATGCGGCGCTCTATACGGGGGCTTCTGTTACCTTCGCCGATGTGGACCCGGAAACCGGCCTGCTGACAGCCCATACCCTGCGCGAAGCCTTGGGCCGGGCAGGAGGCGCCGCGGCGATTTTACCGGTGCATTATGCGGGGCGCTGCGTGGATATGGCGCAGGTGATGTCGGCCGCCAAAGCCTATGGCGCCCGGGTGATCGAAGATGCCTGTCATGCCGTCGGCGGTATCCAGGCCAATGGTCGCCCGGTGGGCGCCGGGCCCGGGCATATGGCGATTTTTTCCCTGCACCCGGTGAAAACCATCGCGGCGGGCGAAGGCGGCGTGATCACCACACGGGATGATGATCTGGCGCAAAAGCTGCGGGTCTTGCGCAATCACGGCATGGATCGGGAGTCCGCCTTGCGGCCGGAACTGGCGACGGCGCCCGATGGGTCGCGCAATCCCTGGTATCACGAGATGGTCGCCCTGGGCTTCAATTACCGCCTGTCCGATATCCATGCGGGGCTGGCGCTGAGCCAATTATCCCGGCTGAAAACCTTTGTGTCGCGGCGCCGGGCGTTGGTGGATCGGTACCGGGAAAAACTCGCCCCGCTGGCGCCCATCGTGCTGCCCCCCACCCCGGTGCCCGATGGGGTGCCCGCCTGGCATCTCTGTGCCGCGCGGATCAACTTCGATGCCGCCGGGCGGTCGCGCGCCAGCGTGATGCATGCGCTGCGGGATCTCGGGGTCGGCACCCAGGTGCATTACATCCCGGTGCATATGCAGCCCTTCTATTTGCAGAACCAGGGCTCGCTCAGCCTGCCGGGGGCGGAAACCTTTTATGCCCGCACCCTGTCGTTGCCCCTGTTCCC
>JBMYUJ010000033.1:0-30439 GCA_049605255.1 Magnetospiraceae bacterium
CGGCCTGGGTGGTGTTTTCTTCGGGCCCCCCGGCGCAGAAGGTGCATTTATCCATCTTGCCGCGGCTGCCGAAATTGCCCGCTTGCGGGAATTGTGGCGCCCCAAACGGGCAGGCATAGAAACAATACCCACAACCAATGCAGAGATCCTTGGAGTGTAGAACCACGCCTTCCTCGGTGTTGTAAAAGCAATCGACGGGGCAGACCGCCATGCACGGCGCATCAGAGCAGTGCATGCAGGCTACCGAGATTGATCGCTCTCCAGGACGACCGTCGTTGATGGTGACCACGCGGCGTCGGTTCACACCCCAAGGAACTTCATGTTCGTTTTTGCAGGCAGTGACGCAGGCATTGCATTCGATGCAGCGCTCGGCATCACAAAGAAATTTCATCCGTGCCATCGTTCACACCTCCTTTAAGCGGGTTCGATGCGACACAGGGATGTTTTCGATTCCTGCATCTGTGTAACTGAGTCATAGCCATAGGTCAGGGCCGTATTGGCGGATTCGCCGAGCACGTACGGATCCGCCCCATCGGGGTATTTGGCCCGTAAATCCTCGCCTTGGAACACCCCACCGAAATGGAAGGGCATGAAGGCCACGCCCCGACCGACCCGATCGGTGAACATGGCTTTGACCTTCACCTTGCCGCCTTCGGGGCCGATGACCCACACCATCTGCCCGTCCTTGATACCGATATTGTTGGCATCGAACGGATTGATTTCGCAGAACATGTCTTGCTGCAATTCGGCAAGCCAGGGGTTCGACCGGGTCTCGTCGCCGCCGCCCTCATATTCCACCAAGCGGCCAGAAGTCAGGATGATGGGATATTCCTTGGAGAAATCCTGTTTCTGGATCGAGGCATACATGGTCGGCAGGCGATAGGCTTTCTTATCCTCATAGGTGGGATAGTCGGCCACCAAATCCCGCCGCGGCGTATACAGCGGCTCACGGTGGATGGGCACCGGATCGGGGAAGGTCCACACCACCGAACGGGCCTTGGCATTGCCGAAGGGGGCACAGCCATGGGCGATGGCAACCCGCTGGATGCCGCCCGACAGGTCGGTCTTCCAGTTGGTTTTTTCGCCCGCAACCGCATCGATGGCGGATTTTTCGTCTGCGGTGAGATCCCCATCCCATCCCAATTTCTGTAGCATCGCCATGGTGAATTCCGGATACCCATCGCGGATTTCCGAGCCCATGGGGAAAGAGCCTTCGGCCAGCAGGTTCTGGCCATCTTTTTCCACGCCAAACCGGGCACGGAAGCAGAGGCCACCCTCGGCCACCTTCTTCGAGGTATCGTAGAGGATCGGCGTGCCAGGATGCTTCATTTCCGGTGTGCCCCAGCAGGGCCAGGGCATGCCGTAATATTCGCCGTCCGCCGG
Source organism: Magnetospiraceae bacterium (assembly GCA_049605255.1). Classification (GTDB taxonomy): domain Bacteria; phylum Pseudomonadota; class Alphaproteobacteria; order Rhodospirillales; family JBMYUJ01; genus JBMYUJ01. The sequence goes on from JBMYUJ010000033.1 coordinate 1,384, forward strand.
ACCGCCGACCGCCTGCAAGGTGGTCTTGTCGAAGGTATGCTGATAGTGCAGATGTTCCTTCAGCCGCTCCGGCGACTGGCCGGTATAACCAATGGTCCACATGCCCCGGTTGATCTCCCGGGTGGTGTCCTCCACGTTAGGAGCTTCCCCATCCACCTTGATGTTCTTGAACATCTCGTCGGCGAAGCCGAGCTTCTTGGCGAACAAATAGATGATGTCCTGGTCGGGTTTGCTCTCGAACAGGGGGTCGACAACTTTTTCGCGCCATTGGATCGACCGATTGGACGCGGTCACCGACCCATAAGTTTCAAACTGGGTCGAGGCAGGCAGCAGATACACCCCTTCTTTACGTGTCGGTAACACCGCCGTCACCGTGGGGTAGGGGTCAACCACCACCAACAGATCCAACTTGTCCATGGCTTTTTGCTGGTCGACGCCGCGGGTCTGCGAGTTTGGCGCATGGCCCCAGAAGACCATGGCCCGCACGTTATCGGGCTGATCCATATTGGCCTTGTCTTCCAATACGCCATCGACCCAGCGAGACACCGGAATGCCAGCGCTGGTCATCAGCTTTTCGTCTTTGAAGCGACCCGTGATGTAATCGATCGGCACATCCCAAACCCGCGCCCAATGGCCCCAAGACCCCTTGGCGAGGCCGTAGTAGCCGGGCAGGGTGTGGGACAGCACACCGAGATCGGTAGCGCCCTGCACATTGTCATGACCACGGAAGATATTGGTGCCGCCACCGGCCACGCCCATGTTGCCCAGTGCGAGTTGCAACACGCAATAGGCCCGGGTGTTATTGTTGCCCGTGGTATGCTGGGTGCCACCCATGCACCAAACAATGGTGCCGGGCCGGTTGTTGGCCAGCAATTGGGCGACACGGCGGAGCTGTTCGCCGGGCACGCCGGTAACGCGCTCGGTTTCCGCCGGAGTCCAGCGTTTGACTTCCTGGCGGATCTGATCCATGCCCCAGACCCGCTGGCGAATAAACTCTTTATCCTCCCAACCGTTTTCGAGGATATGCCACAGGATTCCCCAGATCACCGGCACATCGGTGCCAGACCGGAAGCGGACATATTCATCCGCATGGGCCGCCGTGCGGGTAAACCGGGGATCGGCGACAATCAACGGGGCGTTGTTCTGTTCCTTGGCCTTCAGGATATGCATCACTGCCACCGGATGCGCTTCCGCCGGGTTTGACCCGATCAGGAACATGGCCCGGGAATTGTGAATATCGTTGAAGGAATTGGTCATGGCGCCATAGCCCCAGGTATTGGCGACGCCGGCAACCGTGGTGGAGTGGCAAATGCGGGCCTGGTGATCCACATTGTTGGTGCCCCAGAAGGCAGCGAATTTGCGGAACAAATAAGCCTGTTCGTTGCTGTGTTTGGCGGACCCCAGCCAATAAACGGAATCGGGGCCAGACTGCTCGCGGATTTCCAGCATCTTGTCGCCGATCTCGTTGATCGCCTGCTCCCAGGAAATCTTCTTGTATTTCCCATCCACCAGCTTCATGGGGTATTTCAGCCGCCGTTCGCCATGGGCGTGTTCGCGGACCGACGCGCCCTTGGCGCAATGGGCGCCTAGGTTGAACGGGCTGTCAAAATTCGGTTCCTGACCGACCCAGACCCCTTTCGCGACTTCCGCATTGATGCCGCATCCCACAGAACAATGGGTGCAAACGCTTTTTTTGATCTCGACCGTGTCGCCACCGGTGGCGGCTTTCGCCGCGCGCACTGTACCCGCCGTACCAATGGTGCCCGCGAAGGCGGCACCGGTGGCGGCAAGGCCGGAATTGCGCAGGAAGGCACGCCGGTCCATGGCGCCGCCAATGGTGCCGGACAGGGCGCTCGATAAGCGGGGGCCCTTGGCGTTGCCCGTTCGTTTTTTCGTCAGCATCGAAGCTTCCTCCCACCTGACCCGTTAGAATCGGGACAGTTTGTAAACTTGTTGGACGTGAAGGGTTTCGCGGTAACCGGCGTTGATTTTTTCCGGCTTCTCCGCGACCGCCGTTTTCCCGGTCGCCGCCAGGGTGCCCGCCGTGGCGGTGCCAACAGCAGCGAGGGCGCTTCCTTTCAGGAAAACGCGTCTTCCCAGAGTTGATTTTTCGTTTTGCTTCATCGCCGTACTCCCTTCACGCGACGCTCTTCTCCGCCCATTTTTGGGCGGGAAGGCGTTCTTGGCGTCGGACCGGTGCATTTAGTTCGGTCCGGTGTTAGGCCAGCGCGAAGGCGTCCTTCTCGATGGCCATGAACTGGCGGCCGATGGTGCCGACCACCTTGTAGAAATCACCCTTCTCCGCGATTTCCAGGTCCTCGAAAAACGCGGTTGCCCAAGGCGCCACATGGGTTTCGAAAAACCGGCGTTGGGTGGCCATATCGGCGGGGGTGCCGTAACGGCCAATGATTAGACTGCCCATAATTTCCAAGACCGAGGCGATATGGTCTTCCGGTTCGGACACTTCCGCCGACCGTTCCAGGCCGAGGGACTGCATCGAGGTTCGGAGTTCTGCCAATGGTTTTTCATTCAAAAAACCGGTGACATAGTAGGAACCGTAAGGCACCAATTCGCCTTTGGTGATGCCGATGAACAGGGCATCGAATTCATCGGATACTGTATCGGGGTGTGCCACTGCCGCCTTTTCAGCGAGGTGGCTCAAGGCTTGCCCTAAAGGGGTCGCGGTATCACCGTGCATTTCGGAAAGAGACATCAAAGCGCTTTTTTCCGGTGCACGCACCAGAAGGGTCGACAGGAACTCATAGAAGCGGCCCCGGAGCACGTCCTCCTCAGGCACCGCTGTTGCGCTTTGCGACAACAACATTCTCCCAACGTACGCGCCTATTGCGGCGCATTTCCCTTAGTTTTTTTGCGACTTTAGTCTTTATTAGCTCTTGCCCATATTAGAACACATTGCGGTCCTCAAAACAAGATTTTGACGATAAACTAAGAATTGCTCTCCATGGTAGAATTCTTAGAACCCGCAAATTTTTCAGTTGTTTCGAGGTTATTTTCCACTTCTTCTACTGGTTGATCCGCTGAAATCTCGGAAATATCCGCGCCGGTAACGGTGGCACTTTCGGTGGAGGTATCCAAGTCGTTTTCTGCGGTATAGCCGCGTCCCACACGCCATGCCGTCTTCACGGCTTCCACCGCCACATGGCTAAGCGAGAAGTCGTCGTCATAGTCGTTAAGCCCATCCAAATTGGCCAAAACCGGGTCGCTGCGCCACAGCATGCGCAGGGCCTTTCGCTGCACCGCCTCAGGCACGCCCTCTTTCAGGAAGGCGGAAAAATCAGAGTCTGCGGTCAGTGTTTCCGGGTCCGGCAGATCGGGTGGGGGGGGTGCGTCGATCGGTGGAGCGGGGGCCTCCGCTTCGACCGCCTTCACCGGTTCCGCCGATTGCTCTTTCTTCAGGCGCGACCAACGGGTCAAGAACGCATCGTCGTTTGGTGGCGGTTTATCGGTCATTGCGAGATACCCGGGGAATGGCGCTGAATGGTTCGGCCCGTTGCCGTTTGGGTCCGCGTTTACGCTTGATGAAGGTTTCTTCCACGTGATGGGCCTCCACGAAGGCTTGCACCCAGGCAGCGATGGTGGGCGGCAGGGGGACGCTATCCACGGTCTCCGCCCCATCCTCCACATATTTTTCCGCCTCATACGGGCAGACGGTGGCGAGGAACGGCACCCGGTCTAACGGGTCGTCCGCCTCCCCGTCGCGTAGGGCCACATAGACGCTCGGGCTGGGTTGCGACAGATTGCGCAGGTAGCCGCCGGTCTCTCCCCGGTACAATTCGATTCTCAATGGCCCAACGGAAAACTGGGTTTCCGTCTCCGTTTTCAGGATCACCCGGGGGGCGCCGTCATCGTTTTCGTCCGCCGGGACAACGCCGATGCAGGACCACCGATAGTCCGCCCAGGGATGATCGCTCGGAACCCGCGAGAGGATGACGGTCACGGGGCGGGAGTCCTGCGCCGTCATGATGCCACCCCCGCCGTTCCTCCCGCCGTCCCCCTGGTCGATCCCTTGCGCCGAACATGGGTGGGTTCTTCCGGGACCGCATTGGGGTCCGCATCGAATTCCAGCCGTTCCGGGCCGCTCAGCACGATGAACCGCTTGCCTTTCGCCCGGCCGACCAGGGTGAGCCCGGTCTTGCGGGCCAGGTCCACCCCCCAGGCGGTAAAGCCAGACCGGGAGAACAGCACCGGAATGCCCATCATCACGGTCTTGATGATCATTTCGCTGGTCAGCCGCCCCGTGGTGTATAGAATCTTGTCGCTGCCGGAAAGCCCATGGGCATGCATGTAGCCCGCAATCTTATCCACCGCGTTATGCCGTCCCACATCTTCCATGTACACCAGTGGGACCTCGCCATCGCACAGCGCGCAGCCGTGGATGGCGCCGGTCTTTAGGTAGAGACTCGGCACCGTGTTGATCTTGCGTGAAAGGCTATAGAGCCAGGAGGTTTTCACTTTGATGTCTGAAGGTAGCCGAACCTTATCAAGCGCATCCAACACATCCATAAACAACGTGCCCATGGCGCAGCCGGACGTCCGCACCCGCTTGACCGCCTTTTCCTCGAACGGGGTTGGCTCTGCCGTACGGACCACCACAACATCGATGGTTTCGTCAAACTCGACCCCGGTCACCGTATGGTCTGGGCCGATGATTCCCTGGTTCAATACGTGGCCGAGGGCGAGATATTCCGGATGATCACCGATGGTCATGGCGGTGACAATTTCGCGGTTGTTCAGCCAAATGCATAAGGGGCGTTCGTTGATGACGGGGAGGGTGATGGCCGCGCCATTTTGATCGATACCGGTAACGGTTTCGAACAGACGGCTGTCCTCCGTATCGGGTTTGACCGCGAATTCCCGCACGATTTTCTCCCTGAATTATTTTTTGTTGTTGATTGAGTTATGGGCATTTTATCCCAAGATACAAGAGATTGGGCGAAATGGGATGGCAACGGGATCCATAAAATGCCAATCCCAAACGGCCCGAGCGGGAGAAGGGAGACGGGATGCGCGTGCAAGACAAAACCATTCTCATCTGTAATTGCGAAGGCACCATGCCATTGCAGGCCGATAAAATCGCCTCCGCCCTGGGGACGAACCCGGGCAAGGTGTGCAACCATCTGTGCCGCAGCCAGATCGCGAAATTCCGGGCTGCGGTGGCTGAGGGAGAGTCGCCCCTTCTGGTGTCCTGCACCCAGGAAGCTCCCTTGTTTCAGGAGATCGCTTCGGAAACGGAGAACGCCGCGCCACTCCATTTCGTCAACATTCGCGAGCGGGCCGGATGGTCGGAGGAAGCGGCCCAGGCCAGCCCGAAAATCGCTGCATTGATTGCCGCGGCCTTGGTGGCGGTGGGGGATACCCCAGCGGTGACGCTCACCTCGGAAGGGCGATTGCTGATCTATGGCGAAGCAGGGGCCGCCATCACCGCCGCCGAAGCACTGGCAGACGAGTTGCAAGTCACCTGTGTTGTCACCGATGGCAGCGCCGATCATCTGCCGCCCACCGTCTCCCGGTATCCTTTGTTTCAGGGGCGCATGACCCGGTTGGAGGGGACCCTGGGGCGCTTCAACGCCCAGTTTGCGTTTTTGGCACCTGCCGATGTCTCCGCCCGCAAGGGGCTATCGTTCGGGGCGCCGCAGGCCGACCCTAACCTCGCCTTAGATTTGATTTTGGATGTAACCGGTGGGGTGCCCCTGGCCCCCGGCGCCGATTTGCGTGATGGCTACCACAAGGTCGATCCTGGTGCCGAACGGGCGCTGGCGGACGCCGTGCAAAGCCTGCGCGGAATGGTTGGGGAGTTCGAAAAGCCCCGCTATGTGGATATTGTTGAAAGCCTCTGCGCCCATTCCCGCAATAAGATCACCGGCTGCACCAAGTGCCTGGATGCCTGCCCGAGCGGCGCCATTCGGCCCGATGGCGATCGGGTGGCGATCGATCCCTTTATCTGCGTCGGCCATGGCGCCTGCGCCGCCGCCTGCCCGACGGGGGCCATCCGCTACGATTATCCAGTGGCCCGAGGTGGGTTTGAACGCCTTCGGCGGATGATGACTGTGTACCACAAGGCGGGTGGGACCGACCCCATCTTGTTGATTCATGATGACAAAGAGGGCGATACGGCACTTGGCTTGTTGGCCCGTCAGGGGGCCGGGCTCCCCGCGAAAGTGTTGCCCTTCCCGGTGAATGCGGTCGCGGCCACCGGCCTGGATGTAATGCTGACGGCGCTGGCTTATGGTGCCGCACAAGTTGTTATTCTCTGCACCGATCCAAGGGCCGATTTGGTACCACTGCAAGCCGCATTATCCCAGGTGGATCGGATCATGGACGGGCTGGGATACGGCAACGGACGTGTTCGACTCCTGGTCGAGGCCGACCCCCTGGCCGTCGGCTTGGCGCTCTATGCGATGACGCCAGACCCCGCACCGGAAGCCTCGGCGCATCAGGTGCTGGGCCGGGGGCGGGAGGCCGTCCGCCAGGCCCTGACCCATCTGCATGCCAAGGCGGCCCAACCTGTGGATCAAATACCCCTGGCGGTCGGTGCGCCGTTCGGCGCCTTAGAGGTGAATACGGAAACCTGCACCCTATGCCTTTCTTGCGTGGGTGCCTGCCCGGCGGGTGCCTTGGCGGATCACAAGGATCGGCCGCAACTGCGGTTCTTGGAAGAGTCCTGCGTGCAATGCGGAATCTGTCGTGCCACCTGCCCGGAAAAGGCGATCACCTTGTTGCCACGGGTGCGTTTCGATGATGCCGGAAAGCGCTTCGCCGTTATGAAGGAAGAAGAACCCTTCGAATGCGTGTCGTGCGGCAAACCGTTCGGCACAAAATCCACCATCGAGCGGATTAAGGAAAAGGTTGCTGGCAATCCCATGTTCCAAGACCCTGGGCGGATTCGCTTGTTGGAGATGTGTGATGATTGCCGGGTGATCGCGCAAACGGAGCAGCGCCAACCCCTCGCCATGGGGACGGTGCCGAAACCGCGCACCACGGACGACTATCTCCGGGAAAAAGAAAAGGGGTAACGGACCGGAACGCTTCCGGGTCAAAGGGTCGTTGTGACCTCATTGGCGTCCCGGAAGGCGCCGGGCGCGAGGCCCGTGCGCCGCTTGAAATAGCGGGAAAAATAGGCCGGGTCCTGAAAGCCCAGGTCATAAGCGATCATGGCGGCATTTGCCGATGTGTAGATCAGATACCGTTGGGCCTCCAAAATCACCCGGTCTTGAATAAGGGCGCTGGCGCCCTTGCCCGCGATGGCGTTGCAAAGGCGGTTCAGCCGTGCCTGGCTCAGGCCCAGTTTTTCCGCATATTGCGTGATCGGCCAATGTTCCCGATAATGATCCTCCAACAATCTGCGGAAGCGGGTATAGGTCTCCCGCTGCGAGCCGGTTTTGGCGGGGAGGGTGTCGCTGCGGTCCATCTGCCGCCGGGAGGTGAGCAGCACCGAGCGGATCATCCATTCGAACATGGCGTTCCGCCCCACTTGCGGCCAATCATATTCCGCCTGCATTTGTCGCAGGGTTTCGGTGATGAAACGGGCCCGGTCCGGGTCGCTGGAAAAATCCAGAATCTGTGAATGATGAATTAACGGTTCGAGCAGATCGCGGCTGCGCCGGTAGCGGGCATCGGTCACCATCACCTCGGCAAAGGTCAACACCCAGCCGACCGGGTCGGGCTCGAACTGAAAGGCGTGGACGGCCCCCGGTGGCACGCAGATCGCGGCAGGTGCTTTTGTTCGGATCTCCTTGGCATCAAGGAGAACGGTGGCGGTGCCTTCCGCCAGGAACAGGAACTGAATCATGCGCTGATGGGCGTGGGGTTTGATCCGCCACTCATAGCGCCGAGACCGCGAACGGATATCCTCGATATGCACAAATTCCGGATCGTCCTCGGCGCTTTCCTCGCCGAAGAGGGCGTATTGTGCAATCTCCTGTGGACTGGCGCGTCGTTTCGTCATGTGAAGAAAAAGTACAATACTTTATCAGTTCTGTCTATTTCCGCCAGGACCGGGCCTGCGTAGGATGCCCCCATAACAAACGAAAACAGTTCAACGCCCGGAGGCAACGTCATGTTTCACTTCGATCCCTATTCACCGGCATTCGATGCCGATCCGTTTCCCGACTATAAGACCTTACGAGACGCGTATCCCTGCTATTGGTCCGAAGCGGCCAACATGTGGGTCTATTCCCGTTATGCGGATATCATGCATGCCCTCAACGATTGGCACACCTATTCCTCGGCCAAGGGCAACCTGGTGGACGAACTGCCGAACCGGGCGGGCAACACCTTGGGGACCACCGATCCGCCACGCCATGACCGGCTGCGGGCCTTGATCCAAAAAGCGGTTACCAAACGGGCATTGGATTATCTGGTCGAGCCCACACAGGAAGTGTGCCGCACCCATTTGAACAATTTGAAGGGCGAAAAGACCTTCGATTTTGTCAGCCAGTATGGGTCGAAAATCACCGTGGATCTGCTTTTTTATCTGTTCAACATGCCGCTGGAAGACCGCGAAATCGTGCGGGAAAAGGCGGTGTTGATGGTGCAAACCGATCCGAAAACGCGGCAAAAAACGTCTGAGCATATCGCGGCCTTCGAATGGATGGCCGAATATGCGGAGAATTTGGTGCAAGAGCGTAAAAAGAACCCTGGAGAGGATCTGTTGTCCAACTTCATCACCTCGGAAATCGACGGGGAGAAGCTGCGCGACAAGGAAATTCAGCTCACCGTGACGACCCTGATCATGGCGGGGATTGAATCCTTGTCGGGCTTCATGGCGGTGATGGGCATGAACCTCGCGGATTATGCGGACTCGCGCCGTCAGTTGGTGGAAAATCCCGCCCTGATCCCCGATGCCATGGAAGAATCCCTGCGGTTCAATACCTCGGCACAGCGGTTCAAGCGCTGCTTGCAAACCGATGTGGAAATCCATGGCCAGACCATGAAGGCGGGGGATTTCGTGATGCTCGCCTATGGGTCTGGCAATCGGGATGAACGGCAGTTCAAGGACCCGGATACCTTCGATATCCACCGCAAACCGCGGGGGCATCTGGGCTTCGGCGGCGGCGTTCATGCCTGCCTGGGCACGTCCATCGCGCGGCTGGCCTGCAAGATCGCCTTCGAGGAGTTCTTGGGCCGGTATCCGGAATTCGACAGGGTGGAAGAAACCTTGCCTTGGGTGCCGTCTTCCAACTTCCGCAGTCCGAGGCGGCTTGAATTGGCGGTAACGCCCGCTTAAGGTCCGCTGCAGATCTAGCCCGTGGCGGAGACTTGGTCACGCCACGGGCGCGTTGACATTATCGGAGATCAAACCATGCCCAAAGTGACTTACATCGAATTCGACGGGACCCAACATGACGTAGAACTGCCTGCCGGATGGACTCTGATGCAAGGGGCGACCCTCAACGGCATCGAGGGTATCGAAGGCGAATGCGGCGGTTCCTGCGGTTGCGCCACCTGCCATGTCTATGTGGATGACGCCTGGCTCGACAAGCTGGATGCGATCAGCGAGACCGAAGAGGAAATGCTGGAGGTAACCGTATCGCCGCGCGAGAGTAACAGCCGTTTGGGCTGCCAGATTAAGGCCACGCCGGAGCTGGACGGGATGGTTGTTCGCCTGCCAGAAGCACAAAGCTGATGTCCGGTACCGTCATTGTCGGCGCAGGGCAGGCGGGGTATCAAACTGCGGAATCCCTTCGTCAGGAAGGCTATGAAGCGCCGATCACCTTGATCGGAGCGGAACCCCACGCGCCCTATCAACGCCCACCGCTCTCCAAAGCCTATTTGTTGGGAGAGACGGATCGCATTCGCCTCAAATTCCGCACCGAGGATTACTACCAGAAACATGGGATCGATCTGCGGACCGGGGTGGAGGTGCTGTCCATCGATCGGGATGCCCGTCGCCTTACGCTGTCGGACGGACCGCCGCAGGTCTATGACCAGTTGGTCTTGGCGGTGGGGGCCTCGGTGCGGCGCCTGCCGGTGCCGGGGGAGGATAGCGACGGGGTGTTCTATCTGAAAACCCTGGATGATGTGGACCGGATCGAGGCCGCCTTGGCCGCCGCCAACACCGCCGTGGTCATCGGCGCGGGTTTCATCGGTTTGGAATTCGCCGCCGTCGCCCGCAAGCTGGGCAAGGAGGTGACGGTGCTGGAGGCCATGCCTCGGGTCATGGCCCGGGTCGTCTCCCCAGAGCTGTCCGCTTTCTTCACCGGTTTGCACACGGAAAACGGCGTTTCCCTGGTCTGTGATGCGCAGGTTTCCGAGATCAAGAACAGCGATAACAAGGTCACTGGCGTGGCTTGCACCGATGGCCGGACCTTCGCGGCAGACCTTGTTGTGGTCGGCATCGGTATCGTGCCGGAAACGGCCCTTGCGGAGGCCGCCGGCTTGACGTGCGAAAATGGTATCCGGGTGGATTCGCAATGCCGGACCAACGATCCCCGGATCTTCGCGGTCGGCGATTGCGCGAGCTTTCACCATCCCTTTGCCGATGGTTTGATCCGGCTGGAGTCCGTGCAGAATGCCGCCGATCAAGGGCGCGTGGTCGCGGCGGTGATCGCCGGGAAAGAGAAAACCTACGACGTGGTCCCCTGGTTCTGGTCAGATCAATATGCGGTCAAGTTACAGATGGTGGGCTTGCAGGCCGGATGCGATCAGGTGGTGACCCGGGGCGATGTGGCGGGCGGAAAATTCTCTTTGTTCCATTACCGGCAGGGGGTTTTGCGCGCCGTGGACTCCGTCAGCAAGCCAGCGGATCATATCCAGGGACGCAAGCTGCTGGCGGCGGGGATTTCCCCCACGCCCGAACAAGCGGCGGATGCGGATTTCAAACTCAAAGACCTGTTGGGATAACAATAGGCGCTTTGTCTATCTTGATGCGGTCGGCGGTTGCGCCGGCCGTTTTTTTGTGTCTGGAAATATTCAGAAAAAAATGGCCGACGCCGAGAGTGGGACCGAAGAAATCATGGTCAAAAAGGTGGCCATGATTTCAACGTGAATCCGTCTTTAAACAACAGCTTAAAGGGTGGTTCACGACTTAATTTGCCTCAGATCTTGAGGCAAATTAAGTCGATCGCGCTCTTGGCGCCGGCCAGTTTCGTCGCGGTGTGCTGGTCTTAGGCGGCTTCCAGCACCATCATCCCAGCCCCTGTATTGGAGATGGGAATATGATAATTTTGGTGGATCTTGGTGACGTTGGGGCCCAAAGCGGCACGCATCATCAGCCAGAGGATAAATTCAGCGCCTTGGGCGCCCGCTTCGCGCACCAGATCGCGGATCGACATATCCAGGAAGTATTCCGGATCATCGACGATCTTTTCCATGCACATGGTATCGAATTCCTTGTTGATGAAACCCGCCCGGGTGCCATCCAATTGGTGAGACAGGCCGCCGGTGCCCAGGATCACCACCTTCTTGTCTTCCGGATAGGCCTCGATGGCCTTGTGCAAGGCCTTGCCCAGGTCGTAGCAGCGCTTCGGCGAGGGTAGAGGATGCTGCACCGTGTTCACGCAAAGCGGCACGGTCGCCACCTGGGTCTCCAGGTTCTGCACCCGATCCGGCCAGAACAATTGCATGGGCACGGTAAAGCCGTGATCCACCGCCATTTCCTGGCAGGTCACCAGATCAAATTCATCCTCCACCAGGGATTCGATCAGATGCCAGGAAAACTTTGGATCGCCCTTGAAGGGCGGAATGGTCGGAATGCCCCAACCTTCATCGTCGTTGTAATATTCCGCGGCCGCGCCGACCGCGAAGGTGGGCTGCTTATCCAGGAAAAAATTCAGGCCATGATCGTTATAGATCACAATGGCGATGTCCGGCTTTTCCTCGGCCAGCCAGTTCCGCGCCGTGGGATAGGCATCGAAAAACGGCTTCCAATAGGGATCATCGAACAGTTCCTTGGCAATGGCGCCGCCGATTGCCGGAATATGAGACGTGGTCAATCCACCAATAATTTTCGCCATTTTACTTCTCCCCTTGGGCGAGCAACATCGCCTTGAATTCGTCGACGCTCATGCCGGTTTGCTGGGCGCCCACATCCTGGACGCTCAGGCCAAAAATGCCGGCGAATTTGGCGAGGTAATAGATGTTGCCGCCGGCGGCGATCATGTCGAGCACCACCTTGTCGCGGATCGATTGTTTTTGCTGTTCGTTCAGGCCGTATTTATCCATGTAGGCCTCCTGGTCTGCCAGGAATTCCTCGCGGTTTTCGGCCTTGTTGAACGAGTAACACATCTTATTGAGGGCATAGCCTTTCATGGCCATTTCGCCATCAAAGAATACCGTCCCCGGTATGGCTTCATGTGACGCAGTCATTTTTCGGTAACTCCCCGTTACGGTGTCCAGTACAGACGATTTGGATTGGCAACCAGCAGGGCTTCTTGAAGTGCCGCGCTGGTCGCGATTTTCGGAATGATGTCCACCAGGTGGCCATCGTCCGGCATGTGTGATTTCATATTGGGGTGGGGCCAGTCGGTGCCCCACAGCACCCGGTCTGGGAACAGATCCACCAGCTTTTTGGCAAAGGGCACCACATCCGCGTAGGGCGGGCCGGAGACGCTGAGGCGTTCCGGGCAGCTTACTTTCGACCAGAAGTTATCATGGTTCGCCAACAGATCGACAAAGCGCTGGAAATCCGGATGATCCACCCCCTTGGCGATATCGGGTCGGCCCATATGATCCACCACAACCGTGGTGGGCAATTGGGTCAGGAAGGGAATCAGCTCTTCCAGATCCGGCGCTTCGAAATACACAATGATATGCCAGCCTAGCTTGGCGATGCGCTCCGCGATCCCCATGAACACCTCTTTCGGGGTCGCGTCCACCAGGCGTTTGACGAAGTTAAACCGCACCCCTCGCACCCCGGCGGCGTGCATTTTGTGCAAGTCCTCGTCGGACACATCCGGGCCCACCACGGCGATGCCGCGCGCCAGATCACCGGCGGTGAGCAGGGCATCGACCAAGGCATCGTTATTCTTGCCGTGGCAGGAGGCCTGCACGATCACATTGCGGGAAAATCCGAGATAGTCGCGCAGCTCGAACAGCTTTTCCTTGGACGCATCACAGGGTGTGTATTTGCGCTCCGGCGCGTAAGGAAAGCTGTCCGCCGGGCCAAAAACATGGCAATGGGCATCCACGGCGCCCGCGGGCGGCACGTAGGAGGGCTTCGACGGGTTTGGGTGAAAAGGCAGATAATCAGCATCCATAACCAGGGTTTCCTTACGCGAAGACAATGCCATCGAACAATTTGCGCGCGGTGCGCAGGATGGCGGCAGTTTCGATGCCGCCCGTCTCATCCATCTCCACAACAACGGTGGTTTCGCCGATGGGATGTTCGATGGGCAGGGTTTTGGTGGTTCCTTCCGGAATCGTGGCGACCGCATTGGCGGGCGAACCGGGCAGCAGGGCGGCACTGGCGACACTGACGGCCCCCAACACCCCGATCGACGCATGGCAGCGATGGGGAATGAAGGTCCGCGTGCTCAGGGTGCCGCCATGGGTTGCCGCGCTGACCATGGACATCTTGGGGACGGATTTTTCGCTGACATCCCCCAAGTTCATCATCGGCCCCGCCTGCAGCCGGATGGCTTCCAGCTTGGCTTTCAGATCGGCATTGGCCTCCAATTCCTCGCGGCTTTCCGTGCCGGTAATGCCCATGTCGGATGCCCGCATCACCACCACGGGCATGCCGTTATCGATCAAGGTGACCTCGACCCCGTCGATCACGTCCACCGTATTTCCGGTCGGCAACAAGGCGCCGCAGCTCGACCCGGCGGTATCCTTGAAAACGATAGGCACGGGGCTGGCCGACCCGGGCACACCATCAATGGTGGCGTCTCCCATATAGGTCACCTGACCGTCCGGGGTGGCGACCTTGGCCACCGCCACCTGGCCGGTATTTTCCATATAGATGGTGACGGAGGTGACATCCCCTTGCGGTTCCACCAGGCCCCGTTCGATGGCGAACGGCCCAACACCCGCCAGGATGTTGCCGCAGTTCTGGGCGTCGGTGACGATGGCTTGATCGACGAACACCTGCAAAAACAGATAGTCCACATCCACGCCTTCCCGGTCCGAGGGCTTGACCACCGCCACCTTGGAGGTGAGGGGATCGGCGCCGCCCATGCCATCGATCTGCCGTTGATCGGGCGAGCCCATGACCTGCAGCAGGAACAGGTTGCGCTGGCCCGTATCCGCGGGCAAATCCTGGGCGAGAAAATACCCGCCCTTGGATGTGCCCCCCCGCATCCACATGCAAGGCGCCGCTGCGGAGGCGGTGTTAGACATACTTCAAGCCCTTTTCCGCGAGCCGACCGCGCATATCGTAGATATCGAGGCCCAGTTCGCCAGCAGCCAACCGCCGCCGCTTTTCTTCTTCCTTGGCTTCCCGGTCCTGGGCTTTTTTCAAAACCTCGGCGGCTTCCTCGCGGCGGACCACGCAGACCCCGTCATCATCGGCGATGATCACATCGCCCGGGTTGACCAGTTCGTTGGCGCAAACCACGGGAATATTCACCGAACCCAGGGTTTCCTTCACGGTGCCTTGCGCGAAGACCGCCTTGGACCAGACCGGAAAATTCATCTCGGTCAGGTCGCGCACGTCCCGCACGCCACCATCGATGATCAGACCCTTGCCGCCCCGCGCCATCAGCGAGGTGGCCAACAGATCGCCGAAATAACCGTCCTCGCAAGGAGAGGTGGGGGCGATCACCAGGATATCCCCTTCCTTCACCTGTTCGATGGCCACATGAACCATCCAGTTATCCCCCGGCGGCGCGGAAATGGTCACCGCGCTGGCCGCCAGGCGGACACCGGAATAGATGGGCCGCATATAGGAGGCGAGCAGCCCCTTGCGGCCCTGCGCTTCATGGACCGTGGCGACGCCACATTGGGCGAGACCGGCGATGACATCCGTATTGGCCCGGTCGATATTTTGCACGACCACAGCCATCAGAGTTCATCCACGGTGCGCGGATAGATGGATTGGAACCCTTCCGCATATTTGGAGGCGCGGCCGCCCGCCATGCCGCCGGAATTGCGCCGGAAATGGTTGGCGCGGTTCTCCGCCTGATTCTCATAATAGGTCCAGAGATGCTCTTGGCCCTGCATGCATTGAATGGCGGCCCACTTCTTGTCCCACACGTCGGTGATGTCCAGGAATACATCCGGCTTCCAGCCCATTTGCTCGGTCTGGTGCGGTTCAAACAAATAAAGCTGCGGCGCGCCCAGCACCTTTTCGCCCGGGTTGTGGCCCCAGGCCTGCGCAATCATCCGGCATTCCATAGCCAGCTTGGTCGCATACATATGATCCGTGTTGTAGGGATCATAGAGCGAATGGCTGATCATAAAATTGGGTTGAACCTTGCGGATAATATCCACCAGCTCGAATTTCTTTTCCTTATCCAGGTCCAGAGGGTAATCGCCCGCATCCATGAACTGGATATCATGGGCGCCCAATGCTTGGGCGGCGGCTTCCGCCTCCACGCGCCGCGCGGCCTTCACCTTATCCAGGGTCATGCCTTCCTGTTTCCACAGCTTCGCGGACTCGCCCCGCTCGCCGTAGGACAAACAGACGATGGTAACGTCGTAGCCCTTGTCCTGATGCAGAGCGATGGCTCCGCCTGCACGCCACACAAAATCCGCGGAATGCGCGCTGATGACCAGCACGGTTTTGTTATCTGACATTTGTGTTTTTCCCAAACGTTGTTGTTGTTGATCCACTATTTCAGTTTGCCACGCACGATGCCACTTCAAACAGTGGTTTTTGGTATTGACTTTCGCTATAAAGGAATCGGGAGTTCACGCTAAGGCAAGAATAATGAATAACCTCCTGCCGAACCTACGGCACCTTCGGGCCTTCCGGGCCGCAGCACATGCGCGCAGCATTAGCCGGGCCGCGCCGTTGGTGCATTTATCGCAACCCGCCATCACCCAGGCGATCAGCAAGCTTGAGGAGCGGGTGGGTGCAGCATTGTTTGATCGCCACGCCGATGGGGTTGTCGTAACCGATATCGGATCCATGTTCTTAAATCGGGTGGAGCGCGCCCTGGCGTTTTTGGAGCGCGGCGCGAAAGCCATTTCCAAGATCACGTCGGGCAGGGAAGGGCGGCCCACCGCCCAATTCGATCAGTTGATGACCGTGCCGCAATTGCGGGCGTTGGTCAGTGTTTCCGGGGCGCAGAATTTCAGCTTGGCAGCGCGCCAGATCGGCATCTCCCAGCCATCCTTGCATCGGGCCGCACGAGATTTGGAGCAGCTCGCGGGGGTGCCGCTCTATCAAAAATCCGCCCAAGGGATCGTGTTGACGGACGCGGGGGAAAAACTGGTTTTGCAGGTCAAGCTGGCGTTTGCCGAACTCAAGCAAGCCTATATGGAGATCGAGGAAAAACAGGGCCACGATACGGGGCAAATTGTTGTCGGCTCCTTGCCGCTTGCCAGGGCCCATGTGTTGCAAAAAGCGATCAATTTGCTGACAGAGGCGCTGCCGGATTTACAGGTGCGGGTGATCGACGGCCCCTATGGCGACCTGTTGCACGGGCTGCGCCATGGGGAGATCGATGTGATGATCGGCGCCTTGCGCTATCCCGCACCGATCGAGGATATCACTCAAACACCGCTGTTTTCCGCTTCCTTGTCGGTGATCGCCCGCCAAGGTCATCCGCTCGCCGAAAAGAGTAGGATTACATCGGCAGACCTTGCCGCTTTTCCTTGGGTGGTGCCGCGCCAGGACACCCCCACGCGCGCCTATTTCGACAGCCTGTTTCCGGACCCGGACCAACGGCCCCGCAATATTGTGGAGTCGAGTTCCCTTGTGTTGATCCGGGGACTGTTGTTGGATACAGACCGGCTTACCCTCTTGTCCGCCCATCAAATCAAGGCGGAGCGGGAATTCGATATGCTCACCCGTCTTGCCTTCGATACCCGCGACACTGAACGCGATATCGGTTTGACCTGCCGGTCCGACTGGCAACCCACCAGTAATCAGCAAACTTTTATGGATTTTTTACGCGCGGCTTCGACCCCCGCAGATCCATAAATTTAGAGTTGTTATTCGAAAATTGAATATCAAAACGGCGCAAAAAAATTTCTCTTTGGGCGCCGCTTGGTGGTACCACTACAGGACGTAAGACGAAACATTTCGAACTTTGACAAAAATGTACGGATGACCAACGGCCAAAATTTGGGCTTCAAGGTTTTACCGTCGACAGGGAGCAAAAGCATGCCACCAACGGATAAACCCTATCTGGATATTCCGGGAACCTATGTGTTCGACGCGGAGCAATCGCGAAAGGGGTATCACCTGAACATGTTCTGCATGTCTTTGCGGCATGCGGATAACCGCGAAGCGTTCAAGGCGAATGAGGAGTCGTTTCTGGATCGTTTCCCCATGACCGTCGAACAGCGCCAGGCGGTGCTGGATCGGGATTGGAACGGAATGCTCAGCCTGGGTGGCAATATTTATTATACCTCCAAGCTGGCGGCCACCGATGGCCTCAACTTCCAACAGCTTGCCGCGATCATGACCGGCATGGAGCAGGATGCCTACCGCAAGATGATGGTGGATGGCGGCCGTACAATTGAGGGAAATCGCAGCAAGTCGGAGTGGGGCAATGGCTAAAATCATCGGCGGATACGCAACTTCTCACGTCCCCGCGATCGGGGTCGCCATCGACACCGGCAAAACGGACGAAGATTATTGGAAGCCGGTTTTCGCCGGGTATGAAAAATCCAAGGAGTGGATGGCGGAAGCGAAACCCGATGTCGCCATTGTGGTCTACAACGATCATGCGACCGCGTTCTCCCTGGAAGTGATCCCCACATTCGCGCTGGGGTGCGCCGCGCAGTTCGTCCCGGCGGACGAAGGTTGGGGCGCGCGCCCGGTGCCGGTGGTCGAAGGCCATCCGAAGCTGGCCTGGCATATGGCCCAGTCGCTGGTGCTCGATGAATTCGACATGACCATTGTCAATGACATGGAAGTGGATCACGGTTTGACCGTGCCCCTGTCGCTGGCCTTCGGTCAGCCGGAAGCCTGGCCTTGCCCGGTGATCCCGCTCGCGGTCAACGTGGTGCAATATCCGCCGCCGACTGGCAACCGCTGCCTCAACCTTGGCAAGGCGATCCGCAAGGCCGTGGAAAGTTTCGATGAGGATCTAAACGTGGTGGTGTTCGGCACCGGTGGCATGTCGCACCAGCTCCAGGCGGAGCGGGCCGGGTTGATCAATCCCGTGTTTGATAACCGCTTCCTGGATCTGTTGATCGACGATCCGGATGCCGCCGCCGCCATTCCGCATGTGGATTATCTGCGCGAGGCGGGCTCGGAAGGTATCGAACTGGTCATGTGGTTGGTGATGCGGGGGGCGCTTGGCGACAAGGTGGAACTGCGGCATCGGCACTACCATGTGCCCGCCTCGAATACCGCCGTGGGCCATCTGGTCTTGGAACCTCAATCCTGATTTTTAAAAGATATTTGGAGACGCGATCATGAGACTCGCCGTTGCTGGCGCCGCTGGCGCCTTTGGCCGCAAGCATTTGGATGCCCTGTCCGCCATTGATGGGGTCACCGTGACCTCGGTGGTCGGCGGCGGCCCGGACGATATCGATGCCTTCGCCCGCGATCGGGGCATCGGACATGCCACCAAGGACCTGGCCGAGAGCCTGGCGCGGGATGATGTGGATGCGGTGATCCTGGCGACGCCGACCCAGGTGCATGCCGAGCAATCCATTCAATGCCTGCGGGCTGGCAAGCATGTGCTCGTCGAAATCCCCATGGCGGATAACCTGGCCGACTCGGAAGCGGTAGTCAAAGCACAGCAAGAGTCTGGCAAGATTGCCATGGCCGGTCATGTGCGCCGGTTCAACCCCAGCCATCAATGGATCCATAATAAGATCGTGGCCGGGGAATTGACCCTGCAGCAATTGGACGTGCAAACCTATTTCTTCCGCCGCTCCAATCTGAACGCGCTTGGCGAACCGCGCACCTGGACCGATCACCTGCTGTGGCACCATGCCTGCCATACGGTCGATCTGTTCCAGTATCAGACCGGCGGTCAGGCCACTCATGCCTTCGGTCTGCAAGGCCCGACCCATCCGGAACTGGGAATCGCCATGGATATGGCCATCGGCCTGCGGGCGGCCAATGGCGCCATCTGCACCCTGTCTTTGTCCTTCAACAATGATGGGCCGCTGGGCACCTTCTTCCGCTACATCTGCGATAACGGCACCTATATCGCCCGCTACGATGATCTGTTTAATGGCAAGGAAGAGCAGATCGATCTATCTGGCGTGACCGTTTCCAATAACGGGATCGAGCTGATCGATCGGGAGTTCATCAGCGCCATTCAGGAAGGGCGGGAGCCCAATGGGTCGGTCGCGCAATGTCTGCCCGCCATGCAGACGCTGCACAATATTGAGCAATCCTTTCCGGTCTGAGGCGTATCATGAGGCAAAGAAAACTGGGACAGGACGATGTGTCCATCGTCGGTTTGGGGTGCATGAACCTGTCCCATGCCTATGGGACACCCCCCGACGAGGGCTATTCGGAAGACCTTCTGCTGAAGGCGCTGGATGCGGGGTACACCCATTTCGACACCGCCGCGCTCTATGGCTTTGGCCATAACGAGACGTTGGTAGGCAAGGCGCTTGCCGCACGGCGGGATGAGTTTCTGCTGGCCAGCAAATGCGGCATGGATAAAGGGCCTGATGGCAAGAAGGAGATAAACGGCCGACCGGAAAAAATCCGGCAAACCTTGGAAACGGCACTCAGCCGCCTCAAGACCGATGTGATCGATCTTTACTATCTCCATCGCTGGGATAAATCCGTGCCCATCGAGGAGAGCGTCGGCGCGCTGTCTGACCTGGTAACCGAAGGCAAGATCCGCATGATCGGTTTGTCGGAGATTTCTGCAGATACCTTGCGCAAGGCACAGGCAGTGCATCCGATCACCGCCGTGCAGTCGGAATACTCCTTATGGACCCGTAATCCGGAGATCGCCATGTTGGCGGCCTGCAAGGAATTGGGCGTGGCTTTCGTGGCCTTCAGCCCCGTGGGGCGTGGGTTCCTCAGCGGCAAGCTCACCGATGTTAGCGGGTTGGCCCCCAAGGATGTGCGCCGTACCATGCCGCGCTTCGCCCCCGATATATACCCCAAGAATCTGGCGCTGCTGGAGGGGTTGCGTCGGGAGGCGGCGGCCCTGGGCTGTACCATGAGCCAGCTTGCCTTGGCTTGGGTGATGGCGCAAGGAGACCATATTCACGCGCTGCCGGGCACGGCGAATATGGATCATATGCAAGAAAACGCCGCCGCCGCCGCCTTGACGGTAGACCCGGGGGTGTTCAAGCGCCTGGAGGCGCAGATTAATCAAGAGACAGTTATTGGCGGCCGCTATGCCCCGGCAGTGCAGGCGGAGGTCGATACGGAAGAATACGCCGCCTAAGAAAAAAATCGGGCGGTTTATGCGAACCGCTTCATTTCAATGACGATTTAGGGAGCCGAAAATGTTTAAGAAACTTTTGCTCACCGCTGCGGCGGGTGTTGTGGCGGTGGTTGCCGCCGGGTCCGCGCAAGCGGCCGATGTGACCCTTCGCTTCGGGCATTTCTGGCCGCCGGTTGCGGGTGCGCATAAAAACCTGTTCCAGGCCTGGGCCGATGCGGTGCAGGATGAATCCAAGGGCAAGCTGGCGGTGGAAATGTATCCTTCCGCCACCCTGGCCAAGCCCCCGGCGCAGTATGAATCGGTGAAGAACCGCATCATGGATGTGACCGCCACGGTTCTGGGCTATTCGGCCAACCGCTTCCCGCTGACCCAAATCGTGGAATTGCCGGGTCTGGCCAAGAATGCCCAACATGGTTCTTGCATCGTGCAAAGCCTGTACGACGAAGGCCTGCTGGACGCGGAATATAAGGACACCATGCCCTTGTTCCTGTTCACCCATGGTCCGGGCATGATCCATACAAGCGAAAAGCAAGTGAAGGTGCCGGGTGATCTGGCGGGCCTGCGTATTCGCCGTCCCACCACCGTGGTCGCTAAGTTGCTGGAAGAATTCGGGGCGCAACCGGTTGGCATGCCCGCGCCGCAATCCTATCAGTCCATGCAGCGCGGTGTGATCGATGGCGTCGCCCTGCCGTGGGAAGGCGCTCTGGCGTTCCGTTTGAATGAACTGGCCAAGCACCATACGGACCTGGGCGGTCTTTATACCCTGTCCTTCATCGTCACCATGAACAAGGATGTCTACGAAGACCTTCCCGCCGATGTGAAGGCCGTCGTCGATGCCAATAGGGGCATGGATTGGGCCAAGAAAGCGGGCGTGGTGTTTGACGACATGGATACGGTCGGCCACAAGCAGGCTGTCGATGGCGGCCATGAGATCTACGTGGTCGAAGGCGGCATTCAGAACCCGGATTGGGCGGCGCCGCTCGCCAAGGCGACGGAAAGCTATCTCGACGAGTTGGAAGGCAAGGGTTTGCCCGCGCGCAAAGTACACGCGCGTGCTCTGGAACTCGCCGCGTCCTGCCAGTAATCCACACGGTTTAACGCCTCGGAGGCTGACATGAAACCGCTGATGACAGCAGCACATCGGCTCGCACACGCTATGCATGTGGTGAGCGGCGCACTTCTCATCCTAATGGTCCTTACGGTCCTGGTGGATATCATCACCCGAACGGTTTTCGGCGCCACGGAAGGCGCCGTAGACCTCACCTTTCCGGGTTCGGTGGAGATCGTCAGTTTCGGCCTCCTCTACATGGTGTTGTTTTCCCTGCCGTACTCGGTGAGCCGGGGGCAAGTCATTGTCGACCTGTTCACCGAGGGCTTGAGCGACCGGATGAAAGAGGTGCTCGAAGCGATCTACACCATCGGGTTTGGGCTGCTCGGGGTCGGCATGGCCATTCGCTATTTTGAAGCGATTGGACGGTCTGCCGACTCCGGGGAGACCTCCCAGGATCTGCTGATTCCGTTGGAATATATCTATGCCATTACCGCCTTCGCGGCGGCAGTGCTCGCCATTCGTGGCCTTCTGGTCGCGTTGGAGCAAATCATAGCCGCAGGGAGGCAAAAATGAGCTCCGCACTTATTGGTTACATTTGTATCGGCGGCATGCTGGTGCTTATCGCGCTGCGCTGCCCCGTGGCCCTCTCCATGGCCATCACCGGTTTCGTGGGATTTGGCTGGATCGTGGCATTCGAACCCGCATCCGCCATCCTGGCCGACGGGCCATTCGAAACCCTGTCGAACTATTCCTTCAGCCCCATTCCCATGTTTATTCTGATGGGGGTGTTCGCCTCGAAGGCGCGCATGTCGGCCGAGCTGTTCTCCGGCGCGCGAACGCTTTTCGGCGGCTGGCGGGGCGGTATGGCCCTGGCGGCGGTCAGTTCCTGCGGCGTGTTCTCTGCCATTTCCGGGTCTTCCCTGGCCACGGCGGCGAGCATGTCCCGGGTGGCCTTGCCGGAAATGCGCAAGCATGGCTATGCGCCGTCTCTGGCGACGGGCACCTTGGCCGCGGGGGGCACATTGGGAATCATGATCCCGCCGTCCATCGCCTTGCTGCTCTATGCCCTGATTACCGAACAGTCGGTGGGGGATATGTTCATCGCCGGGGTGATGCCGGGCTTGTTGGGTCTGGTGCTGTATTGCGCGGCCATCGCCATTTTGGTGATGATCAAACCCAGCGTCGCCAATCCCGGGGAACCGACGACCTTGAAGGAAAAGATATTCGGCCTCAAAGGGTTGATTCCCTTCGGCGGTATCTTCGCCTTTATCATCGGGGGTATCTATGGCGGCTTCTTCACGCCAACAGAAGCAGCGGCCGTGGGCGCGGCGGGTACCTTTTTCATCGCCCTGTTTCGCGGCATGAATTTCGAGGATTTCCGCAACGCGGTGGAGGAAACCTTGTTCTTATCCGCGATGATTTTTTTCATGATTATCGGCGCGGAAATCTTCGGCTATTTCCTGTCAGTCTCGCGGATTTCCTTCAACCTGGTGGAGTTTGTGGATGGCTTGGGGTTGGCGCCTTATGCGGTGCTGTTCTGTATCCTGCTGCTCTACATGCTGCTGGGCTGCGTGATGGACTCCATCGCCATGTTGCTGCTGACGGTGCCGGTGGTTTATCCCCTGATCGCAGCTGCTGGGTTTGACCCGGTCTGGTTCGGGATCGTCACCGTGATTACGGTCGAATTGGGCCTGATCACCCCGCCTGTGGGCATGAATGTGTTCGTCATCAAGACAGTGGCGCCGGATATTCCGATCAAGGAGATCTTCAAGGGGGTATTCCCCTTCGTGCTTTCGGATATCGTCCGGCTGGCGCTGTTGGTAATGTTCCCCTGGCTGGCCCTCGGATTGTTGTAGGAGATAGATCATGGCAACGCTGCAATGGACCGAAGACTTAAGTGTCGGCAATCCCTATATCGATGCGGATCACCGGGGCCTGTTTGACCTGATCCAGGAGCTGAACCAGGCGAATATGACAGACGGGTTGTTGTCCAACATTCTTCGGCGCTTGGAGGATTACACCGCCTACCATTTCGCGCGGGAAGAAGAGATGATGCGGGATATCGGCTATCCGGACTATGACGCCCATATTCAAATGCATCATAACTTTGTCGAATGGCTGGACACGGTGAAAACAATCTATCGCCGCGCCGCCGAAAGCCCGTTTCAGGTGGGCGATCTGGTGAACGCATTCCTGGGGGAATGGCTCACCAAACATATTATGGAGGAAGACATGAAGTATCGTGACTTCATCTAGGCCAAGAAAAAGGGAGGCTGATCGGATAATTTCCGCCATTCACGTGTGGAAGACGGTCAAGAGCCGGTAAATGGCTGGGAGTTTCTCCCGGCCATTTGCTTTTTCTAGAGTGCGATCGACTTAATTTGAATCATGATTTGAGACAAATTAAGTCGTGAATCGCCCTCTCAGATATTGTTTAGAGACGGATTCACGTTGAAATCATGGTCACGATTTTGACTAGGATTTCAACGATCCGGCTCTAAATCCGCGTTATCCCGACACGAGATAGGCCACGGCACCGGCCAGGGGGGGGAAGGGCAGGCAGACCAGGAGCCGTCGCATCACAAAAGCACTGCCGAAACTGGGAATTTCATAGGTTAGGACACGCATTCCATAGAGTAACGACCAGCCGGTCAAGAAGGTGATGATCTGAGGGAAGCCCGCGCCCGCCGCGGTCAAGGCAGCGGCAATGGGGAAGGCGACCATAGGCCCCGCGGGCACGGCGGCGCCTGCGATGGTGGCGATTGCCAACCCCATGAGGCCTGATTCCTCCCCGATAAACGCCGCCACATGGTCCTCCGGCAAAAGCGCAGCCATGAAGCTGGCGCCGATCACCGCAATAACAATACGGGGGGTGAGATTCACCGCCTGTCGCGCGGCGATCTTCAAGGCCTCTACATGCCCGCCTTGCCCGCGCCGCCAGGCCTCCGCCAACATGAAGACCGCAATCAAAAAAATAATTCCGGTGATCATGCGCCGGACCCTTCAGCGTCTTTTTCCCGCCCCAGGGCGGCCCAAAGAAAACGGGCCAGCAGCCCGGCGAGGATAGGGATGGAAAAGCTGATTAGCAGTCGGGTAATGGCAAACTCTTCCCCCATGACCGGGATTTCCCAGACCAGCACCCGGTTGAGGCCCAGCGACATCCAGCTTGCCAGGTACGCGACCATCACCCCCTTGTCGGCCCCTACGGCGGCGATGGCCCCGGCAATGGGAAAGGCGGTCCAAGGCCCGCCGGGTGTAACGCAGCCCGCCAAGGTCGCGACCACGAGACCGCGCAGGCCGGAATCACTTCCCACCCACCGGGCGACTTTATCGCGAGGCAGCAAGACAACCAGGGCACCACTGAGCAAGAGACCCGCGCCGATTTTTGGCGCGAGGTTGGCGAGGATGTTGAGGCCTTGCAGGAAAATTTCGAGGGTTTGGTCGGCCCCTTTCATGAACAGACAGGCGATGCTGGACCCCACTGCCAATACCAGGATGATCCACAAACTGGGATCCGGCTTCGGCAAGACAGTGGTGACTTTTCGCAAAGCCTGTTTGCGTTTCGATGCCGGCGTATCGGGCGTCGGGGCGGTCGAAGCATGTTCAGTTCATACCCGCATACAGATCCAGGAGTTCCGAGATGCTCTTGGCGCCTTGGATGGAATCCACTTCAATCATGTGGGAATTGATGAAATGCTGTCGGTCGACGGAACAATTAAAGTTGGCGATATTCTGAAATACCTCGTCGAGAACAGTTCGGACAGACGGGTCGCCCGTGGCTCCGGTGACGACATCGATCTTGGCTTTCCCGCCGGGAACGATTTCTATGCGAAGGCCACCATATTCAGAGGCTTGAACTTCTTCGGTCTGGCGACCGAAGACAAAGAGCTTTCCTTCCTCAACACAAAAGTCCGTAAAGGTGGGGAACGTCCCTGATTGCCCCTCTGATAAATCCTGTAGGGTCAAAATTTCCAGGCGCTGCAAAATCTGACGTTCGCCCATATCAACGGCGAATTCCGCAGTCGCCGGGGTCGATAGGAAACCCAGAAAAACGGCAATACCGGCATAACGCAGGACAGTCACAAGCGCCTCCCATGGCAGTAAGCAAGATGAGGAAAACAGGGTATGAAGACCCTTTATCCCATGGTTTCCAGGTTCCCAAAAGCCCCAAATATTTGAAAACCTGTGTTGGTGTTGCGGGTGGGGGTGCCGCTATCCCGAAATTTGCCCATCAATCCGGTTTGAACCCTGTACCTCGCATGAATTTATGCGGATACTAGTCGAAACGAAAGGGCGCAAAGCCAAAGACGCCAAAGACGCGTAACAACATTTTACAGGGAAGCGGACATGCCAAAAACTTTCGACGAATTGGCCCTCGACTATCATAAATTTCCAAAACCGGGAAAGCTGGAGATTGTGGCGACCAAGCCCCTTGCCAGCCAGCGCGACTTGGCCCTTGCCTATAGCCCGGGGGTGGCGAAGGCCTCGGAGGCCATCGCGGAAGACCCCGATGCCGCCCGGGATTACACTGCCCGGGGGAACCTTGTGGCTGTAATCTCCAACGGATCCGCCGTACTGGGTCTGGGGAATATCGGCGCCTTGGCGGCAAAACCAGTGATGGAAGGCAAGGCGGTTCTGTTCAAGCGGTTCGCCGGTGTGGATGTGTTTGATATCGAAATTGACGCACCCACGCCTGCCGAGATGATCGATACCATTCGGCGGTTGCAGCCCACATTTGGCGGGATCAATCTGGAGGACATCAAGGCGCCGGAATGCTTCGAGGTGGAATCCACCTTGCGAGAGCAGCTTTCTATCCCTGTGTTCCACGACGATCAGCATGGTACCGCCATTGTGGCCAGCGCCGGGGTGGTAAATGGCCTGAAGATCGCCAACAAGAAAATCGAGGATTGCAAGGTGGTCGGGATTGGCGCCGGGGCCGCGGGCATCGCCTGTCTGCGTTTGATGGTCGATCTTGGCATCAAGAAGGAGAATATCTTTCTTTACGACCGATCCGGCTTGATTACCACGGGTCGGAATAACCTGAGCCCGGAAAAGGCGCAATTCGCGCAAAACGGCCCAAATCTTCCCATGGAGGAAACCATTGTGGGGGCGGATATCTTCCTCGGTGTTTCCGCCCCCGGTGGGCTGACCGGAGAGATGGTGAAAACCATGGCGGACTCGCCGTTGATCTTGGCGCTCGCCAATCCGGTTCCGGAAATCATGCCCGAAGAAGCGCAGGCGGTGCGGCCCGATGCCATCATCGCCACGGGGCGGTCTGACTATCCCAATCAGGTGAATAATGTTCTGTGCTTCCCCTATATTTTCCGGGGTGCGTTGGATGTGGGGGCGACGGAAATCAACGAGGCCATGAAGGTGGCTTGTGTCCATGCCATCGCGGGGCTCGCGCAGGTGGAGTCGGTGGAGGCGGGGTCGAACACCTTTGCTGATGAGAGCCCGTCTTTCGGTCGGGAATATGTGATCCCGCGTCCCTTCGATCCGCGGTTGATTCTGGAGGTGGCGCCAGCGGTGGCAAAAGCGGCCATGGAGTCCGGGGTGGCATCGCGCCCCATCGAAGACCTGGATGCTTACCGGGAATCCCTGGAGCGGTTCGTCTACCGGTCTGGCATGTTGATGAAGCCGATCTTTGAAAAAGCCAAGCGGGAACCGAAGCGCATCGCCTTTGCAGAAGGAGAGGCGGAACGGGTGCTACGGGCGACCCAGGCCATCGTCGATGAAGGGTTGGGTAAACCGGTCCTGGTGGGGCGGCCCGAGGTTATCGCGCGGCGCATTGAGAAGCTGGGTCTGCGTTTGGAGATGGACCGGGATCTGGAAATCTGTAATCCGCAATCCGATCCCCGGTACGAAGACTATTGGCAAACCTATCATCGGTTGGCAGGGCGCCAGGGCGTTTCGCAAAACCTCGCGAAAACCATCGTGCGCACCAATACCACCGTCATCGCGGCCTTGATGGTCTATAAGGGAGACGCGGATGCCATGCTCTGCGGCACCACCGGCGGCTATGGTTGGCACCAGAAATATGTGGAGCAGGTCATTGGTCTGGCGGAGACATCCCATCGCAGCTACGCGCTTTCCACCTTGATCACCGACAAGGGCACCTTGTTCATCAGCGATAGTCATGCGCAGGTGGACCCCACCAGCGAGGAGATTGTCGAAATGACTCTCCTGGGCGCGCGGGAAATTCGCCGGTTCGGGATCGAGCCCAAGGTGGCCTTGATTTCCCATTCCAATCTAGGGTCGCATGAGTCGCCCTCGGCGCGGAAGATGCGGGCGGCGGCGGCGACGCTGAAGGCGTTGGCGCCAGATCTGATGGTGGATGGGGAAATGCATGTGTCCACCGCCCTCGATCCCGCGTTGCGGTCGCGGCTATTGCCGGAAAGCAGCTTGGAGGGCGCAGCAAACTTCCTGGTATTCGCCAATATGGACGCGGCGAACAGCGCCTACAATCTGCTGGTGGCTGTCGGCAATGCCTTGCCGGTGGGGCCGATCCTGATGGGCACCCGTCAGCCCGCCCATGTGCTGTCTCCCTCCGTGACCGCCCGGGGCGTTCTGAATATGGCGGCGATGGCGGTGGTCGAGGCACAGGCCCGTTAAACGATAGGGGGTCGGTCGCTCCCGAAGGATTGGGGGCGGCTTCCCGCCAAGTTGGCGAGTGATCGATCCGGCTCTAAGCGGCCGTCAATTCTCGCGGGCTCACCAAGACGCCATCCCAGTCGCAATACACATAATGGCCGGGTTCGAACAGCACGTGACCAAAGGCGACCGGAACATCTATGGCACCGACGCCATTTTCTGACGACCGGATAAAACTGCTCCCCAGGGCCTTAATGCCGATATCGATGGTGGCAAGGTCTGCGGCATCCCGGACCGCACCGTTGACGATCACCCCGGCCCAGCCATTTTTTTTCAGGAGGGCAGCGCGCGCGTCTCCCAACAAAGCGGTGTTCATGGAGCCGCCCCCGTCGATGACAATCACGCCGCCGTTTCCTGGCTCCTGAAATAAGTGATATGCGAGTTGGGAGTCCTCCATGGTGACCACCGTGCGGATCGGCCCGTGAAAATACCGGCGCTTGCCAAAATCCTTGAACGGAAGACTGCACCGGTGGCCCAAACCCGGGTTGGCATCGCTCAAATCGCAGATGGAAAAGCGGGTGGCCATGTTGTTCTCCCTCGTCGGTTTTATAAGCATGTTCATGCACATCCACGGGGGCAGAAGTGCGCGGGGCGCCGGATATCAAAAAATAATTGCGGACTGTGAACCGGTTCACGGTCAATCGGACGTTTCAAGCGTAAGTTGGTTCTCGTGATCCGGGGCCGCCTCTCCCACCTTTCCTGTCTCTCTCGGTTCCGGATCATGTTCCCTCCTTCGACAAACTGGGGGCCGCTTTTGCGGCCCCTTTTTCTTTTTCGGAGAGTCCGGAAAAAGCTTCAGCATCCTCCCAGATGGTGAGTTGCTCTCTCCTTCGACCTCTACTGTGTTTCCCGCGCAATTATGACGACAGAAGCGACCACCGAGAATAGCCAATATCGCTCCTGAATTGTA